>NZ_CP159534.1:1207334-1509168 GCF_040529335.1 Streptomyces sp. HUAS MG91 | reverse complement strand
CGCGGCCGGTATCCCGGTCACCCACCGCGGCGTCGCCCACGAGTTCACCGTGGTCAGCGGCCATGTGGCCCCCGACGACGAGCGCTCCCTCGTCGACTGGTCGGCGATGGCCCGGCTGACCGGCACCCTCGTGATCCTCATGGGCGTCGACAAGATAGGGAAGATCGCCGAGGCCCTGATCGCGCACGGAAAGCCGGCCGACACCCCCGTCGCCCTCGTCCAGGAGGGCACCACGGCCGCCCAGCGCCGCGTCGACGCGACGCTCGCCACGGTCGGCGAGAAGGCGGTCGCGGAGGGCGTGAAGCCCCCGGCGGTCATCGTCGTCGGCCCGGTGGTCCACGAGAACCCCACGCGTAACCAGCGGTAACAAGAGCCGTACTCAACCGTTGGCACCACAACCAGAACAAGGCAGTATCGATCCGTGGCTGAACCCAAAGGTCTCATCACCATCGAGGACCCCGACGACCCGCGCCTGCGCGACTACACGGGCCTGACCGACGTGGAACTGCGCCGCAAGCGCGAACCGGCCGAGGGCCTGTTCATCGCCGAGGGCGAGAAGGTCATCCGCCGCGCCAAGCAGGCCGGCTACGAGATGCGCTCGATGCTGCTCTCCGCCAAGTGGGTCGACGTCATGCGCGACGTCATCGACGAGGTCCCGGCCCCGGTCTACGCGGTCGCTCCCGACCTCGCCGAACAGGTCACCGGCTACCACGTGCATCGCGGCGCCCTCGCCTCCATGCAGCGCAAGCCGCTGCCCACGGCCGAGGACCTGCTCACCACGGCGCGCCGCGTCGTGATCATGGAGTCGGTGAACGACCACACCAACATCGGCGCGATCTTCCGCTCGGCGGCGGCGCTGGGCATGGACGCCGTCCTGCTCTCCCCGGACTGCGCGGACCCGCTCTACCGCCGCTCGGTGAAGGTCTCCATGGGCGCGGTCTTCTCGGTGCCGTACGCCCGCCTGGAGACCTGGCCGAAGTCGCTGATGTCGGTCCGCGAGGCGGGCTTCAGCCTGCTGGCGCTCACCCCGGCCGAGCGGGCGAAGTCCCTGGACGAGGTGGCCCCGCACCGGATGGACCGGGTGGCCCTGATGCTCGGCGCCGAAGGCGACGGCCTGACGACCAAGGCGCTCATGGCCGCCGACGAATGGGTCCGCATCCCGATGGCCCACGGCGTGGACTCGCTGAACGTCGGAGCGGCGGCCGCGGTCGCCTTCTACGCGGTGGCGACCGGCCGCCCCGAACTGTGACCCGCTGACCCGGGCGCTCAGCCCTCCCGGCCGTCGGCGGCCGGCGTCCGCGGCTGAGCCTGCGTCGCACTCGTGTGCGGTACGTCGAGGTCGCCGAGCCCGCGCGACGGCCCCTGGCAGCCCTGCATGGCCGCGATGGCCAGCGCCACCAGCAGCGTCACGACCACGAACACGAAGAGCCGCTGGCCGAGCAGCCGCGGATTCGCGGGCCGCAGCCGCTTGCCCGTCCCCGTCCCGTTCGTCCGCGGCGCCGGGCGTCCCGCGCCACTGCGCGGCGCCGGCCTGCTGCCCGAGCGGGACGTGCTGTTGCGCGAGCCGCCGCCGGTCCGGCCGTTGCTGGGCCGGGACGAGGCCGTGCCCGACTGGGTACGCCGCTGCGTGCGCTGCTGCTCGTGCTGCTCCTGCGTGTCGTACGGGTTGGCGAGCCGCCCGGTCGGCCGGTCCTGCTCCGCCATCCGCTGCGCCGGCGGCCGCGCCTCCCCGAGCCCCTGGGCCTCGCGGGCCGCGATCTCCTTGAGCCGCAGCGACAGTTGCAGCGTGCTGGGCCGCTCCTCGGGATCCTTGGCCAGGCACGCGCGCAGCAGCGGCGCCAGCGCGTCCGGCACCCCGTGCAGCTGCGCCTCCTCGTGCACCACGCGGTAGAGCATGACCTCGGAACTGCCGTGCCCGAACGGCGAGTCGCCCATCGCCGAGTAGGCGAGCGTGGCGCCGAGGGCGAACACGTCGGTGGCCGGGGTGACGGCCGCCCCGCGCACCTGTTCGGGCGCCAGGAAGCCGGGGGAGCCGACCGCGGTCCCCACGTGCGTCAGCGTCGAGGCGCCGGTCGCCCACGCGATACCGAAGTCGATGATCCGCGGCCCCTTCGGGGACAGCAGGATGTTGGACGGCTTGAGGTCCCGGTGGACGACGCCCGCCTCGTGCACGGCGACGAGCCCCTCCGACAGCGCGGCACCCACGGCGGCGACGTCGGCCGCGGCCAACGGACCCTCCTCCGCCACCTTGTCGTGCAGCGAGGGGCCGGGCACGTACTGCGTGGCGAACCACGGACGGTCGGCCTCCAGATCGGCGGCCACCAGGCGCGCCGTGCACCCGCCCCGGATCCTCCGTGCGGCGGACACCTCGCGCGCGAACCGCGACCGGAACTCCTGATCCTCCGCCAGATCCGGCCTGATCACCTTGAGCGCGACCCGCTGGCCCCGGCGGTCGGAACCGAGATAGACCACGCCCATCCCACCGGCCCCGAGCCGTCTGTGAAGCCTGAACGAGCCGACGACGCGCGGGTCCTCGCGCCTCAGGCGCATCATCGCCATGTTCATCCCCGCTGCTGCCCGGTCCGTCTGACGAGCCACAGCTTACGTTTCCGCGCCCGGCTGCGCGCAGAGGCCGCGCCCTCACGGCAGATTCGATTGTCAGTGCCGGGTGGGAGAATTGAAAAGTGGTCAGGGAGCGCGGGAGCGGGGCGGATCCATACCGCACGAAATCCCAACCACCCGTCGCAGAAGGGGGATTGGGTCCATGAAGGGTGATCGCGTCGAGATAGTCGTGGACGCCGGTGACACGACACGCACGTACGAGGTGGTGGCGAGCCGCGCCGGGCGGAGAGTGGAGACAGCGGTGCGCAGAGGAGTCGTGGAAGTGAGCGAAGTCACCCGGTCCGGTTCCGTGGTGCGCACCGCGCGCTTCATGGCGACCCGGGTGCTCGCCCTGGTCGAGCAGCCGGTGCCGCGCGAGGAGGCCGCCGAGCGGGAGGCGCGGACGGGCCGTTCCCTGGGGGAAGACCCCGAGACCGCGTAGCTCCGCGGGCCGCCGTCTCCACCCAGGGGAGTACACGAGGCGGATCCGGTCATCCTCCGGGAGGCCCGGCAATCGGTACGAGGGCATGACGCCGGGGATCCGCGTCGACCGTAGATTTGAGGTCAAGCGGCGGGTCCAGCACTCGTCCCCCGAGGTCAGGTGCCCGCCGCTGCCAACCACACAGGACAACTGGATCTCGACCGGGAGAGGACAGGGCCATGGCGGACACGGCATCGCGGACGACTGCGTTCCGTACGCGAATGGGCCGGGCCGGCCTGTTCGGCGGCCCCACCACCGGCCGGCGCCACCCGCTGGTGGCCACGGCCATGGTCCTCCCCCTCGCTGCCCTGCTCGTCGTCGTCTTCGGCGGCTGGGACGCGATGGTCACACAGGCGTCGTCCGTGGGCGTGATGCTGGGGCGCTGAGCGGCGCCTCCAGACCCGGAAGAGCGGTCCGGGCGGGGACATCCGGCCATGAAACCCCGTGGGGACGGGGGTGCGGCGGACGGCACAAATACTGCGCGCAGCTGGGGAGCTGCGCGCAGTATTGCTTTTCCGGACGGCCCGTCCGGTTTTCCGGATCCCGTTCACAGCAGCCACGGGCGGCGCCGGGGCGCCGTAGGCTCGGCGCGACCACGCACCACACCCGAGGGATCCCGTGACCACCTCCACGCCCATCCTTCCCGAGCTGCGCGCCAGGGCCCGGACGGCTGCCCACCCCATCGGCATCGCATGCGTCTGCGGCGCGGCCACGCTCGCGGACCGCCCCGACGGCGCCGTCGTCCGGCACGGCGACACCGTCGCGAAGGCCCACGGGCCCGGCACGGACCCCGCCGACCTCGACCGCCGGCTCGCCGTGGCCGCGCACCCCGCCCTGGCCGGCGTACTCCTGCCGCCGCTGCACCTCACCGCGTCGCTCCTGCACGACCGCCCGGTCACGTTCTGGCCGTACGGCACCCCGGTCGACCCGGACCATCCCGAACGCGCCCCGTGGGAGGCCGTGGGCACCCTGCTCGCCCGCCTCCACACCGTCCCCGAGCACCGGCTGCCGGCCGGCCTGCCCGCGATGCGGGGCCCGCACAAGGCGGCCGCCGCCCTGGCCCGGCTGCGCGCCGCGGCCCCCGGCCACCCGGCCGCCGCACCGATCCTCGCCGCCTGGCGCACCCTGCCGCCCTGGGCGCGCGCCGAGGCCCCGTACGACCACGCTCGCGCGCTCTGCCACGGCGACCTCCACCTCGGCCAGCTCGTCCGCCGTCCGACCGCCCCGGCCGGCTGGCTCCTCATCGACATCGACGACCTCGGACTCGGCGACCCCGCGTGGGACTTGGCCCGCCCCGCCGCCTGGTTCGCCTGCGGCCTGCTGCCCGCCGAGGACTGGGCGCGCTTCCTGTCCGCCTACCAACGCGCGGGCGGCGCGAAGGAACTGAGCGTCGACGACCCCTGGCCCGCCCTGGACGCACCGGCCCGCGCGCTCACCGTGCAGACCGCCGCGCTCGCCGTGGCGAAGGCCACCAGGGCGGAACGGGTGCTCGACGAGGTGGAGGAGGCGGTCGTCGACGCGTGTGCCCGAATGGCATCGGTGCCGCCCCAGTTGGGTCCCGATCCGGCCAAGTAGGGTGCGGGGGACGGAAGCCGGGAAGTGTTCCGGCGAAGCAGCACCGACCGGCGAGGAGTTGAGCCGACCATGCAGTGTCCCAAGTGCCACGCACCGATGCACACCTACAACCGCAATGGCGTCCAGATCGAGCAGTGCAGCGGTTGCCGCGGGATATTCCTGGACTACGGCGAGCTGGAGTCGCTGACCCGCCTGGAGTCCCAGTGGCAGCAGCAGGCCCCGCTGGCCCCGCCCGCCCCACAGGCCTATCCCGCCGCCCCGGCACCGGCCTGG
Source organism: Streptomyces sp. HUAS MG91 (assembly GCF_040529335.1). GTDB lineage: Bacteria > Actinomycetota > Actinomycetes > Streptomycetales > Streptomycetaceae > Streptomyces > Streptomyces tabacisoli. Next base: position 1,504,238 of record NZ_CP159534.1, on the reverse strand, counting down.
GGCGCTCCGCACCACGGCGGCCACCACGGGCACCACGGCCACCACCAGCGGAGCTTCGGCCGGATGCTCTTCTCCTCCTGAGCACACTGAGCCCTGACCGCACGAAGAAGCCCCCGGCCACGAGGACCGGGGGCTTCTTGCTGGTGCGCGATACTGGGATTGAACCAGTGACCTCTTCCGTGTCAGGGAAGCGCTCTCCCGCTGAGCTAATCGCGCGGGACGGGCCAGACTCTATCAGGCTCCGCGAGGGGTACTGCCGGGTACTGCCAGGTGCTGCGTGCGCGATACTGGGATTGAACCAGTGACCTCTTCCGTGTCAGGGAAGCGCTCTCCCGCTGAGCTAATCGCGCGGGACGGATCAGATACGAACCGGAGTCCGAAGATCCAGTGCGCGATACTGGGATTGAACCAGTGACCTCTTCCGTGTCAGGGAAGCGCTCTCCCGCTGAGCTAATCGCGCATGGAGGTGGAGACGGGATTTGAACCCGTGTAGACGGCTTTGCAGGCCGTTGCCTCGCCTCTCGGCCACTCCACCAGGAGCGTAGGGGTTCGGGAAGATCCCCCACATCCTGAGCGAACGACCGGGTTCGAACCGGCGACCTCAACCTTGGCAAGGTTGCGCTCTACCAACTGAGCTACGTTCGCGTGTCTTTCCGTTTCGCTTCCGCGTCCCGGCGACGTGTTGAACTCTAGCGGATTCCCTGGGGAGGTCCAAAACGCGTTTGCGCAGCGTGCTGCGGTGCGGCCCCGTGGTGATCACCGGTATGACCACCCGACCGACCACCGGACCTCCACCCCAGGTCACCGGCCGGACACCCGCCATAGACTCGAAACCGTGCACGGTTCCCCCTCGCTGTCTCCCCTCGCCCGCTTCGGCGACCTCCTCGCGACCGACCTCCTCGACGTCACCGACGATCCCGCGGCCCTGGACTCGGCCGGTTTCTGGGCGGTCTCCGCGGACTTCGAGGGGCGCCTGGTCTGCGCCCGCTTCGGCGAGGTGCGCAGGGAACCGGTGCCCGCGCCGCGGCCGGGCGCCTGGCGCGGACCCGCCGCGGCGGACTGGGTGTCCTCCCTCGACCACGCCGCGTACACGGCGGGGGTGCGCCGCATACGCGACCACATCGCGGCCGGCGAGGTGTACCAGGCCAATCTCTGCCGCGTGCTGTCCGCGCCGGTGGCGCCGGACGCCGACGTCGACGCCCTCACCGCTCTCCTCGCGCGCGGGAACCCTGCGCCGTACGCGGGCACGATCCGGCTCCCCGGCCAGGGCGTGGAGATCGCGACCGCCTCGCCCGAGCTGTTCCTGCGCCGCCGGGGCCCGGTCGTGGAGTCCGGCCCCATCAAGGGCACCGGCCGCACCGAGGCCGATCTCCTGGAGAAGGACTACGCCGAGAACGTGATGATCGTGGACCTGGTCCGCAACGACCTGGGGATCGTCTGCGCCACGGGCACGGTCTCCGTGCCCGACCTGTGCGCGGTGGAGAAGCACCCGGGCCTCGTCCACCTCGTCTCCACGGTCCGCGGCGAGCTGCGCGAGGGCGCCGGCTGGCCCGAACTGCTCGCGGGCACCTTCCCGCCCGGCTCCGTCACCGGCGCCCCCAAGTCCAGCGCGCTGCGGATCATCGACGCGCTGGAGACGGCACCGCGCGGCCCCTACTGCGGCGGGATCGGCTGGGTCGACGCCGACCGGGGGACCGGGGAACTGGCCGTCGGGATCCGCACGTTCTGGATCGACCGCGCCGCGGGCATGCTGCGCTTCGGCACCGGCGCCGGCATCACCTGGGGCTCCGACCCCGAGGGGGAGTGGCGGGAGACCGAGCTGAAGGCGGCGCGACTGCTCGCGGTAGCGTCGGGCACGTACGCGGACGCATAGTGGCCGGACAGATCCGGGCACAGTGGAGGGACCCCAGTGAAGATCTGGCTCGACGGCCGACTGCAGGACACCGAGGAGGCGCGCGTCTCCGTCTTCGACCACGGGCTCACCGTGGGCGACGGCATCTTCGAGACGGTGAAGTCGGTCGACGGCACACCGTTCGCGCTCACCCGGCACCTCGACCGGCTCACCCGCTCCGCGCGCGGCCTCGGGCTGCCCGAGCCGGACCTCGACGAGGTGCGCCGGGCCTGCGACGCCGTGCTCGCGGCCAACCCGCTGCCGCTGGGCCGGCTGCGGATCACGTACACCGGCGGCCTCTCGCCACTCGGCTCGGACCGCGGAGAGGCGGGCACGACGCTCGTCGTGGCGCTCGGCGAGGCCGCCCGGCGCCCCGACACCACCGCCGTGATCACCGTGCCGTGGACCAGGAACGAGCGGAGCGCTCTCGCGGGCCTGAAGACCACCTCGTACGCGGAGAACGTCGTGGCGCTCGCCCGCGCCCGTGAACTCGGCGCTTCCGAGGCGCTGTTCGCGAACACCGTGGGGCAGCTGTGCGAGGGCACGGGCTCCAATGTGTTCGTCGTCCTCGACGGCGAGATCCACACCCCGCCGGTCGCCTCCGGCTGCCTGGCGGGCATCACACGCGCCCTCGCCGTCGAGTGGACGGGCGCCCGGGAGACCGAGCTGCCGGTGTCGGTGCTCGCCGAGGCCGACGAGGTGTTCCTGACCTCGACGCTGCGCGACATCCAGGCCGTGCACCGGGTCGACGACCGGGAGCTGCCGGGCGCGCCGGGCCCTGTCACCGCCAAGGCGATGCGGGTGTGGGACGAGCGTGCCGCGGACGGCATCGATCCGTGAGCGCCCGGTAAAACGGCTGTCGCTCCGTCGGCGCGGATGGGTACAACACCGGTGATGACCACGACCCTGCGGCCGACCGAGCCGCTTCAGCGCACCGCCGAGGGGAATCGTTCACGCCGCTTCGCGGTGTGCGTGAACAGCCGGCCCGTGGGCACCCTCCACCTCGCCACGCACCCCGCCTTCGGCCCGTCCGTCGCCCAGATCCTCGATCTGCGCATCGACGAACCGGACAGGGGGCGCGGCCGTGCCACCGTCGCCGCGCTGGCCGCCGAGGAAGTGGCCCGCGGCTGGAACTGCCGCCGCGTCGAGGCGACCGTCCCCGCGGACCAGGCGGCTCTGCTGCGGCTCGCCGGCGCGCTCGGCTATGTGGAGCGCAATCGGAACATGGCCAAGCCCCTGCCGCGGCAGCCCCCCGCCCTCCCGCCGGGCAGCACGGGCCGCCGGATGACGGAGGCGGAGTACGGGCCGTGGCTGACCAGTGAGAAGGCGCGCTACGAGCGCACCGTCGTCGAGCGCGGCGCCACCGAGCGCGACGCCCGGGAGAAGTCCGAGCGCGACCACGCGGCGCTGCTCCCCGACGGCATCGGGACCCCGGACGTCCTGATCAGCGTCCTGGAGCACCACGGAGAGACGGTCGGCACGCTGTGGGTGGCCCAGCGCTCCGACGGCGCGTACATCTACGACGTCGAGGTGGCCGCCGACCACCGGGGCCGTGGCCACGGCCGGGCCCTGATGCGGTACGCCGAGGCCGACGCGATCGCCGCGGGCGCCACCCGGATCGGCCTCAACGTCTTCGCGGACAACATCCCGGCCCTGCGGCTGTACGAGTCGCTCGGCTACACGCCGACCCGCCACCACCTCTACAAGCAGCTGCTCTGACTACTCCCCGAGCAGCCCGTCCGCGATCGCCTCGATCTGCGCCCGCAGGCCCGCCTGGTTCTGACTGCCGTCCAGCAGCTTGCCGTCGATCTCGTAGGTCGGGGTGCCCTTCACGCCGATGACCTTGCCCTCGGCCTGGTCGGCGTCGACGATCAGGATGTGCCGGCCGTCGATCAGCGCGGTGTCGAACTCCTCGGCGTCCATGCCGAGTTCACCCGCGACCTCGACGAGGAACGGCTCGCCCTTCGCGGCGAACTCCTCGACCCGGGCGAGCACGGCCTCCACGTACGGCCACCCCTTGCCCTGTACGAACGCCTCCTCGGCGGCCTGCGCCCCGGCGAAGGAGTAAGGGTGCTTGTCGAGCGGGAAGTGCCGCAGCCGGATCTGGAGGCGGTCGCCGTAGCGCTCGCGCAGGGCGCGTACGTCGTCCAGGGCCGTGCGGCAGTCCGGGCACTGGAGCTCGCACCACACGTCGAGGATGGGGGCCGGGTTCGAGGCGTTCATGGGCTCAGTCTCCCAGGCCGGGCGCGGGGGCCCAACCTGAACCTGCGGAGGAGAAGCGACCCGGAGATCTCCCTGAGGTCCGTCCCGGCCGTGGCCCCGGGCCCCGGGGACGGTGCAGGATGGAAGGGGCGAACCGCCCCGATGCGACCGATTGCCCGAGCTCAGGAGGACCGGATGATAGCCGAGACCGTCTGCTCCGCCGTGTCCGTGGCGGGCCTGGGCATCGCCGCGGTCACCGCGTACCGCAAGCGCTTCCTCGCGGCCGCCCGGCTGGCCGCCTACTCCCTCGTACCGCTGGGCCTGGTGATGACCGGCGCGGTGCAGTGGGTGGTGGACACGGCGTTCAGCCCGACCGCGTGGGCCGGGTTCGGCGTGCTCGGCGCTGCCTGGCTGATGTTCATGGGGACCAGGGCCGTCGAGCGCCGCTCGGGCGGTACCCGCAAGGAGCGCAGGGCGGCCGCCAGGGCGGAGCGGCGCGGGGCGGTCGCCCCGGACGCGTCGGCCCCCTCGCTCGGCCCTGCCACCCGCACCGCCCCCGTCGCGCAGCCGAAGCCGACGGCGCGGTCCGGCGCGGCCGACGACTTCAGCGACATCGAGGCGATCCTGAAGAAGCACGGCATCTGAACCACGGCATCTGAACCGCGGTGCCTGAACGCACGTACGACAGGCGTCGCATATTCGTTCAGATGATCGTGTGTGTGGTCACAAGATCCGGCGAACTGCCGGTGATACCGGGCAAGTTGACCCCACGGCGCCCTCGGCCTGCGTCATCATCACGACGAGATGCTGGACACACCGCAGCTGGCCGAACAGCTGAACGCAGAGAAGGACCGGGAGGCCCCGCCACCCGTCCCCGTGACACCGAACCCCGACACACGGCGCGGCTGCCTCTTCGCGCTCTCCCAGCCACCACTGATGATCTTCCTCTCGGTGATCGGCTGTCTGCTCCTGCTGGCCGCGCTGCACGACCTGCTGCTGCTGTGAGCGGCCCCCTGCCCGGGCTCAGCCCGCGGCCTCCTTGCGGCGCGCCCGGTACGCGGCCACGTGCAGCCGGTTCCCGCAGGTGCGGCTGTCGCAGTAGCGGCGCGAGCGGTTGCGGGAGAGATCGACGAACGCGTGCCGGCAGTCCGGAGCGTCACAGCGCCGCAACCGCTCCTGTTCCCCGGCGACCACGAAGAAGGCCAGGGCCATTCCGCAGTCGGCCGCCAGGTGGTCCGCGACGGACGCACCGGGCGCGAAGTAGTGCACGTGCCAGTCGTAGCCGTCGTGGTCGGTCAGGCGCGGAGTGGTGCCGGCGGCGGCGATCAGGTCGTTGATCAGCTCCGCCGCGGCGCGCGGGTCAGGCGCGGCGAAGACGCCGGCGAACCGGTCGCGCACCGTGCGCACCGCGAGGAGGTCACGCTCCGCGATCGTCCCCACGTCGCTGATCTCGTTCTTTCGTACGAAGGCTTCGAGCGCGGTGACATCGGTGAGACGGTCGGCCGTGCCGGCGGCGTCGTCCGGTGCGGTGTTCACCAGATCCACCACGGTGTCGAGGGCACACCGGGTGTCGTGGGTGATCAGCACGATTCGCTCCCTGGCCTGGGGGTCGGGCCTGCGCCCGCCGATGCTGGCCGAGCCTAGCGCCTGTACCTGTCCACGGGGCCCGGAGCGCAGCCGAGCCGCCGCCGCGGGAGCTCCCGCGGCGGCGGCTCGGCCGTCTGCCCTATGCGGTTGTCCTGCTGTGGTGCTCTCGTGCTGTCCTGCTGTGCTTGAACCCGTGCCGTCTCCCCGAGTGGACGGCACGGGGCGCCCTCGCACTGCCTGACGCCGGCTGGATGCCGGCGCGGGGGCTGTCTCGCGACTAGCTCTCCGCGAGGATGTGCGACAGCTCCTGGTCGAGATCGAAGTGGCGATGCTCCGTGCCGGGTGGCACGGCGGCGTCGGTCCGCTTCAGGAAGGACTCGAGGGCCCGCGCCGGGGCTTCGAGCAGGGCCTCACCCTCGGGAGAGCTCAGGGCGATGCAGACAACGCCCTGACCGTGGCTGCGGGACGGCCAGACTCGGACGTCTCCGGTGCCGGTCGGCCGGTGAAGGCCTTCGGCGAGGAGATCGCGGGCGAAAACCCACTCGACGGTCTCCTCGGCTCCGGTGTGGAAGGTGGCGTGCACGGCATACGGATCGGCCGTGTCATACCGCAGTCCTGCGGGTACAGGCAGTGAGGACTCGCTCGACACAACGAGGCGCAGGTGCAGCTCGCAGCTGACCGTGGTGTTCATAAGCGCCAGGGCCTTTCGCTCAGTGTGCGCTCGGGGATTCGCACGTCGGCGAAATCGACATGCCACCTACGGTGCCGTTGTAAACCCCTCTGAGGGTTTTGAACGTCTTTAGGTAGCTCGTACGGCGGAGTCTTTCTTGTGGGGGAACGGCCATTCCAGTGACGTGAATCAATCCGGTAGGTTTGGCTGTATGAATACGGGGAGTGACGAAGCGGGCGGTCCGGCCGCCGCGACCGACGAGACCGGATCCGGGTCGGGGGCGAAGCCGCTGGGCTCGCGGGCGCCGGAGTTCGTCCAGGCGCGCCGGGCGCTGCACCTGAGCTGGCAGGTCGGTGTCTTCGTGGTGGGGCTCGCGGTGGTGGTCGCGGGCATCATCATGCTGCCGCTGCCGGGACCCGGCTGGCTGGTGATCTTCGGAGGCATGGCGATCTGGGCGACCGAGTTCGTCTGGGCGCAGCTGGTGCTGCGCTGGACGAAGCGCAAGGTCACGGAGGCCACGCAGAAGGCGCTCGATCCGAAGGTGCGGCGGCGGAACATCATCCTGACCACCGTCGGCCTGGTGATCATCGCCGTGCTGGTGGGGATCTACGTGTGGAAGTTCGGGCTGGAGATGCCGTGGAACATCAAGCAGTGACCCGGCGCCGGCCCGATGCCGGTCCGGGGCGGCGCCGGGTGGTCCAGGGAGCCCCTGACTTGGGGTAATGTTCTTCCTGCGCCCGGGCGATTAGCTCAGTGGGAGAGCGCTTCGTTCACACCGAAGAGGTCACTGGTTCGAACCCAGTATCGCCCACCCGGAACCGAGGGCCCCGGAGACATCAGTCTCCGGGGCCCTCGGTGTTTCCGTGTGCCGGCCGCGGAGGGAGCGGCGGCGGGTCGGTGGAGCTCCGGTACGCCTGATGGGGCGGCGAGCCGTGGGTGGTCGCCATCCGGAAGGCCGTCGAACTCTTCGAGATGAAGTATCCGAAGGTCGAGATCAAGCCCGAATTCACCGATTACGAGGCTTTCTGGGAGAAGTTCCGGACGCAGGCCTTCGGCGGCAATCCGCCGTATGTATTCCAGAATTCGGTCGTGTTCCGCCGCAAGTACGACAAACGCGGTGTGCTGATGGACCTCAAGTCCCGGGCGGACGCCGGGAATCCGAGCCCGAAGAACTTCCGGAACGGCGTGCTGACAGCCGGTCAGGTGGACGACGGCAAGCAGATCGGGATTCCGGTCGGCGCCGCCACCATGTCGCTCGTCATCGACCTCGACGTCGTCAAGAAGGCAGGGATCTCGCCCGAGTTCGGCTTCACCGAGGACGATCCGACGCGGTGGCGGCCGGACGGCCTCAAGCGCGGCTGGTCCGCCCACCAGCGGCGCGGGCAGGGCCTCTACCGGGCCGCCTTCTGCCTGCCCTCGCTGATCGGGGCGAGCGTGCCGGTCGGCTTCGTATGGCGGGCCCTGTTCTCGGACGATGCCGTGGTGGACCGTAAGCAGAGGATTTCCGGGCTCGACGTCGGCGGCCGGATCGGCAATCCGGGCTACGTGGTCTACGCCCTGGTCGCCCTGAGCATCTGACAGTGGGTCTTCGCCGACGGCACCGCCCTCTACGGGCTCGCCGTCATCGACAACCTCGTCCTGCTCGGGGACAAAATGTCCTGATCCCGGCAGACTCGGCTCATGGACTGGAACCGTTACCGCTTCCGCAGTGTCTGGCTCCTCCCCGGGCCGCCCGCCGCCGTGTTCGCCGTCCTGGAGAAGGCCGACGAGTATTCGGCGTGGTGGCCGCAGGTGCGGTCGGTGACGCCGCTGGACGACACCAGCGGCGTCGCCGTGTTCCGGTCCTTCCTGCCGTACGAGCTGAGAGTCGTGGCCCGCGAGCGGCGCCGCGACCCGGCCGGCGGGGTCCTGGAGATCGCGATGAGCGGGGACCTCGACGGGTGGGCGCGGTGGACGCTGCGGGCCCGCCCCTTCGGCGGCACGCGGGCCGTCTACGAACAGGAGGTGGAGGTGCGCAGACCCCTGATGCGGCGCCTCGCCGTACCCGGGCGGCCCGTCTTCCTCGCCAATCACGCATGGATGATGCGCGGCGGGCGGCGCGGTCTGACCGCCCTTCTGCGACCGGTTTGAACACAGGGCGTCGCGACCTGTATTGTTCAACTCGTTCCCGGGCGATTAGCTCAGTGGGAGAGCGCTTCGTTCACACCGAAGAGGTCACTGGTTCGAACCCAGTATCGCCCACCCGAGAATGACCGGTCCGCCGATTCGGCGGGCCGGTTTTTTGCTGTCCGCGGGCATGGCTGTGCCAGGGATCCGGCCGACGGGGACGAGCCGGGATCAGGCCGCGGCCGGCAGTTCCGGACGCAGCGGCCAGGCGGGATCCACCGTCTCCGGGGTGCCCGAGCGGGCGAACCAGGCCTGGAGGCCGCGCGCCTGGGCCGCGTGCCAGACCGCCTGGAGGGTGTGGAGTTCGGCGGGGGAGAGGCGTTCGAGACGGGCCGCGAACCGGCGGCCCACCGCGCGCACCACATCCAGCGCCGCCTGGGCGTCGGCCGCCGCGTCGTGCGCCTCCGCCAGCTCGACCTCGTAGTGCGCGCACAGATCCGTCAGGGTGCGGCGGCCCTTGCGGTAGCGGTCCAGGTGCTTGTCCAGGACCCGCGGATCGAGCACGCAGAGCGGACGGTTCTCCAGGTACCGGACCAGGGACGAGGCGCGATGGCGCTTCAACTCCCGGTCCAGCAGCGTCAGATCGAAGGGGGCGTTCATCACCACGAGCGGACGTCCGGCCGCCGCCTGCTCGGCGAGGGCGCGGCCCATCTCCTCCATCACCGGCGCCGGCCAGCGGCCGTTGCGCTGCAGATGCTCGTCCGTCAGGCCGTGTATCTCCGTCGCTCCGGGCGGCACCGGCACCCCCGGATTGACCAGCCACCGGGACACCCGCGGACGCGAGCCCGCGACGTCCTGCACCACGAGCGCCGCCGACACGATGCGGTCGCTCTCCACGTCCACACCCGTGGTCTCCGTGTCGAAGGCCGCGAGGGGGCCTTCGTACCAGCACGTCATGTGCCATCAACTCCTTCTTCACGTACGGCAGATGACGTCATGTCGACGTATGGTCCCCTGCCCGATTCGGTGATACCCGGGCTGTTTGCGTCGTACGCCGAGCGGTGACAACACAGATACGAGTCATGGCAGTTCAGCGGGGTGCCATTGACTCGGGCTTGATCAAACTCTTGATCTCAGCGGGGATTCACCCTTCCGAAAGGCCAGTTGGACCATGGCGCTCGCGCGGCCCGAACAGGGCGGGCTGCTGCCCGAGCGGTTCGCACCGTCGCGCGGCACACTCGCCACCACCGCCTGCATGGAGACACTTCAGGTGGGCTATCTGCACGCCGTCGCCGCGGCCGCGGGGTGCTCGCTCTCGCAGCCCTTTCCCGACAACGGCATCGACTGGCACGTCAGCCACAGCGCCCCCGGGCACACGGTCGACGACGAAGTCACCATCAAGGTGCAGCTCAAAGCGACGTATCAGATCGCGCCGAACCCACCGGGCCCGTCCTTCTCCTTCACGCTCGACAACCCCCATCTGGAGAAGCTCGCCCGGACCCCGGTCTCGGTGCACAAGATCCTCGTCGTGATGCTCGTGCCGCGCTCCCAGGACGACTGGCTGCGCGCCAGCCACGACCGGCTCGACCTGCGGCACTGCTGTTACTGGACCAACCTCGCCGGACACCCGGTCACCGGCAGGCGCAGGACCACCGTCCGCATCCCGACCGCGCGGATCTTCGACGACCGCGCCCTGTGCGAGATCATGACCCGGGTCGGGACGGGCGGGCGGCCCTGACCGGGCGACTTCGCCCGGCACGAAGGGAGTTCGAGATGCAGCACCGCCCGATCGACGCCCCCGTGCGTCCGTTGCGTCCGATCGGCACGGCCCGCGCCCACCCTCCGGAGCCGGCCGGGCCCGAGCCGGGGCAGGTCGACCCCGCCGTGCTCGGCGCCCTGCTCGACCGGCACGGCTGGGAGCGGCGCGGCGGCGCCGCCGGCCGCTACACCCGCTGGACGCTGCCGGGCCCCGGCACCCGGACGAGCCTGCTCGTGCCCGACAGCCTGGCCTTCCCCGACGCCGAGGAGCTGCTCGGCGAGGTGCTGGTCGCCCTGGAGCGCAGCGGGACGCCGGACGCCCGCGAGGTGCTGGTCGCGCTCGCGGTGCCCAGCGACGAGATCCGCTGGTGGCGCGATGTACCACCCGCTGGTCCCGCGGGCGCCTCCGCCTGGGTCGTCGAGGAGCAACTGCGCTCGGCCGCCCGGCGGATGCTGCTCGCCGGGGCGCTCGCCGCGCGCGGCCGCGCCGGGTACTACGGCGCCCGGCACCGCAGGCCCGCCGCCGCGGCCCTGGAACAGGTGCTCGTCCAGGCGGCGCCCGGCGGCCACCGTCTCACCGCGTTCCTCCCGGTCGCCGCGGGGCGCTCGCTCGCCGTCCGCCTCCACCAGGCGCTGTACGCGGTGCGCGAAGCCGTCGACTACCGGCGGGCGACGGGCGGCATGGACGCCTTCGACGCCGCCGTCGGGGCCGGGGTGAGCCATGAGCTGACCGAGGCGCTGGTCGCCCTGGTGCGGGGCACCGAGGGCGCCCGGGTCGGCGTCGCGTGGGCGCCAGCCGCCGGGGTGCCGGGGGAGTGCACGGACGGCGACGACCCGGTCGAGTTCTCCCCCGGCGACCTGGACGTGCTGCGGGCGGCGGGAGCCCGCTACCTGCACGCCGAACCCGCCGTCTCCGTCCGCGTCACCGGCACCGTCGTGCGGCTGGCCCGGCGCGGGCCGCGCGGCGAGGGCACGGTGCGGCTGCGCGTCATCGCGGGCGCCGAGGTGCCGCACGTACGGATGACGCTGGACGAGGAGGCCTACCGGATAGCGGGCCACGCGCACCTGGTGGGCCTGCCGATCCGGGTGCACGGCCGCCTGGAGAGCCGCGGCGGCTTCCGCCGGCTCACCGGCGCGAGCGGCGTCGTGCCCGTCCAGGTGGAGGAGGCCGAGCGGGACCGGCTGATGAAGTCGCTCCAGGAGAACCTCGACTTCTTCGAGGAGGCCTGCGCCGAGGAGGACTAGGGCCTGTCTCTCAGATCCCTCCGTCCGCCCTCCGGGCGGGCGGAGGGACTTTGCGGACACGACCTAGGGCCCGCCTCCTCGGGGTGCCCGTTAACCGTTTCGCGAGCGGTCCGGGTGACTCGGTACGATCGCCCTTGCGCGCGTCACAGGTTTTGGCGTGGCATTCCCTTTCAGTCAGGAGAGACCGGTGTCAGAAGTCCGTGTGATCATCCAACGCGATTCCGAGCGGGACGAGCGCGTGGTGACCACGGGCACGACGGCCGCCGAGCTCTTCGCCGGTGAGCGCAGCATCGTCGCGGCCCGGGTGGCCGGGGAGCTGAAGGACCTCGCGTACGTCCTCGCCGACGGCGAGACCGTCGAGCCCGTGGAGATCTCGTCCGAGGACGGGCTGAACATCCTGCGGCACTCGACCGCGCACGTCATGGCGCAGGCCGTCCAGGAGCTGTTCCCGGACGCCAAGCTCGGCATCGGCCCGCCCATCAAGGACGGCTTCTACTACGACTTCGACGTCAAGGAGCCGTTCACCCCTGAGGACCTCAAGCGCGTCGAGAAGAAGATGCAGGAGATCCAGAAGCGGGGCCAGAAGTTCTCCCGCCGGGTCACCACCGACGACGACGCCCGCGTCGAGCTCGCCGACGAGCCCTACAAGCTGGAGCTCATCGGCCTCAAGGGCAACGCGGCGCAGGCCGCCGACGGCGCCGACGCCGAGGTGGGCGGCGGCGAGCTGACCATCTACGACAACCTCGACGCCAAGACCGGCGAGCTGTGCTGGAAGGACCTCTGCCGCGGCCCGCACCTGCCGTCGACCCGGGTCATCCCCGCCTTCAAGCTGATGCGCTCGGCCGCCGCCTACTGGCGCGGCAGCGAGAAGAACCCGCAGCTCCAGCGCATCTACGGCACCGCCTGGCCGACCAAGGACGAGCTCAAGGGCTACCTCGACTTCCTCGCCGAGGCCGAGAAGCGCGACCACCGCAAGCTGGGCGCCGAGCTGGACCTGTTCTCCTTCCCGGAGGAGCTGGGCCCGGGCCTCGCGGTGTTCCACCCCAAGGGCGGCGTGGTCCGCAAGGTCATGGAGGACTACTCGCGGCGCCGCCACGAGGTCTCCGGCTACGAGTTCGTGAACACCCCGCACATCTCCAAGGAAGGCCTCTTCCACACCTCGGGCCACCTGCCGCACTACGCGGAGGGCATGTTCCCGGCGATCGAGTTCGACGAGCAGAACTACCGCCTCAAGGCGATGAACTGCCCGATGCACAACCTGATCTTCAAGTCTCGTGGCCGTTCCTATCGTGAACTGCCGCTGCGGCTCTTCGAGTTCGGCACCGTGTACCGCTACGAGAAGTCCGGCGTCGTGCACGGCCTGACCCGCTCGCGCGGCTTCACCCAGGACGACTCGCACATCTACTGCACCAAGGAGCAGATGGGCGAGGAGCTCGACAAGCTGCTCACCTTCGTCCTCGACCTGCTGCGCGACTACGGCCTGACCGAGTTCGAGCTGGAGCTGTCCACCCGCGACGACTCCGACAAGTTCATCGGCTCGGACGAGGACTGGGCGGAGGCCACCGAGGCGCTGCGCCAGGCCGCCGAGAAGCAGGGCCTCCCGCTGGTCCCGGACCCGGGCGGCGCCGCCTACTACGGCCCGAAGATCTCCGTGCAGGCCAAGGACGCCATCGGCCGGTCCTGGCAGATGTCGACCCTCCAGGTGGACTTCAACCAGCCCAAGCGGTTCGGCCTGGAGTACACCGCGGCGGACGGCTCGCGCCAGCAGCCCGTTATGCTGCACCGCGCCCTGTTCGGCTCGATCGAGCGGTTCTTCGGCGTGCTCCTGGAGCACTACGCGGGCGCGTTCCCGGCGTGGCTGGCCCCGGTCCAGGCCGTCGGCATCCCGATCGGCGACGGGCACGTGGAGTACCTTCAGCAGTTCGCCGAGAAGGCCCGTGCCCAGGGCCTGCGCGTCGAGGTCGACGCGTCCTCGGACCGGATGCAGAAGAAGATCCGCAACCAGCAGAAGGCCAAGGTGCCCTTCATGGTCATCGCGGGCGACGAGGACATGAACGCCGGTTCGGTGTCCTTCCGCTACCGCGACGGCTCGCAGGAGAACGGCATCCCGGTCGACGAGGCCATCGCGAAGATCGTGAAGGTCGTCGAGGAGCGCGCGCAGGTCTGAGCCTCAGTCCTTGCCGTCGGAGGCCCCCGGGGAGTTCCCCGGGGGCCTCTCGCCCTCCCGCGCGAAGACCTGGAGCAGCCACGACGAGAACGTGCCGGTGACCGCGCCCAGCAGGGCCAGACCACAGGCCATCACGCCCACCGCGATGAGACGCCCCAGCGGCGTCACCGGCGCCAGATCGCCGTAGCCCACGGTCGACAGCGTCGTGCAGGTGAACCAGACCGCGTCCCCGTACGTGACGATGTCCGCGCCCGGAGCGGTGCGCTCCTGCTGGTACAGGGCGAGCGAGCCCGCGAAGCCGAGCAGGGTCACCGAGACACCGGCGTACGTGATCACGCGCGCGTGCAGGGCGAGCCGCGGCCCGTCGTGGTGCGCCTGCACCGTCTCGTAGGCCTGCACGATCCGCACCGGCCGCAGCAGCGGCAGCACCAGCACCACCGTGTCCAGCCAGTGCGTGCGCACGAAGCGCGGCCAGCGCTGCCCGCTGAGCCGCCGCCGCACCCCGTAGTCCAGGGCGAACACGGCCCAGGACGCGAAGGTCACCGCCAGACACAGGTCGCGCACGGCGGCGGGCAGGCCGTGGCCCAGGACCCGGACCGCGTAGCTGGCGAGGTACAGCAGGGAGGCCACGCCGAGCACGGCGCCGTTGTACCGCTCCCAGCGGGCGAGGGGGCTCTCCGTCATCCGCACAGCATCGCGTGCGGCCACCCGGTATCCCACCCGGCGACACGCTGTCCCGAGGTCACGCCATATGCTGCACTTCATGACGAGTGAGCCGGAGCAGCAGATCGGTCCAGTGGGTGAACCGGACGGATTCGGGCGTCTGTGGACCCCGCACCGCATCGCCTACATCCAGGGCGAGGGCAAACCGACGGGCCCCGGAGCCGACGACGGCTGTCCCTTCTGCGCCGCTCCCGGCAAGACCGACGAGGACGCGCTGATCGTGGCGCGCGGCGAGCACGTCTTCGCGATCCTCAACCTGTACCCGTACAACGGCGGGCACATGATGGTGCTGCCCTACCGGCACGTCGCCGACTACACCGACCTCGACGACGCCGAGACCGCCGAGCTGGCCGTCTTCACCAAGCACGCGATGACCGCGTTGCGGGCCGCCTCCGGCGCGCACGGCTTCAACATCGGCATGAACCAGGGCGCGGTCGCCGGTGCCGGCATCGCCGCGCACCTGCACCAGCACGTCGTCCCGCGCTGGGGCGGCGACACCAACTTCATGCCGGTCGTCGGCCACACCAAGGTGCTGCCGCAGATGCTGGCCGACACCCGCACCGCGCTCGCCAAGGCGTGGCCGGGCGCCTGAACCGGTACCTGTCGACGGGCGGATGCGGGGTGACCCGGGTCCGCCCGTTTCCCCGTCCTACGCGATCCAGTGCGGCCGGTGCGCCGGCGCGGCCGCGCCCGGCTCCTCGGCGAGCGCGCGGGCCAGCCGCTGCACCGCCTCGGTGAGCGTGTCCGGCGGCAGGGTGAACGGGATGCGCAGCCGGTTCTCGAACAGGCCCGGATCCGTACCGAAATAGCCGCCGCCCTCGATCCGCACCCCGTGCGCGAGCGCCCGCTCGGCCAGCGCCGAGGAGACCGGCGCTCCCAGGTCGATCCAGAGGGAGAGGCCGCCGGGCGGGGTGCGCCACGTCCACCGGGGCGTGTGCCGGTGGAGCGCCCCGACGAGCGCGGCACGGTTCTCGCGCAGGCGGTCGAGGTGGCCGGACAGCAGATCGTCGGTCCTGGTCAGCAGGGCCAGCGCCAGCAGCTGGTCCACGACCGAGCCGCCCATGTCGGTCGCCACGCGCTGCGCCGCCAGCTCCGTCACCAGGCGGGCCGGGGCGCGCAGCCAGCCGATGCGCAGGCCCGCCCAGTGCGTCTTGCTCAGGGATCCGGTCGTGATGACCTTGCCCGCCGCCTCGGCCGTGCCGTGCGCCGCGAACGGCGGCGGCGCCGGTGCGTCGAGCGCCAGCTCCGCCAGGGTCTCGTCGACGATCAGCCAGGTCCCGGAGCGGTGCGCGGCCGCCAGCACCCGGGCCCGCCCGGCGGGCGGCAGCACCCGGCCCGTGGGGTTGTGGAAGTCCGGGATCAGATAGCCGAGCCGCGGCACGGCGCGGCGCAGCGTCGACTCGACGATCTCGACGTCCCAGCCGCCGGTGCCGTCGCCGTCGTCTGTGCCGTCGTCGGCGGGGCCGTCCGTCACGGGGACCGACACCGTGCGCAGTCCGCCGCGGCGCAGCGCCTCCAGGGCGTTCGGATAGGACGGGTTCTCGACCATGACCCGGTCCCCGGGCCCGGCCAGCAGGGCCAGGGCGAGCGACAGACCGTGCTGGGCGCCCGAGGTGACCAGGATCTGCTCCGGGGTGGTGGCCAGACCGCGCGCCGTGAACCGGTCGGCGATCACCGCCCGCAACTCCGGCAGCCCGTACGGGTGGTAGCCCAGGGTGCCCGCGTGCCCGGCCGCCTGCGGGGCGATCTCGGCGAGGGTGTCGGCGAGGATCCGGCCGGGCAGCGCGGCGGCGGCCCGGGCCAGGTCGATCGCGGTGTCCTCGGGGCGCAGCAGCCTGCTGACGCCCTTGGCGGCGTGGCCCGCGGGCAGCGCCGTCCAGGTGCCGGAGCCCTGCCGGCTGTGCGCGTAGCCGCTCTCGCGCAGCAGGTCGTACAGGGCCGTGACCGTGGTCCGGCTGGTGCCCAGCGCGCTCGCCAGCTCCCGCTCCGCGGGCAGCCGCACATGCAGCGCGAGCCGCCCGTCGAGGATCAACTCGCCGATGGCGTGCGCCAGATGACGGTAGGCGGGCCTGGAGCGCGCCGGGTCGGGCAGCAGCGCGGCGAGCCGGCGGGCCCCGATGGTCCGGGGTGTCCGGGCGCCGTGACCGCCGGTTTCGGAGTCGGGAACCACACCATTCTCCCGTGATTGGCCCTGCATGTCGGGCCAATCAATCTACAGAGTGACGGCATTGGCCCTGAAGCCGCCCTTCCGCGGCGCACGCCCTGTCTCCGGAGTTGTGATGTCCCTGTCGTACGTACCGCTGCGCGAACGGCCCGCCCGCCGGCTGCCGCAGCTCGTCGCCGGCCTGTTCCTGTACGGGTTCAGCGTCGCGCTCATGATCCGCTCGGGCCTGGGCCTCGCCCCGTGGAGCGTCCTCAACGAAGGGCTCGCCCACCACGTCCCGCTCAGCTTCGGCACGCTCACCAATCTGATCGGCGCGGCCGTCCTGCTGCTCTGGATCCCGCTGCGCCAGCGCCCCACCCTGGGCACCTTCGCGAACATCCTCACCGTGGGCTGGTCCTGCGACCTGGGGCTGTGGCTGCTGCCCTCCGGCCTCGCGCTCCCGGCCCGCGCCGCGCTGCTCGCGGCCGGGATCCTCCTCAACGGGCTCTCGATCGCCGTCTATGTCGGCGCCCGCTGCGGGCCGGGTCCGCGCGACGGCCTGATGACCGGTCTCACCGCCCTGACGGGCCGCAGCGTGCGTACCGTGCGCACCGCCATCGAGCTCGTGGTCCTCACCGCCGGCTGGCTGCTTGGCGGGGGAGTGGGCGTCGGCACGGTGCTGTACGCGGTGTCGGTGGGGCCGGTGGCGCAGTACTGGATGCCCCGGTTCACGTACCGCACCGAGAGGTGGACGGGGCCTACGCGTCGTACACGTCGGCCTTGCGCGGAGACGGGTCCTGGACCAGGCCGCTGAGGACGCCGGAGCGGTTGCCGAACTTCTCGGTGTCCACGCCGTGTTCCTCCAGGACCTTGATGGCCGCGGAGTGGACCACGCGCAGCACCGGGGTCGCGGTGCGCAGCGCGTCGTCCGCCATGAAGCGGTGCCGCCAGGGCTGGTCGGCCCAGGCGTGCCGCAACCCGAACGGCTCGGGCAGGACCAGCTTGCCGCCCAGGAAGTCCAGGAGCGGCGGGTACCAGGAGAAGGGGGCGCGGACGGCGATCCGGACCGCGTCGTCCGCCTCGATCAGCGGGAGCGACTTGTCCGTGGTCTCCCAGAACCGTATGGACTTGGCGACCGTCTTGGTCTTCCCCTCGGGCTTCGACGTGAACAGGGAGTGCACCGGGCCCAGCGCGTGCCCGGTCACCTCGATGCGCAGCGTCTCGTGCAGCACCGTCACCGTGATCAGCATGGTGATCACCAACTGGCCGTCCCAGAGCGTGAACTGGACGCCCAGGTAGTGACGGTCGCCGCTGCCGAACTGCTGCTCGTTGCAGATCCGCTGTATCTCGTGCTGCTTGATCTGGAACGCGTCGACGTCCTCGCCCGTGGGGCGGGCCACCGCCTTCGCGTTCTCCCCGATCGGGGTGACGATCCAGTGCTTGATCGACGGGGTCGGGAAGCCGCCCGTGTGCAGCGGGCCCCGCTCCAGCATCCGCAGCTGGTCGTGGATCACGCGGATGACGTCCCAGCTGCGGAACGGGTGGATCTCCTTGCCCGGCTCGCGCGAGACCAGATCCTCGGCGAGCTGCCAGCTGCCCCAGCGAGTGCCCATGCCCAGGATGCCCTTGGGACCGGCGTAGAACACCGTGTTCGACTGCTGCTCGGCGCTCAGCTTGGCCAGGTTCTGGCGCAGCTGCTCGGCCGCGGTCTCGCCGGGGCTGCCGGGCACCGCCTCCGGGATCTTCGCGCCGATACCGCCGCCGGAGAGCAGCCCGTCCCACCGGTCGCGCAGATCCTGCGCGGTCCGCTCGCAGACCCGCCGCGCCCAGAACGCGCCGATCACGGGCATGACGAAGCACGCCCGCAGGTACCAGGCCCAGAAACCGCCGAACGGCAGCTTGATCAGCAGGATCACGATGCCGACGCCGATGATGGCCATGATCGTCGTGGCGACCGCCGACCGGCCGTGCGCCGCGCGCTCGTGCTTCTTCGCCTCGCGCGTCGCCGCCGCGCCCTTGCCCGAGGCCTCCTTGACCTCCTTCTCCGCCAGCGCCACCCGCGCGTTGTTCCGCTGGCGGATCTGGAACGCGACCAGCCACAGCAGGAAACCGGGCAGGAACAGGAACCCGAAGACCACGGTGATGATCGTGAGCAGCCGGTCGCGCCCGCGCCGGATGTTGTTCGCCGCGAGACAGTGCTCGACGACCACCTGGGGCTCGGTGCCGAACGACTGGATGAGGGGCTTGCGGCCGCCGCCCAGCATCCGCAGCTGCACCGCGCGCGAGAACGCCTCGCCGAGATTGGGCGCGAACAGCGACGACTTGCCGCTGGTCACCTCGGACTTGTGCCAGTCGTTGTTGGCTTCCTCGATCTTGACCGCCGGATCGTCCCGGTACGCCGCCGAGGCGATGGCGAAGGTCGCCGCGGTCTGTCCCGCGGAACCCTGCAGCGGGACCTGGGCCCCGGGCCTGAAATCGAATGCGTCGTCCGCCACTGCCGCCCCCATCGCCGCATGTCGTCGCTGCTGCGGCTCTTCCCGACTTCCCTGCCCCGCACACCTGTTGATCGGTTCATCGGCCTGATGATGTTGATCGTCGACCAGCGTAACGGCCCCCACCGACATCCGTCCCTCCAAGCGGGATGTCGGTGGTCGCGGGGGCCGGAAGTACCCCGACTACGGCGTGTTCCCGGCCTGTTCGCGGATCCGGTCGCCGATCTGCGGCGGCATCGGCTCGTGCCGGGCATACCTGCGGCTGAAGCGTGCCGTGCCGTGCGACAGGGAGCGCAGGTCGACCGCGTACCGGCCGATCTCGATCTCCGGCACCTCGGCCCGTACGAGGGTGCGCCCGCCCGGCGCCTGTTCGGTGCCGACGACGCGGCCGCGCCGCCCGGACAGGTCGCTCATCACCGCCCCCACGTAATCGTCGCCGACCAGGACCTGGACCTCGGCCACCGGCTCCAGGAGATGGATCCGGGTGTCGGCGGCGGCCTCCCGCAGCGCCAGCGCGCCCGCCGTCTGGAACGCCGCGTCCGAGGAGTCCACCGAGTGCGCCTTGCCGTCGAGCAGCGTCACCCGCACGTCGATCAGCGGATACCCGGCGGCGACCCCCTTGGTGGCCTGCGCCCGCACGCCCTTCTCCACGGACGGGATGAACTGGCGCGGCACGGCCCCGCCGACGACCTTGTCCACGAACTGGATGCCCGAGCCGCCGGGCAGCGGTTCCACCTCGATCTCGCAGATCGCGTACTGCCCGTGCCCGCCGGACTGCTTCACATGGCGGCCGCGCCCCGCCGACCGGCCCGCGAACGTCTCCCGCAGGGAGACCTTGTGCCCGATGACGTCGACCTGGACGCCGTACCGGCTGCGCAGCCGCTCCAGCGCGACGTCCGCGTGCGCCTCGCCCAGACACCACAGCACCACCTGATGGGTGTCCTGGTTCTGTTCGAGCCGCATCGTCGGATCCTCCGCGACCAGCCGCGACAGGCCCTGCGACAGCTTGTCCTCGTCGGCCTTGCTGTGCGCCTGGATCGCCAGCGGCAGCAGCGGGTCCGGCATGTCCCACGGTGTCATCAGCAGCGGGTCGTCCTTCGCGGAGAGCGTGTCGCCGGTCTCCGCCCGGTTCAGCTTCGCCACGCAGGCGAGATCGCCGGCGATGCAGTGCGTCAGGGAGCGCTGCTGCTTGCCGAACGGCGCCGACAGGGACCCGACCCGCTCGTCCGCCTCGTGGAGGGCGCGATCCTCGTGGCCGCGGTCCGCGAGCCCGTGCCCCGACACGTGCACCGTCTCGTCCGGGCGCAGGGTGCCGGAGAAGACCCGTACGAGGGAGACCCGGCCGACATAGGGATCGGAGGCGGTCTTCACGACCTCCGCGACCAGCGGGCCGTCCGGATCGCAGGACGTGACCGCGCGGGCCGCCCCGCCCGGTGTCGTCACGGCCGGCGCCGCGCGCTCCAGGGGGCTCGGGAAACCGCCCGTGATCAGCTCCAGGAGTTCGACCGTCCCGATGCCCTGCCGACCGCCCTCGGCGGCCGGGGCCGCGGCGAGCACCGGGTGGAAGACACCCCGCGCCACCGCCCGCTCCAGGTCCTCGACAAGCGTCTTGACGTCGACGTCCTCGCCGCCCAGATAGCGGTCCATCAGGGTCTCGTCCTCGCTCTCCGCGATGATCCCCTCGATGAGCCGGTTGCGGGCCTCCTCGATCCGCGGCAGCTGCCCGGCGTCGGGCTCGGACTCCTTGCGTTCGCCCGACGCGTAGTCGTACAGCCGCTCGGAGAGCAGCCCGATCAGCCCCGTCACCGACGCGTGCCCGTCCGCCCCCTGCGCCCCGTGCAGCGGCAGGTACAGCGGCAGGACGGCGTCGGGGTCGTCGCCGCCGAACGACTCGGCGCAGGCGCGGGTCACCTCCCCGAAGCCGGCCCGGGCCGCCTCCAGGTGGGTGACCACGATGGCCCGCGGCATGTCGACCGCCGCGCACTCGTCCCACACCATCCGGGTGGCCCCGGCCATGGTCTCGGGGCCGTCCGCCGCCGAGACCACGAAAAGGGCCGCGTCCGCAGCCCGCAGACCGGCCCTCAGTTCCCCGACGAAATCCGCGTAGCCGGGGGTGTCCAGCAGATTGATCTTGAAGCCGCCCCACTCCACCGGGACGAGGGAGAGCTGGACCGAGCGCTGCTGGCGGTGCTCGATCTCGTCGTAGTCGGAGACGCACGTGCCGTCCTCGACCCGGCCCGCCCGGTTCACCGCCCCCGCGGTCAGCGCGAGCGCCTCCACCAGGGTCGTCTTGCCCGATCCGCTGTGGCCGACCAGCACCACATTCCGTACGGACGCGGGATGGTCGGCCGTCGTCGCCCTGCCGGCGGCTCCGGGATGTCCGTTCGCCTTGTCGCCCATGTGTCCTTGCCTCCCGGTTCGTTCTCACGGTGAGGTGGCCCTTGTCGGGACGCCGTGGTCACGGCATGCGGACACGCGAACCCGCGTGTTGGGAGGCGGCCTCGGCGACGCCCGCGGTGCCTTCGAGCTTTCCACTCCGGTCACGGTGCGTCCATACGTCGTACGAGATCGCACGCGCGCGTGGTGGCCCGGCGGCCGTATCCGGGCGCGCGTGGCTACGATGGGCCAGCCGGTGGCCAGAGGGGCCACGCGGCACCGACCCTCGGGAAGGCCATGCTGAACAAGTACGCGCGTGCATTCTTCACGCGTGTCCTCACACCGTTCGCCGCGTTTCTCATCCGTCGCGGGGTGAGTCCCGACACGGTCACTCTCCTCGGCACGGCCGGAGTGATGGCGGGAGCGCTGGTCTTCTTCCCGCGCGGGGAATTCTTCTGGGGCACGATCGTCATCACGCTGTTCGTCTTCTCGGACCTCGTGGACGGCAACATGGCGCGCCAGCTCGGCCGCTCCAGCCGCTGGGGCGCCTTCCTGGACTCCACGCTCGACCGCGTCGCCGACAGCGCCATCTTCGGCGGCCTCGCGCTCTGGTACGCGGGCAGCGGCGACGACAACACGCTGTGCGCGGTGTCCATCTTCTGCCTCGCCAGCGGCCAGGTCGTCTCGTACACGAAGGCCCGTGGAGAATCGATCGGCCTGCCGGTCGCCGTGAACGGCCTGGTCGAGCGTGCCGAGCGGCTCGTCATCACCCTGGTGGCCGCGGGCTTCGCGGGTCTGCACAAGTTCGGCGTGCCCGGCATTCAGTACCTGCTGCCCGTCGCGCTGTGGATCGTCGCGGCCGGCAGCCTCGTCACTCTGATCCAGCGCGTGGTGACGGTGCGCCGGGAGTCCGCCGAGGCCGAGGCGGCCGCGTCGGCCCAGGAGGAGGCCGCCTCGTGAGCGGCGCGCAGGAACGGATCACCGACGCGCTGTACGGGCTCGGCTGGGCCGGGGTCAAGAAGCTGCCCGAACCGGTCGCCACCCGCCTCGGCCGGACCATCGCGGACGCCGTCTGGAAGAAGCGCGGCAAGGGCGTGCTCCGGCTGGAGGCGAATCTCGCGCGCGTGGTCCCCGACGCGAGCCCCGAGCACCTGGCGCGGCTGTCCAAGGCCGGCATGCGGTCGTACCTGCGCTACTGGATGGAGTCCTTCCGGCTCCCCACCTGGAGCAAGGACCGCATCCGGAACGGCTTCACGCCCCAGGACGTCCACCATCTCGTCGACGGCCTCGCCGCCGGCAAGGGCGTCGTCCTCGCCCTGCCCCACATGGGCAACTACGACCTCGCGGGCGCCTGGGTCACCACCAAGCTGGAGACTCCCTTCACGACGGTCGCCGAGCGGCTCAAGCCGGAGACGCTCTACGACCGGTTCGTCGCCTACCGCGAGGGCCTGGGCATGGAGGTGCTGCCGCACACCGGCGGCGCCGCCTTCGGCACGCTGGCACGCCGGCTGCGCGCGGGCGGCCTCGTCTGCCTGGTCGCCGACCGCGACCTGTCCTCGTCGGGCGTCGAGGTGAAGTTCTTCGGCGAGCCGACCCGGATGCCGGCGGGCCCGGCCATGCTCGCCCAGCAGACCGGCGCACTGCTGCTGCCGGTCACCCTCTGGTACGACGAATCGGCCGTCATGCGCGGCCGCGTCCACCCGCCCATCGACGTACCGGAGACAGGTACCCGCGCCGAGAAGACGTCTGTCATGACACAGGCGCTGGCCGATGCCTTCGCCACGGGGATCGCCGACCACCCGGAGGACTGGCACATGCTGCAGCGCTTGTGGCTCGCGGATCTCGAGCACTTCGAGGAGCGGCCCGCGTGAGGATCGGAATCGTCTGCCCGTACTCCTGGGACGTGCCCGGCGGCGTCCAGTTCCACATCCGCGATCTGGCGGAGCACCTCATCGCCCTGGGACACGAGGTCTCCGTCCTCGCCCCGGCGGACGACGAGACCCCCCTGCCGCCCTACGTCGTCTCGGCCGGCCGCGCCGTGCCCGTCCCGTACAACGGCTCGGTCGCACGGCTCAACTTCGGCTTCCTGAGCGCCGCGCGGGTACGCCGCTGGCTGCACGACGGCACCTTCGACGTGATCCACATCCACGAGCCGGCGTCGCCGTCCCTCGGGCTCCTCACCTGCTGGGCCGCGCAGGGCCCGATCGTCGCCACCTTCCACACCTCCAACCCCCGCTCGCGCGCCATGATCGCGGCGTACCCGATCCTGCAGCCCGCGCTGGAGAAGATCAGCGCGCGCATCGCCGTGAGCGAGTACGCCCGCCGCACCCTCGTCGAACACCTCGGCGGCGACGCGGTCGTCATCCCCAACGGCGTCGACGTCGACTTCTTCGCACGGGCCGAGCCGAAGCCCGAGTGGCAGGGAGACACCCTCGGCTTCATCGGGCGGATCGACGAGCCCCGCAAGGGCCTGCCGGTCCTCATGAAGGCGCTGCCCAGGATCCTCGCCGAACGCCCGGGGACACGGCTGCTGGTCGCGGGCCGCGGCGACGAGGAGGAGGCCGTCGCCTCGCTGCCCGCCGAGATGCGCGACCGGGTCGAGTTCCTCGGCATGGTCAGCGACGAGGACAAGGCGCGGCTGCTCGCCAGCGTCGACGTGTACGTCGCCCCGAACACCGGCGGCGAGTCCTTCGGCATCATCCTGGTCGAGGCGATGTCGGCGGGCGCCCCCGTGCTCGCCTCCGACCTGGACGCCTTCGCCCAGGTCCTCGATCAGGGCGCGGCCGGCGAACTCTTCGCCAACGAGGACGCCGACGCGCTGGCCGAGGCGGCCGTCAAACTCCTCGGCAACCCCAACCGCCGCGCCGAACTGCGCGAACGCGGCAGCAAGCACGTGCGCCGCTTCGACTGGTCGACGGTCGGCGCCGACATCCTCTCCGTGTACGAGACGGTGACCCAGGGCGCGGCGGCGGTGGCCGAGGACGAGCGGCTCGGGCGCTTCAGGTCGAGGTTCGGGCTGGCCCGGGACTGACTCCCGGCCCGCCCGCGCGGTGACGGGCCGCACCGACGGTAGCCTTGCCGCCCGTGACCGCCACCCTCATCTGGATCGCCGTAGCCCTCTTCGCGATCGGGCTCTACCTGAGCTGGACCGCGGGCCGCCTGGACCGCCTGCACGCCCGAATCGACGCGGCCCGCGCCGCCCTCGACGCCCAGCTCCTGCGCCGCGCCTCCGTCGCCCAGGAACTGGCCACCTCCGGCGTGCTCGACCCGGCCGCCTCCATCGTCCTGTATGAGGCGGCGCACGCGGCCCGGCAGGCCGAGGAGGAGCAGCGCGAGGTCGCCGAGAGCGAGCTCAGCCAGGCGCTCAGAGCGGTGTTCAACGAGCCCGACCAGGTCGAGGCGGTGCGCGAGGCACCCGGCGGCGAGGAGGCCGCGGAGGAGCTGGCCCAGGCCGTGCGCCGGGTCCCCATGGCCCGCCGCTTCCACAACGACGCCGTCCGCGCGGCCCGCGCCCTGCGCCGCCACCGCAAGGTCCGCTGGTTCCGGCTCGCCGGCCACGCGCCGTTCCCGATGGCGTTCGAGATGGACGACGAGCCTCCGGTCGCGCTCGCCGACCGCGCCACGGCCTGACCCGCCCGCCACTGGGCCGCCCTGTCGATCGCAGGCAGAAGGAGCCACCGGCTTCTCATTGGCCCTTGTAGTGGCCTGGTCCGCAGGGGTTTCCTCGGTGCAGCAACAAGCCCTCTTCACAGAGTTCACCGAGTGAGGTCACCCGTGTCCGTCAGCACCCAGTCCCACGAGCCCAACGCCACCGGTACCGCCCGCGTCAAGCGCGGCATGGCCGAACAGCTCAAGGGCGGCGTCATCATGGACGTCGTCACGCCCGAGCAGGCGAAGATCGCCGAGGACGCGGGCGCCGTCGCCGTCATGGCCCTGGAGCGGGTCCCGGCCGACATCCGCAAGGACGGCGGCGTGGCCCGGATGTCCGACCCGGACATGATCGAGGGCATCATCGACGCCGTCTCGATCCCGGTCATGGCCAAGTCCCGCATCGGCCACTTCGTCGAGGCCCAGGTCCTGCAGTCGCTCGGCGTCGACTACATCGACGAGTCCGAGGTCCTCACCCCGGCCGACGAGGTCAACCACAGCGACAAGTTCGCCTTCACGACCCCGTTCGTCTGCGGCGCCACCAACCTGGGCGAGGCGCTGCGCCGCATCGCCGAGGGCGCGGCCATGATCCGCTCCAAGGGCGAGGCCGGCACTGGCAACGTCGTCGAGGCCGTCCGCCACCTGCGCCAGATCAAGAACGAGATCGCCCGCCTGCGCGGCTTCGACAACAACGAGCTGTACGCCGCCGCCAAGGACCTGCGCGCCCCCTACGAGCTGGTCAAGGAGGTCTCCGAGCTGGGCAAGCTGCCGGTGGTCCTCTTCTCCGCCGGCGGTGTCGCGACCCCGGCCGACGCCGCCCTGATGCGCCAGCTCGGCGCCGAGGGCGTCTTCGTCGGCTCCGGCATCTTCAAGTCGGGCGACCCCGCCAAGCGCGCCGCCGCCATCGTGAAGGCCACCACCTTCTACGACGACCCGAAGATCGTCGCGGACGCCTCCCGCAACCTGGGCGAGGCCATGGTCGGCATCAACTGCGACACCCTCCCCGAGGCCGAGCGCTACGCGAACCGGGGCTGGTAGGCACTCATGAGCACCCCCGTCATCGGCGTCCTGGCACTCCAGGGCGACGTACGGGAGCACCTCATCGCCCTGGCCACGGCGGACGCCGTGGCCAGGCCGGTGCGGCGCCCCGAAGAACTGGCCGAGGTCGACGGCCTCGTCATCCCCGGCGGCGAGTCGACCACCATCTCCAAGCTGGCCCATCTCTTCGGCCTCATGGACCCGCTCCGCGCGCGCGTGCGCGAAGGAATGCCGGTCTACGGCACGTGCGCCGGCATGATCCTGCTCGCCGACAAGATCCTCGACCCGCGCTCGGGCCAGGAGACCGTCGGCGGCATCGACATGATCGTGCGCCGCAACGCCTTCGGGCGGCAGAACGAGTCCTTCGAGGCGGCGGTCGAGGTCAGCGGCGTCGAGGGCGCTCCCGTGGAGGGCGTCTTCATTCGCGCCCCCTGGGTCGAGTCCGTGGGCGCGGCGGTGCAGGTCCTCGCCGAGCACGACGGCCACATCGTCGCCGTCCGCCAGGGCAGTGCCCTCGCGACGTCCTTCCACCCGGAGCTCACGGGCGACCACCGGCTCCACGGCCTGTTCGTGGACATGGTGCGTGAGAAGCTCGAGGCGGGATCCTTGTAGGATCTGCGGGGTCCCCCCGCGCTGCTGCCCGGGGAGTTCGTTCATGAGGTTGGTTACGCGAAGGAGACAGGCAGATGTCCGGCCACTCTAAATGGGCTACGACGAAGCACAAGAAGGCCGTGATCGACGCCAAGCGCGGCAAGCTCTTCGCGAAGCTGATCAAGAACATCGAAGTCGCGGCGCGCATGGGCGGCACGGACATCGAGGGCAACCCGACGCTGTACGACGCCATCCAGAAGGCGAAGAAGCAGTCGGTCCCGAACAAGAACATCGACTCCGCGGTCAAGCGCGGCGGCGGCCTCGAGGCCGGCGGCGCCGACTACGAGACGATCATGTACGAGGGCTACGGCCCGAACGGTGTCGCGGTGCTCATCGAGTGCCTCACCGACAACCGCAACCGCGCCGCCTCCGACGTGCGCGTCGCGATGACCCGCAACGGCGGGAACATGGCCGACCCGGGTTCCGTGTCGTACCTGTTCAACCGCAAGGGCGTCGTGGTCGTCCCCAAGGGCGAGCTGACCGAGGACGACGTCCTGGGCGCCGTGCTCGACGCGGGCGCCGAGGAGGTCAACGACCTGGGCGAGTCCTTCGAGGTCCTCTCCGAGGCCACCGACCTGGTCGCGGTCCGCACCGCGCTGGTGGACGCCGGCATCGACT
Organism: Streptomyces sp. HUAS MG91; assembly: GCF_040529335.1. Lineage (GTDB taxonomy): Bacteria > Actinomycetota > Actinomycetes > Streptomycetales > Streptomycetaceae > Streptomyces > Streptomyces tabacisoli. The sequence continues at coordinate 1,476,923 of NZ_CP159534.1, read as the reverse complement.
ACGACTCGGCCGACGCCAACTTCGTCCCGACCATGCAGGTCGAGCTCGACGAGGACGGCGCGCGCAAGATCTTCAAGCTGATCGACGCGCTGGAGGACAGCGACGACGTGCAGAACGTCTTCGCCAACTTCGACGTCTCCGACGAGGTCATGGAGAAGGTCGACGCCTGACGTGACATCAGCGGCGGGCCGACGGGACACACCCCGTCGGCCCGCCGCTTTGTCAGTGTCACCCGATAGCCTGCACAAACAGGCGATCGAAATGGGGGCAGGGCGTTGCGCGTACTGGGCGTGGACCCGGGGCTGACCCGGTGCGGTGTCGGCGTGGTCGAGGGGGTCGCGGGCCGGCCGCTGACCATGCGCGGCGTCGGCGTGGTGCGGACCCCGCCGGACGCCGATCTGGGCCACCGCCTCGTCGGCATCGAGCAGGGCATCGAGCGGTGGCTCGACGAGCACGAGCCCGAAGTCCTCGCCGTGGAGCGGGTGTTCAGCCAGCACAACGTCCGTACGGTGATGGGCACCGCCCAGGCGAGCGCCGTCGCCATGCTGTGCGCCTCGCGCCGCGGCATCCCCGTCGCCCTGCACACGCCCAGCGAGGTCAAGGCCGCCGTCACCGGCAGCGGCCGCGCCGACAAGGCACAGGTGGGCGCCATGGTGACCCGGCTGCTCCGGCTCGACGCGCCGCCCAAGCCGGCCGACGCCGCCGACGCCCTGGCCCTCGCCATCTGCCACATCTGGCGCGCCCCCGCGCAGAACCGACTGCAGCAAGCCGTAGCGCTGCACGCATCGAAAGGCCGAACCGCATGATCGCCTTCGTCAGCGGCCCCGTCGCCGCACTCGCCCCGGACGCCGCGGTCGTGGAGGTCGGAGGCATCGGAATGGCCCTCCAGTGCACGCCGAACACGCTGTCGACGCTCCGGATCGGCCAGCAGACCAAGCTCGCCACCTCCCTCGTCGTGCGCGAGGACTCGCTCACCCTGTACGGCTTCGCGGACGACGACGAGAAGCAGACCTTCGAACTCCTCCAGACCGCGAGCGGCGTCGGCCCGCGCCTGGCGCAGGCCATGCTCGCCGTGCACAGCCCCGACGCCCTGCGCCGCGCCGTCTCCACCGGCGACGAGAAGGCCCTCACCGCCGTCCCCGGCATCGGCAAGAAGGGCGCCCAGAAGCTCCTCCTGGAGTACAAGGACCGCCTCGGCGAGCCGCTCGGCACCGGCGGCCCGGCGATCGGCACCTCCGTGACCAGCGGCTGGCGCGACCAGCTGCACGCCGCCCTGATCGGCCTCGGGTACGCGACCCGCGAGGCCGACGAGGCCGTCGCCGCCGTCACCCCGCAGGCCGAGGCCGCCGAGGGCACCCCGCAGGTCGGCCAGCTCCTGAAGGCGGCCCTCCAGACGCTCAACCGCACCCGCTAGCAGCCCACCCCGGGCCCCTGATCCCCGTAGATCCCGTAGATCCCGTAGATCCGTAACGCGAGGCACACCACATGAACTGGGACGAGACGACCGACGAAGCCGCCCCGCAGGCAGCCGACCGGCTCGTCGGTGCGTCCGCCGACGGCGAGGACCAGGCCGTCGAGGCGGCCCTGCGCCCCAAGGACCTGGACGAGTTCATCGGCCAGGAGAAGGTCAGGGAACAGCTCGACCTGGTGCTGCGTGCCGCCCGCGCGCGCGGCGCCACCGCCGACCACGTCCTGCTCTCCGGCGCCCCCGGCCTCGGCAAGACCACCCTCTCCATGATCATCGCGGCGGAGATGGCCGCCCCGATCCGGATCACCTCGGGCCCCGCCATCCAGCACGCCGGCGACCTGGCCGCGATCCTCTCCTCCCTCCAGGAGGGCGAGGTCCTCTTCCTCGACGAGATCCACCGGATGTCCCGGCCCGCCGAGGAGATGCTGTACATGGCGATGGAGGACTTCCGCGTCGACGTCATCGTCGGCAAGGGCCCCGGCGCCACCGCCATCCCGCTCGAACTGCCGCCGTTCACGCTGGTCGGCGCCACCACGCGCGCGGGCCTGCTGCCCCCGCCGCTGCGCGACCGCTTCGGCTTCACCGCGCACATGGAGTTCTACGAGCCGGCCGAGCTGGAGCGGGTGATCCACCGTTCCTCCGGACTCCTCGACGTGGAGATCGACCCGGCGGGAGCCGCCGAGATCGCCGGGCGCTCCCGCGGCACCCCGCGCATCGCCAACCGCCTGCTGCGCCGCGTCCGCGACTACGCCCAGGTCAAGGCCGACGGCCACATCAACCGGGACATCGCCGCCGCCGCCCTCGGGGTCTACGAGGTGGACGGCCGCGGCCTCGACCGGCTGGACCGCGCCGTCCTGGAGGCCCTGCTCAAGCTGTTCGGCGGCGGACCCGTGGGCCTGTCGACCCTCGCGGTGGCGGTGGGGGAGGAGCGAGAGACGGTGGAGGAGGTCGCGGAGCCCTTCCTCGTCCGGGAGGGCCTGCTCGCGCGCACCCCGCGCGGCCGGGTCGCCACTCCCGCGGCCTGGGCCCACCTCGGACTCACCGCGCCTCAAGGAAAACCAGGTGCAAGCGGACAAGCGGACCTGTTCGGGGCGTGACGGCGCGCGTCCTCGCCGGTGCTGGAACCCCGGTGCCATGCTGAGCGTTGTTCCCAGATGGCGGACTCGCTTAGACTCCGCCGACGTCGTCCTTGTGATTCAACGGACGACGGCCGACACCACACCCCCGACAAGGCCGCGCATCTGATGCGGTCGTATGAAGGAAGTCCCACCCGTGAGTCCTGTGACCCTCCTCCCGTTCATTGTGCTCATCGGGGCCATGTTCCTGATGACCCGGTCTGCCAAGAAGAAGCAGCAGCAGGCCGCGAATATGCGCAATGAAATGCAGCCCGGTTCCGGCGTCCGCACCATCGGCGGCATGTACGCCACGGTCAAGGAGGTCAACGAGGACACGGTCCTCCTCGACGCGGGCCCCGGCGTCCACCTGATGTTCGCGAAGAACGCGATCGGCGCCGTGCTCTCCGACGACGAGTACAACCGCATCGTCCACGGCCCCGAGGCCGCCGACGACGAGCTGTCCGATGACGCCGTCGTGCCGGACGACGCGTCGTCCCTCACCGAGACCGACGAGACCGCCGCCGACGACTCGCGCATCGACCTCGGCAAGAAGGACGAGGCCGACACGGCCGACGAGACCGCCGAGGCCCCCAAGGCCGACGCGGCCCCCGAGGCCGCTGCCGAGGCGAAGAAGACCGACGGCGAGTCCGACGCGAAGTAGTCACGACCGGAGCCGGGGGGACGTACCGCTTGCGTCCCCCGCGGGTCCGGTTCGTGCGTGACGCGCGCGGATTCTCGACCATTTCATGGCCGTCCAGGCACGCATCCCCGATGCCGGACGGATGGAGAGGGAGTACGAGAAGGTGGCCACACCTAAAAAGAGCCGAGGGGCAGGTACCGGGAGCAAGCCCGGCCGCGCTCTGAGCCTGATCGTGATCGTCATGGTCGCGCTCGTCGGCGGGATGTTCATCTCCGGCACGTTCACCCCCCGCCTCGGCATCGACCTCGCGGGCGGCACCAGCATCACCCTGCAGGCCAAGACCGAGCCGGGCCAGTCCAAGAGCGCCATCAACAAGACCAACATGGACACGGCGGCGGACATCATCAACCGCCGTGTCAACGGCATGGGTGTCTCCGAGGCCGAGGTCCAGACGCAGGGCGCCGACAACATCATCGTCAACATCCCGCGGGGTACGAACGAGAAGCAGGCGCGCGAGCAGGTCGGTACGACCGCTCAGCTCTACTTCCGTCCGGTCCTGACGATGGCCGCCGGCTCCCCGACGGCGGACTCCTCCGCGAGCCCGTCGCCGAGCGCCTCCTCCAGCGGCAAGCCCACGGACAAGGCGACCTCGGGCTCCGGCGAGAAGGCGACCGGCTCGTCGGCCTCCGCGACGCCGTCCTCCTCGGCCACCTCGCAGGGCCGCGCCGTCACCGACGCCCTGAAGGCCGACGCGACGCCCAGCTCCTCCGCGAGCGGCGACGCCAAGGCCTCCGCCTCGCCGTCGGCCAGCGCGAGCGCCTCCGCCGACCCGGCCACGGCCGCGCTGCAGAAGAAGTTCACCGAGCTGGACTGCACCGACTCGGCGGCCCGGACGAAGGTCAACGAGGGCGCCAAGCCGACCGACACCATCGCCGCCTGCGGCAAGGACTCGTCGGGCCAGTGGGCGAAGTACATCCTCGGCCCGTCCGAGGTGAACGGCAAGGACGTCAAGAAGTCCCAGGCCGCCATCAACCAGCAGAGCGGCCAGTGGGTCGTCAACATGGAGTTCACGGGCTCCGGGTCGAAGAAGTTCGCGGCGACCACGGCCAAGCTGAAGGACCAGCAGCAGCCGATGAACCAGTTCGCCATCGTGCTCGACGGCGACGTGGTCTCGGCGCCCAGCGTCAGCTCGGTGCTGAGCTCCAACGCCGAGATCTCCGGCAGCTTCAACCAGCAGTCCGCCCAGGACCTGGCCAACGTGCTGTCCTACGGCGCCCTGCCGCTCACCTTCCACGAGCAGAGCGTCACCTCGGTGACCGCCGCGCTCGGCGGTGAGCAGCTGCACGCCGGTCTGATCGCGGGCGCGATCGGCCTCCTCCTGGTCGTCATCTACCTGGTGGTCTACTACCGGGGTCTGTCGATGGTGGCCCTGGCCTCGCTGCTGGTGTCCGGCATCCTCACGTACACGCTGATGACGCTCCTCGGCCCGGCCATCGGCTTCGCCCTGAACCTGCCCGCGGTGTGTGGTGCGATCGTCGCCATCGGTATCACCGCGGACTCGTTCATCGTGTTCTTCGAACGCATCCGGGACGAGATCCGGGAGGGCCGGTCCGTGCGGCCCGCCGTCGAGCGTGCCTGGCCGCGCGCCCGGCGCACCATCCTGGTCTCCGACTTCGTGTCGTTCCTCGCCGCCGCGGTGCTCTACATCGTGACCGTCGGCAAGGTGCAGGGCTTCGCGTTCACGCTCGGCCTGACCACCCTGCTCGACGTCGTCGTGGTCTTCCTCTTCACGAAGCCGCTGATGACGATTCTGGCCCGCGGGAAGTTCTTCACCGGCCACAAGTGGTCCGGCCTCGACCCCAAGCGCCTCGGGGTCCAGCCGCCGCTGCGCCGCACCCGTCGTACCGCCGGTCCCGTCGACCCGAAGGAGGCGTGAGATGTCGAAGCTCGGCAATCTCGGCGCCAAGCTGTATCGCGGTGAGGTCGGCTACGACTTCATCGGCAAGCGCAAGATCTGGTACGGCGTCTCGATCCTGATCACCATCACGGCCATCCTCGGCCTGACGGTGCGCGGGCTCAACATGGGCATCGAGTTCGAGGGCGGCGCCGTCTTCACGACGCCCAAGACGTCCGTCTCCGCCGCACAGGCGGAGAAGGACGCCGAGGCGGCCGCCGGCGGTCACGACGCGGTCGTGCAGAAGCTCGGCACCGGCGGTCTGCGCATCCAGATCGCGGGCATCGACACCGGCAAGTCGGACCAGATCAAGGAGGACCTGTCCAAGGACCTGGGCATCCCCTCCGACAAGATCAACGCCGACCTGGTGGGCCCCAGCTGGGGTGAGACGATCGCCAACAAGGCCTGGCAGGGCCTGGCCATCTTCATGGTCCTCGTCGTGATCTATCTGGCGATCGCCTTCGAATGGCGGATGGCCATCGCGGCCCTCGTCGCACTGATCCACGACATCACCATCACCGTCGGGATCTACGCCCTGGTGGGCTTCGAGGTCACGCCGGGCACGGTGATCGGTCTGCTCACGATCCTCGGTTACTCGCTCTACGACACGGTCGTCGTCTTCGACTCGCTCAAGGAGCAGACGAAGGGCATCGAGAAGCAGACCCGCTGGACCTACAGCGACATCGCGAACCGCTCGATCAACTCCACCCTGGTCCGCTCGATCAACACCACGGTCGTCGCGCTCCTGCCGGTGGCGGGCCTGCTGTTCATCGGCGGCGGCTTCCTCGGTGCCGGCATGCTGAACGACATCTCTCTGTCGCTCTTCGTCGGCCTCGCCGCCGGTGCGTACTCCTCGATCTTCATCGCCACTCCGCTGGTCGCCGACCTCAAGGAGCGCGACCCGAAGATGAAGGCCCTCAAGAAGCGGGTGCTCGCCAAGCGGGCCGCCGCCGCGGCCAAGGCGGAGGCGGAGCCGGCCGGCTCCGTCCTCGGCCACCAGGCCGACGGTCCGCAGGCGCAGGACGAGCCGGAGGACGCCGCCCCCGCCGGGGCGGGTCCGCGCAACCAGCCGGCCCGAAACCGCGGCCGCGGCCGCCCCTCGGGCAAGCGTCGCTGACCCCTCGGTCACGTACGCGCACGGGCGCCAGGAGCTGCGACGCTCCTGGCGCCCGTGCCTTTTCGGACAGGCACGACTGCTAGGGTTGACGACCGCGCGGACCTGCCGAAACGGGTGCGCGGCCAACTCCATCACCGACCCGCCGAGGTGCAGACATGACCGACATCAAGGAGCTGCTCCTCAGCCGCATCCGTGATGTGCAGGACTACCCGGAGCCCGGCGTCCTCTTCAAGGACATCACCCCGCTCCTCGCGGACCCGTCGGCGTTCACTGCCCTCACCGACGCGCTCGCCGAGCTGTGCGTCCGGCACGGCGCGACCAAGGTCGTCGGCCTGGAGGCGCGCGGCTTCATCCTCGGCGCCCCGGTCGCCATCCGCGCCGGCCTCGGCTTCATCCCCGTACGCAAGGCGGGCAAGCTGCCCGGAGCGACGCTCTCGCAGTCCTACGCGCTGGAGTACGGGACCGCCGAGATCGAGGTGCACGCCGAGGACCTCAGCGCCGACGACCGGGTCATGGTCATCGACGACGTGCTCGCCACCGGCGGCACCGCCGAGGCCGCCCTGCACCTCATCCGCCGGGCCGGCGCCGAGGTCGCGGGCGTCGCGGTCCTCATGGAGCTGGGTTTCCTGCCCGGCCGCGCGCGTCTGGAGCCCGCACTCCAGGACGCCCCGCTCGACGCCCTGCTGGTGGTCTGAAACCGCTGTTCACAGCCGTCAGGGCGGGCCCGGAGGAATCCGGCGCCCGCCTCTGTTGTTTCTCCAGTACAAGGCCGTACCACCGGCCGAATACGTTCGCTGGGCGCCGGATCGATACCATGGGCTCTCAGGGACCTGAACGGGGGACCCGCCGCGCACGAGGAGCGCCGTTGCCAGACGAGGCCAAGCCACTCACCGCCGCCACGCCCGACCACCAGGCTGCGCAGGGCGCGGCTGAATCCGGCACGCCCGCGTCCGGCGCCCCGTCCGTGAACGGCGCGAAGCCCGCTCCGCCGCCCGGAACCAAGGCTGCCGAGTCGCCGCGCCCCAAGCCCGCCGCCGAGCAGCCGCGCGCCACGCCGCCGCCCGTCATCCGTGCCGCCGCGAACCAGCCGGCGGCCCGCTCCGGCTCCTCCAACCGCGTCCGCGCCCGCCTGGCCCGCCTCGGCGTGCAGCGCTCGAACCCGTACAACCCCGTCCTCGAGCCGCTGCTGCGGATCGTGCGCAGCAACGATCCCAAGATCGAGACGTCGACGCTGCGCCAGATCGAGCGCGCCTATCAGGTGGCCGAGCGCTGGCACCGCGGCCAGAAGCGCAAGAGCGGCGACCCGTACATCACGCACCCGCTCGCCGTGACGACGATCCTCGCCGAGCTGGGCATGGACCCGGCGACGCTGATGGCCGGGCTGCTGCACGACACCGTCGAGGACACCGAGTACGGCCTCGACACCCTCAAGCGGGACTTCGGCGACCAGGTCGCCCTGCTCGTCGACGGCGTCACCAAGCTGGACAAGGTCAAGTTCGGCGAGGCCGCGCAGGCCGAGACGGTCCGCAAGATGGTCGTGGCGATGGCGAAGGACCCGCGCGTCCTCGTGATCAAGCTCGCCGACCGCCTGCACAACATGCGCACCATGCGGTACCTCAAGCGCGAGAAGCAGGAGAAGAAGGCGCGCGAGACCCTGGAGATCTACGCGCCGCTCGCCCACCGCCTGGGCATGAACACCATCAAGTGGGAGCTGGAGGACCTCGCCTTCGCGATCCTCTACCCCAAGATGTACGACGAGATCGTGCGGCTCGTGGCCGAGCGCGCCCCCAAGCGCGACGAGTACCTGGCCATAGTGACCGACGAGGTGCAGTCCGACCTGCGCGCGGCCCGCATCAAGGCGACCGTCACCGGCCGCCCGAAGCACTACTACAGCGTCTACCAGAAGATGATCGTCCGCGGCCGGGACTTCGCGGAGATCTACGACCTGGTGGGCATCCGCGTCCTCGTCGACACGGTCCGCGACTGCTACGCGGCACTGGGCACCGTCCACGCCCGCTGGAACCCGGTTCCGGGGCGGTTCAAGGACTACATCGCGATGCCCAAGTTCAACATGTACCAGTCGCTGCACACGACGGTGATCGGCCCGAACGGCAAGCCCGTCGAGCTCCAGATCCGTACGTTCGACATGCACCGCCGCGCCGAGTACGGCATCGCCGCGCACTGGAAGTACAAGCAGGAGGCCGTCGCCGGCGCCTCCAAGGTGCGCTCGGACGCGCCCAAGTCGACCGGCAAGGACGACCACCTCAACGACATGGCGTGGCTGCGCCAGCTCCTCGACTGGCAGAAGGAGACCGAGGACCCGGGCGAGTTCCTGGAGTCCCTGCGCTTCGACCTGTCGCGCAACGAGGTCTTCGTCTTCACGCCGAAGGGCGACGTCATAGCGCTGCCGGCCGGGGCCACCCCGGTGGACTTCGCGTACGCGGTCCACACGGAGGTCGGCCACCGGACCATAGGAGCACGCGTCAACGGACGCCTCGTGCCCCTCGAATCCACGCTGGACAACGGCGACCTGGTGGAGGTCTTCACCTCCAAGGCCTCCGGGGCCGGCCCCTCGCGCGACTGGCTCGGCTTCGTCAAGTCGCCGCGGGCGCGCAACAAGATCCGCGGCTGGTTCTCCAAGGAGCGCCGCGACGAGGCGATCGAGCAGGGCAAGGACGCCATCGCGCGGGCCATGCGCAAGCAGAACCTGCCGATCCAGCGGATCCTGACCGGCGACTCGCTCGTCACGCTCGCCCACGAGATGCGCTACCCCGACATCTCGTCGCTCTACGCGGCGATCGGGGAGGGCCATGTCACGGCGCAGTCCGTCGTGCAGAAGCTCGTCCAGGCGCTCGGCGGCGAGGAGGCCGCCAACGAGGACATCGCCGAGAGCGCACCGCCGTCGCGCGGCCGCTCCAAGCGCCGGTCCAACGCCGATCCGGGCGTGGTGGTCAAGGGCGTCGACGACGTCTGGGTCAAGCTGGCCCGCTGCTGCACGCCCGTGCCCGGCGACCCGATCATCGGCTTCGTGACCCGCGGCAGCGGCGTCTCCGTCCACCGCAGCGACTGCGTGAACGTGGACTCGCTGTCCCGCGAGCCCGAACGGATCCTCGAGGTCGAGTGGGCGCCGACCCAGTCCTCGGTCTTCCTGGTCGCCATCCAGGTCGAGGCGCTGGACCGGTCCCGGCTGCTGTCGGACGTGACGCGGGTCCTCTCGGACCAGCACGTGAACATCCTGTCCGCGGCCGTGCAGACCTCTCGCGACCGGGTGGCCACGTCGCGCTTCACGTTCGAGATGGGTGACCCGAAGCACCTCGGGCATGTGCTCAAGGCGGTACGGGGCGTGGAGGGCGTCTACGACGTCTACCGGGTGACCTCGGCCCGGCGCCCCTGAAAGGGGCGCGGGGAACTGCGCGACCAGCCCTCACCGGGGCCGCACTCGCGAAGGGCGCTGTACTGGCCGTCCCTTGGAGCGCTCACCCCGCGCCGGGGTGCCGCCTTGCCCACCCTGCCGCCCCAGGCGGCAGATTGCCCAAGGCGGCGGGGTGCCCCAGAGGCGGCGGGGCGCCCGAGGCGGGCACCGCACGAGAAACGGCCCCGGGATCAACCCGGGGCCGTTCTACGACCTGCTGTCAGGGGAGCGTCAGCCGCCGAACTCCTGGAGCCCCTTCAGCGCCGAGTCCAGCAGCGCCTGACGCCCGTCGAGCTCCTTCTGGAGCTTGTCGGCCTTGGCGTTGTTGCCCTGGGCGCGGGCCTGCTCGATCTGGCCCCGGAGCTTGTCGACGGCGGCCTGGAGCTGCCCCGTCAGACCGGCGGCACGCGCCCGCGCCTCCGGGTTCGTACGCCGCCACTCGGCCTCCTCCGACTCCTGGAGGGCACGCTCCACGGCGTGCATCCGGCCCTCGACCTTCGGCCGGGCGTCGCGCGGAACATGGCCGATGGCCTCCCAGCGCTCGTTGATCGAGCGAAACGCGGCACGGGCCGCCTTCAGGTCCTCGATCGGGAGCAGCTTCTCGGCCTCGGCGGCCAGCTCCTCCTTGAGCTTGAGGTTCTCGCCCTGCTCGGCGTCACGCTCGGCGAAGACCGAGCTGCGGGCCGCGAAGAAGACGTCCTGGGCGCCGCGGAAGCGGTTCCACAGATCGTCCTCGTGCTCGCGCTGCGCGCGCCCCGCGGCCTTCCAGTCCGTCATCAGCTCGCGGTACCGGGCCGCGGTCGCGCCCCAGTCCTGCGAGTTCGACAGCGCCTCCGCCTCGGCGACCAGCTTCTCCTTCGCCTTGCGGGCCTCCTCGCGCTGCGCGTCCAGCGAAGCGAAGTGGGCCTTGCGGCGCTTGGAGAACGCCGAGCGCGCGTGCGAGAAGCGGTGCCACAGCTCGTCGTCCGACTTGCGGTCGAGTCGCGGCAGCCCCTTCCAGGTGTCCACCAGCGCGCGCAGCCGCTCACCGGCCGCCCGCCACTGCTCGGACTGGGCCAGCTCCTCCGCCTCGACGACCAGCGCCTCCTTGGCGTGCCGCGCCTCGTCGGACTGCTTGGCCTTCTGCGCCTTGCGCTCCTCACGGCGCGACTCGACGGACTCGACCAGCTTGTCGAGCCGCTTGCCGAGCGCGTCCAGGTCGCCGATGGCGTGCGCGTCGGTGACCTGGCCCCGCAGGTGCTCGATCGCCGTCATGGCGTCCTTGGCGGACAGGTCCGTTGTCTGCACCCGGCGCTCGAGGAGCCCGATCTCGACGACCAGGCCGTCGTACTTGCGCTTGAAGTAGGCAAGGGCCTCGTCGGGAGAACCGGCCTGCCAGGAACCGACCTCACGCTCAGTGCCGTCGGCCGAACGCACGTACACGGTCCCCGTCTCGTCGACGCGGCCCCACGGGTCGCTGCTCACAGCGCCTCCTCCACATGATGCCTGCGGGCGGCTCGTGGGCCCCCGGGCATCGTCCACAGTTTCGTCACGGCCAACATAGGCGACCGGCGGGGATGCTGTCCGCATCCCGCGCGACCGAAATTTGGCAACGAACAGGTCAGCCCTTCTCCACTGTCACAGTCGTGACCTTGACGGTCTTCTTCGGTGCACCATCGGTCTGGCTCTGTCCGCCGGCGGCGACCCCGCCCTTCGCGACGGCCTGCACGGCCTTGAGACCGGCCGCGTCCATCTTGCCGAACGGCGTGTACGACGGCGGCAGCTTGCTGTCCTTGTAGACGAGGAAGAACTGGCTGCCGCCGGTGTGCGGCTGGCCCGTGTTCGCCATCGCGACCGTGCCCGCGGGGTAGGTGACGGAGCCGTCCTTGCCCGCCTTGCCGAGCCCGCTCAGGTTCTCGTCCGCGATCGTGTAGCCGGGGCCGCCCGCGCCGGTGCCCTCCGGGTCGCCGCACTGGAGCACGAAGATGCCGGACGTGGTGAGCCGGTGGCACTTCGTGCCGTCGAAGAACTTCTTGTCGGCGAGGTACTTGAACGAGTTGACGGTGTGCGGCGTCTTGGCCGCCTCCATGGCGATCTTGATGTCGCCCTGGCTCGTCTTCATCGCCATCGTGTACGCGGCCTTCTTGTCGACGGCCATCTTCGGCTCGGGCTTCTCCGTGGAGGAGGCGCTCGGGCTGGGGCTCGCCTCGGAGCCCGCGGTGTCCTTCTTGTCGTCACCGCTGAAGGCTCCGGCGGCGTACGCGCCACCGGTGCCCAGGACGGCCACCGCGAGCACGGAGGCGATCACGGTGTTGCGGGTGCGCGCCTTGTGTCGCGCGGCCTCGCGCCGCTGCTGCTGGCGCAGGAACTTCTCCCGGGCGAGCTGACGCTGCCGCTGATCCTTGCTGACCACCGGATCTTCTCCTCGTACGTGTGTATGACCATGACTGGGCCCTTGATTGTGCCCCGTACCGTATATGGGTTCGCTGTGGAATCGGCAGCGCCGGTAGTCTCTGATCTGCCGCATTGCCGCATTCCGACGACAGATGAAGGACGATCGTGCTGATTGCCGGGTTCCCCGCCGGGGCCTGGGGCACCAACTGTTACCTGGTTGCCCCCGCCGCGGGTGAGGAGTGCGTGATCATCGACCCGGGCCACCAGGCCGCCGAGGGAGTCGAGGAAGCGCTCAGGAAGCACCGGCTCAAGCCGGTCGCCGTCGTCCTCACGCACGGGCACATCGACCATGTCGCCTCGGTCGTCCCGGTGTGCGGGGCGCACGACGTCCCGGCGTGGATCCACCCCGAGGACCGCTACATGATGAGCGACCCGGAGAAGGGCATCGGCCGCACCATCGGCATGCCGCTCATGGGCGAGCTCACGGTGGGGGAGCCCGACGACGTGCGGACGCTCGCCGACGGCGCCCGGCTGGAGCTCGCCGGACTCGAGTTCGGCGTCGCGCACGCGCCCGGCCATACCAAGGGGTCGGTGACTTTCCAGATGCCGGAGACGACCGACGTGCCGTCGGTGTTCTTCTCGGGCGATCTGCTGTTCGCCGGCTCCATCGGACGCACCGACCTTCCCGGTGGCTCCATGGACGACATGCTCGAATCGCTGGCCCGCGTGTGCCTGCCGCTCGACGACTCGACCGTGGTGCTCTCCGGACACGGCTCCCAGACGACCATCGGCCAGGAGCGCGCCACCAACCCGTACCTGCGGCAGGTGGCCGCCGGCCAGGGACCCTCCACCGAGGCTCCCCGACGAGGAATGTGACGAAGACTTCCCGTGAGTACTTTCCAGGCCCCCAAGGGCACGTACGACCTGCTTCCGCCGGACTCCGCGAAGTACCTCGCGGTACGTGACGCGATCTCCACGCCGCTGCGCAACTCCGGCTACGGCTACATCGAGACCCCCGGCTTCGAGAACGTCGAGCTGTTCGCGCGCGGTGTCGGCGAGTCCACCGACATCGTGACCAAGGAGATGTACGCCTTCGAGACCAAGGGCGGCGACCGGCTCGCCCTGCGCCCCGAGGGCACGGCCTCCGTGCTGCGCGCCGCCCTGGAGGCCAACCTCCACAAGGCCGGCAACCTCCCCGTCAAGCTCTGGTACTCGGGCTCGTACTACCGCTACGAGCGCCCCCAGAAGGGCCGCTACAGGCACTTCTCGCAGGTCGGCGCCGAGGCGATCGGCGCCGAGGACCCGGCACTCGACGCCGAGCTGATCGTCCTGGCCGACCAGGCGTACCGCTCGCTCGGCCTGCGCGACTTCCGGATCCTGCTCAACTCGCTGGGCGACAAGGAGTGCCGCCCGGTGTACCGGGAGGCGCTGCAGACCTTCCTGCGCGGCCTCGACCTCGACGAGGAGACGCTGCGCCGCGCGGAGATCAACCCGCTGCGCGTCCTCGACGACAAGCGGCCCGACGTCCAGAAGCAGCTCGTCGGCGCGCCCTCGCTGCGCGACTACCTGTGCGACGCGTGCAAGGCGTACCACGAGCAGGTGCGCGAGCTGCTGACCGCCGAGGGCGTCGCCTTCGAGGACGACGAGAAGCTGGTCCGCGGGCTCGACTACTACACGCGTACGACCTTCGAGTTCGTCCACGACGGGCTCGGCTCGCAGTCCGCGGTGGGCGGCGGCGGCCGCTACGACGGTCTCTCCGAGATGATCGGCGGCCCGTCGCTGCCGTCCGTCGGCTGGGCGCTCGGCGTCGACCGCACGGTCCTCGCCCTGGAGGCGGAAGGCGTGGAGCTCCGACTCCCGTCCACGACCAGCGTGTTCGCGGTGCCGCTCGGCGACGAGGCGCGGCGCGTGCTGTTCTCCAAGGTGACCGAGCTGCGCCGGGCCGGGATCTCGGCGGACTTCTCGTTCGGCGGCAAGGGGCTCAAGGGCGCCATGAAGAACGCCAACCGCAGCGGGGCGCGGTTCACGCTCGTCGCCGGTGAGCGGGACCTTGCCGAAGGTGTGGTGCAGCTCAAGGACATGGAGTCCGGCGAGCAGTCCGCGGTCGCGGTGGACCAGGTCGTCGAGGTGCTCCGGGCCAAGCTGGCCTGACGTTCGTCTGCGGGCCGGTGGGGGCTGGTCGCGCAGTTCCCCGCGCCCCTGAGGCATGCGCTGCGCGCAGCCTCCCCTGAAGGCCGCAGGCCTTTCAGGGGCGCGGGGAACTGCGCGAGAAGCCCCACCGGAGCCGCACCCGACGACGAACCCCTACTCCAGCAACCCGAACCGCATCGCGCTGGTGACGGCCGCCGTCCGGTCGTCCACCCCCAATTTCCCGAACGCCCGCAGCAGATGCGTCTTCACCGTCGACTCGGCGACATGCAGACGCCGCCCGATCTCGGCGTTCGTACACCCGTCGGCGACCAGCCGAAGCACCGCCGTCTCCCGCTCGGACAGCCGCGGACGCTCAGGATTCGTCCGCAACTGGTCCACGAGCCGCGCCGCGACGGAGGGCGCCAGCACGGTCTCGCCCCGCGCGGCGGCCCGCACCGCTCCGGCGAGCTCGGCCCGGGCCATGTCCTTGAGCAGATAGCCCGCGGCGCCCGCCTCGACGGCCCGCAGGATGTCCCGGTCCGTCTCGTACGTGGTCAGGACGATCGTCCGGCACGACAGCCCGGCGGCCGTCATCCGCACGATCGACTCGACTCCGTCGCCGCCGGGCATCCGCAGGTCCATCAGGACGATGTCCGGGGCGAGTTCGGCGGCGAGCGCCTCCGCGCGCGGACCGTTCGACGCCTCCGCGACGACCGCCAGGTCCGGCTCGGCGTCGAGCATGGCGCGCAGGCCCTCGCGCACCACGGGGTGGTCGTCGGCGAGCAGGATGCGGATCACGGGAGGTTCCTCTCGGGTACCGGAAGCCGGACGGTCACGGTGGTGCCCGCGCCGGGCGCGCTGTCGACGGCGGCGGTGCCCCCGACCTCGGCGGCGCGCGCCCGCAGCCCGCGCAGACCGAAGCCGGCGCCGGCCGCGCTGGGCGTGAAGCCGGGCCCCGCGTCCCGTACGACGAGGGTCAGGTCCGCCGCCGTGTAGGCGAGCCGGACCTGGACGGCGGTGTCGGGGGCCGCGTGTTTCCGTACGTTGGACAGGGCCTCCTGGCAACCGCGGAGCACCACCACCTCCAGGCCGGGCGCCAACGGCCGTGCCGCGCCGCTGACCCGGACCTCCGCGCCGTGCCGGGCCGCGAGCCGGTGCAGCGCGTCGGGCAGTGAGGCGCCGTCCAGGTCTGCGGGGGCGCCGCCCGCCACGAGCGCCCGGGCCTCCGCGAGATTCTGCCGCGCGGTGTCCGCCATCAGCGCCAGGTGGCGGCGGGCCTGCGGGACGTCCGTCGCCAGCTCCGCCTCGACGGCCTGGACGAGCATCAGGACGCTGGTGAAGCCCTGGGCGAGGGTGTCGTGGATCTCCCGGGACATCCGCTCGCGCTCGGCGAGGGCCCCGCGGTCGGCGGAGAGCTGGGCGACCTCCTCCCGGCTCGCGTCCAGCTCCGCGATCAGATCGGCCCGCTCCCGGCTCTGCTCCATGATCCTGATCGTCCATCCGCCGAAGGCCGCCGAGAAGACGAGCGTCACCACGGCGAACACCGAGTTGAAGAAGAGGTCCCGGCCCCTGATCTCCCACAGCAGGGCCCAGCCCACCACCGGCGCCAGGTTGACGACGGTGACCGCGATCATCGCCCTGCGGTGGCGCAGCGCCATGAAGCACTGCGGGACGAGGGCGAACGCCATCAGCCGTGTCTCGCCGACCAGGACACCCGGCATCAGGTACACGGCGACGGCCCCCGCGATGTACGTTGCCGCCCGGCGCTCGTCCCTTCCCTCGTCCATCAGCACGCGCCGCCCGCAGGCCACGTACCAGGGGATCAGCAGGACCAGCAGACATCCCGCGCCCAGCCGGACGGGCCACGCCGGCTGGGCCGTGCCCAGCACGAACACCAGCGTGGCCAGCCAGACCACCGCGAAGTAGATGTCCCAGAGCCGGAAGGTGCGGTCCCAGACGTGCTCTCCCCGCGGATCGGTACGGGCGTTCACCCGGCGCGTCGGCTCTTCCAGCGGAATGTCAGCAGGCACAGCACCAATCCTCCGACGCACCAGGCACCGAGCACCAGAGCCGCCTTCCCGAACTCCCAGCTGCCCGCCTGCTCCAGGACGTGCGCCGAGTCCGGCAGGAACACCCCGCGCAGCCCCTGGCACAGCCACTTCAGCGGGAACACCGCCCCGATGTTCAGCATCCAGTCCGGGATGGTGTCGATCGAGATGTAGCCCCCGGAGATGAACTGCAGGACCAGGAACGGGAGAACGACGACGGAGGTCGCGCTGCGGCCGGAGCCCGGTACGGAACCGATCGCGATGCCGAGCAGCGCGCACGCCGTGATCCCCAGCAGGAACAGCCACCCGAACGTCAGCCACTTGCCCGGGCTCGACGGCAGCGACACGTCGTAGAACGTCGTGCCGACGGCCAGCAGGACCGCCGTCTCCAGCAGGCCCGTGACGAGGACGAGCCAGACCTTCCCCAGAAAGTACGCGGCCGCGGGCATCGGCGTACCGCGCAGCCGGCGCAGCACCTTCTCGTCGCGCTCGATGGCGATCGAGATGCCCAGCGACTGGAAACTCGTCGACATGATGCCCGCCGCCATCATCGCGGGGACGTACAGCTGCGAGGCGGTGACGCCCGCGCCCCGCACGTCGTCGCTGAAGATCGACGCGAACAGGAACAGGAAGACGACCGGGAAGGCGAAGGTGAACACCACCTGCTCCCGCAGCCGGAAGAACTGCTTGATCTCCAGTGCGCCGCGCCGCAGCCCCAACCGCCAGGCGCCGGGCAGGCGTTCGGTGGTCCGCTCCTCGGTGCCGGACAGGGGTGCGGCCGTCGTGTTCGTCGTCTCGGTCATCGGGCCGACTCCTGGTCCTGTCCGGTGAGGCGGAGGTACACGTCCTCCAGCGTCGGGCGGCCGACCCGCAGGCCGGGGATCTCGCCGTCGAAGCGCCGCGCGAGTTCGGCGACCGTGCGGGTGGGAGTGTCCGTGCGCTCGCTGCGCGGTGTGCCGTCGGGCTCGGTCCACTCGACGGTGGCGTGGCTGCCGTGGCGGTCGCGCAGCTCGGCCGGGGTGCCCTCCGCGACGACCCGGCCGGACGCGATCACCGCGAGCCGCTGCGCGAGCGCCTCCGCCTCCTGGAGGTAGTGCGTGGTCAGCAGGATCGTGGTGCCCTCGGCGGCGAGCATCCGGATCAGCTCCCAGAACCGGTGGCGGGCCGCCGGGTCGAAGCCGGTCGTCGGCTCGTCCAGGAGCAGCAGCTCCGGATCGCCGATGACCCCGAGCGCCACGTCGAGACGGCGCCGCTGCCCGCCGGAGAGCGCCTTGATCCGGGCGTTCGCCTTCTTCTCCAGCCCCACCAGCTCGATGACCCGGTCCGGGTCGCGCGGCTTCGGGTAGTAGTGGGCGAAGTGCCGTACGGTCTCGCGCACCGTCAGCTCCGCCGGCGCCGACTCGTCCTGCCACACGATGCCGACCCGCGACCGCCACGCGCGGCCCGCGCTGCCCGGGTCCGCGCCGAGCACGGTCACCTCACCGCCGTCCCGGGACCGGTTGCCCTGGAGGATCTCCACCGTCGTGGACTTGCCCGCGCCGTTCGGTCCGAGCAGGCCGAAGACCTCGCCCGTACGGATCGTCAGATCGATGCCGTCGACGGCGGTCACGCCGCCGTACCGCTTGCGCAGCTGCCGTACGTCCACCGCGAGTTCCGCTGTCTGTGGGGTCATGCGAACGAGCGTCCACCCGAACCGGGGACTCCGGGCCCTACGGGAGGACATCCTTATGTCCATCGAACGGTGGACAGCCGCGCCCGTACGGCAGAATGAGCGTGCCCGCAGGCCTCACCTCTCACATACGGATCGGCGTGATGAGCAAGACGACCACAGCAAGCGACAGCGACAGCGTCTCCCGCGACATCGACACCGCGGGCGCCCCACGCACGGTCGGCGGCAGTCGTGGGTTCGGACTGCTCCTGGTGATCACCGGCGCGGCCGGACTGCTCGCCGCGTGGATCATCACGCTGGACAAGTTCAAGCTGCTGGAGGACCCGAGCTTCACCCCGGGCTGCTCCATCAACCCGGTCATCTCCTGCGGCAGCATCATGAAGAGCGACCAGGCGTCGGCCTTCGGCTTCCCGAACCCGATGCTGGGTCTCGCCGCCTACGCCGTCGTGATCTGCGTCGGCATGAGCCTGCTCGCGCGGGCGAGCTTCCCGCGCTGGTACTGGCTGACGTTCAACGCGGGCTGCCTGTTCGGCGTCGGCTTCGTGACCTGGCTGCAGTTCCAGTCCCTGTACCGGATCAACGCGCTGTGCCTGTGGTGCTGCCTGGCCTGGGTCGCCACGATCCTCATGTTCTGGTACGTCACGTCGTCCAACGTCCGCAACGACCTCCTGCCGGCCCCGCGCTGGCTGAAGACGTTCTTCGAGGACTTCACCTGGGCGCTGCCCGTCGTGCACATCGGCATCATCGCCGTTCTGATCTTCACGCGCTGGGGCGACAAGCTCTGGGCCTGACGCCTCCCGGCGGGGTTGTCAGTGGGGTGACTTAGGGTTTTGTCCGTGGAACCCGACCTCTTCACCGCCGCAGCCGAAGAACGCCAGGAGAAGGACCCCTCCGCGAGCCCCCTGGCCGTCCGGATGCGCCCGCGCACCCTCGACGAAGTCGTCGGACAGCAGCACCTGCTCAAGCCGGGCTCGCCGCTGCGCCGCCTGGTCGGCGAGGGCGGCGGCGGTCCGGCCGGTGCCTCGTCGGTGATCCTGTGGGGCCCGCCCGGCATCGGCAAGACGACCCTCGCCTACGTCGTCTCCAAGGCGACGAACAAGCGGTTTGTGGAGCTGTCCGCGATCACCGCAGGCGTCAAGGAGGTCCGGGCCGTCATCGAGGGCGCCCGGCGCGCCATGGGCGGGCACGGCAAGGAGACCGTCCTCTTCCTCGACGAGATCCACCGCTTCAGCAAGGCCCAGCAGGACTCGCTGCTGCCCGCGGTGGAGAACCGCTGGGTGACGCTGATCGCGGCGACCACGGAGAACCCGTACTTCTCGGTGATCTCACCGCTGCTCTCCCGCTCCCTGCTGCTGACGCTGGAGCCGCTGACCGACGACGACCTGCGCGGGCTGCTCGCGCGGGCGCTGACGGACGAGCGCGGTCTCGGCGGGGCCGTGACCCTGGCCGAGGACGCCGAGGAGCACCTGCTGCGCGTCGCGGGCGGGGACGCCCGGCGCGCGCTCACCGCCCTGGAGGCCGCCGCCGGAGCCGCCCTCGCCAAGAGCGAGGAGGCCATCACCCTCGAGAGCGTCGAGGAGACCGTCAATCGCGCGGCGGTGAAGTACGACCGTGACGGCGACCAGCACTACGACGTCGCCAGCGCCCTCATCAAGTCCATCCGCGGCTCCGACGTGGACGCCGCGCTGCACTATCTGGCCCGCATGATCGAGGCCGGCGAGGATCCGCGCTTCATCGCCAGGCGGCTGATGATCTCCGCCAGCGAGGACATCGGCCTCGCCGACCCGACGGCGCTGCCCCTCGCGGTCGCCGCCGCGCAGGCCGTCGCCATGATCGGCTTCCCGGAAGCCGCGCTGACCCTGAGCCACGCCACGATCGCCCTCGCCCTGGCTCCCAAGTCGAACGCGGCGACCACCGCGATCGGCGCCGCCATGGAGGACGTCCGCAAGGGCCTCGCCGGCCAGGTCCCGGCCCATCTTCGTGACGGCCATTACAAGGGCGCCGCCAAGCTGGGGCACGCCCAGGGGTACGTGTATCCGCATGACGTGCCCGGCGGGATCGCGGCCCAGCAGTACGCGCCGGACGCCATCGCGGGGCGCCGCTATTACGAGCCCACTCGCTACGGGGCCGAGGCGCGCTATGCCGACGTGGTCGAGCGGGTCCGAGAGCGCTTGCGCGGCGACTCCAGCACGGGCTGATCGGGGCTCTTTTGCGCAGTTCCCCGCGCCCCTGAAACCAGCTGCCACGCGCGGCTCTCGTCGTGGCTGGTCGCGCAGTTCCCCGCGCCCCTGAGATGCGCACTGCGTGCGGCATCTCATCAGAGAGGCGTACCTCGGCCGGCATCTCATCAGAGGCGCGGCGGAGCCGCAGCCTCAGGGGGAGGCTGCGCGGAGCGCATGCCTCAGGGGCGCGGGGAACTGCGCGAGAAGCGGCCACCGGGCCGCAGGCGAACGGACAACCTCAAAGCGCGGCGGACGCGCTCGGCGGGCAGTACGGGATGCCCCGGCCTAGGCTCGGCCCATGCGCATCAGGGCCACGGTCGCCACCGGCATCGTCCTGCTCGGCGCCGCCGCATGCGGCACCGGGCAGCAGAAGAAACCGGCACCGGCAGCAGCCCTCAGCCAAGGATTTCCCCCCACCGCGGCGCAGGCCAAGGCCCAGCTGAGCACCCTGACCGTCGCCTGGGGCAAGAACTGGCAGACGTACAAGAGGAGCGAGTTCGGCGACGGCTGGAGCGACGACGTGGACGCCCCGGGCGGCCACAACGGCTGCGACACCCGCGACGACGTCCTGCGCCGCGACCTCACCGACCTGCGCGAGGGCGACCGCAACCGCTGCGTGGTGATCTCCGGCACGCTGCACGACCCGTACACCGGCAAGAACCTGCCCTACTACTACCGCCGGGCCTCCCAGATCCAGACCGACCACGTCGTCGCGCTCGGCGCCGCCTGGCGGGCCGGCGCCTGGGCCTGGACCCCGAAGAAGCGCCTCACCTACGCCAACGACCTCGATGTGCTGCTGGCGGCGGACAAGACGGCGAACTACGAGAAGAGCAGCAAGACGCCTGACAAGTGGAAGCCCGCGAACAAGGCGTTCTGGTGCGAGTACGGACGGCGCTGGACCGGCATCAAGGCCAAGTACGCGCTGACCGTCACCGCGCCCGAGAAGCTGGCCCTCCAGGACCTGCTGGCAAGCTGCCGCTGAGCCATCCGGTAGACTTCCCCGAAGTGCTGTGTCCTGTGCCCGGTGTCCCGAAAGGGAGACAGGGCGTCACCAGAGCAGGACATCCAGCCGGATCCCCCGAACCGCAAGGCACAGGGGACCCAGGAGCGTCGCGCACCTTCGAAGGTGTCGCGGGCAGCCCACCACCCCCCGGACTCCGGGACCAGGTCGGTGGGCCACTCGCGTGCTGCACGTATGTGCCCAGTATCCGGGAGCGGCTGCCCACCCATCCTCGTGATGGACGGGTTTCCCGGGCTGCGGATGCGACCTCCCCAAACCCTGGTGAAGCCGTATTCGCATCAGAAACATGAGGTGTTTGGTTCATGGCGAACCAGTCCCGCCCCAAGGTCAAGAAGTCGCGTGCCCTCGGCATCGCGCTGACCCCGAAGGCCGTCAAGTACTTCGAGGCCCGCCCCTACCCGCCGGGCGAGCACGGCCGCGGCCGCAAGCAGAACTCGGACTACAAGGTCCGTCTGCTCGAGAAGCAGCGTCTGCGCGCGCAGTACGACATCAGCGAGAAGCAGATGGCCCGTGCCTACGACCGCGCCAAGAAGGCCGAAGGCAAGACCGGCGAGGCCCTGGTCATCGAGCTGGAGCGCCGTCTCGACGCGCTGCTGCTGCGTTCGGGCATCGCCCGCACGATCTACCAGTCGCGCCAGATGGTCGTCCACGGCCACATCGAGGTCAACGGCCAGAAGGTCGACAAGCCCTCGTTCCGCGTCCGTCCCGACGACGTCGTGATGGTCCGCGAGCGCAGCCGCGAGAAGCCGCTGTTCCAGGTCGCGCGTGAGGGTGGCTTCGCCCCCGAGGGCGAGACCCCCCGCTACCTCCAGGTGAACCTGAAGGCCCTGGCCTTCCGCCTGGACCGGGACCCGAACCGCAAGGAGATCCCCGTGATCTGCGACGAGCAGCTCGTCGTCGAGTACTACGCCCGCTGACCGACCAGCGGACGTAGTCTCACCTGCGTTTCAGCCCGTCGTCTCCCCGCCGTTCGCGGTGGGGGAGGCGGCGGGTTCCCGCATTTCCGGGGCAGGGGCACGAGCCGGCCGCGGCACCGTGACCGCCGCCGTCCGCGGACCCCCGCCGAGCGCCCGCTCCACCGTCTCGTCGTGGCCCAGCAGCCCTCCGGTGCACGTCAGTTCATCGAAACGGGCGTCGCCCAGCACCTCGCGGGCCCGCGCCTCGCACAGTTCGTGCGGCAGGTTGTAGTGGCCCGAGCCGAACAGCCGCAGGCCCACCGACGGCCACATCCGGCCCGCCGCGCCCTGAAGCACCGCCGCCTCCGCGGCGTCCCCCTCCGCCACCGTGACCAGAGCCAGCAGCTCGATCGCCAGCACCGTGCCGAGCAGATCGCGGAACTCGTGGTCGATGGTCAGGCACTCCTTCAACAGCCGCCGGGCCGCGGCCGGCTCGCCCTCGGTCCACCGCGCGTAGGCGAGCACATACAGCGCGTACGCCCGGGTCCACCGCTCTCCGTGGTCCTCGCACACCTGCCGCACGTCCTCGCACAGCGCGACGGCCTGCGCCAGCTCGCCCCGGAACGCCAGCGCCATCGCCAGCTCGACCTGCCCCATCAGCACATTGCTGTTGAGCTCGCCGATCTCGCGGTAGCGGGTCAGCGACTCGCGCAGCAGCTGCTCGGCGCGCGGCACGTCGTCCGTGACCAGCGCCAGGCAGCCGGTGCGGTGCACGGCGTAGGCGATCGCCGTCGTGTTGCCCGTGCGCTCCGCCTCCTCGCGGCACTCCTGCAGCGCCGCGAGCGCGGGCACCGTGTCGCCCTGGAGGATCGCCACATAGCCGAGCACCCACAGCGCCTTGAGCCGCGAGTCCGGGTACGCGGACTCGCCGTGCCCGCCGCTTGCCGCGTCCAGCTCGATGCTGTGCTCCAGCCAGTGCCGGCCCTCCGCGAGATGCCCGCAGCCCGCCCAGTAGAACCACAGCGTGCCCGCCAGGTACTGGGCCAGATGCGTCTCGCCCGGTTCGTTCAGGCAGAACTCCAGGGCCGCGCGCAGATTCGGCAGCTCCCCGTCGATCCGGGCCGCCACCTCGCTCTGCCGCGGCGAGAACCAGTCCAGCTCGCACCAGGTCGCCAGCCCCATGTACCAGTCGCGGTGCCTGCGCCGCATCCGCTCGGTGTCGCCGACGCTGTCCAGCCACTCGGCGCCGTACGCGCGGACCGTGTCCAGCATCCGGTAGCGCACCCCGGCGGTCGTCTCCTCGCGGGTCACGACGGACTGGCCGATGAGTTCCTGGAGCACGTCGAGGAGCGCGTCCGCGTGCAGCCCGTCGCCGCTGCAGATGTACTCGGCCGCCTCCAGGTCGAACGAGCCGGCGAACACCGACAGCCGCGCCCACAGCAGCCGCTCCAGCGCCGTGCACAGCTCGTGGCTCCAGCCGATGGCCGTCCGCAGGGTCTGATGCCGGGGCGGCGTGTCCCGCCCGCCGCCCGTGAGCAGCCGGAACCGGTCGTCGAGCCGCTCCGCCAGCTGCGCGGGCGACAGCGCCCGCAGCCGTCCCACCGCCAGCTCCACCGCGAGCGGCAGACAGTCCAGGCGGCGGCACACCTCCAGGACGTCGGCCCGGTTGCCGTCGTGCAGGCGGAAGCCGGGGAGCAGCGCCGCGGCCCGGTCGGTGAACAGCTCCGCCGCTCCCTCGACCGGCAGCGGGGCCAGCGGCAGCAGTCGCTCGCCGTCCAGCGCGAGCGGCCGGCGGCCCACCGCGATCACCCGCAGATCCGGCGCCGCGCGCAGCAGATCCCGTACGAGACGGGCGCAGGCGTCGACCAGGTGCTCGAACCCGTCCAGGACCAGGACCAGGGAGCGCTCGGCGAGATGGTCGAGCAGGACCTGGCGCGAGGAGCGGGCGGTGTGGTCGGTGAGGCCCAGCGACTCGGCGAGCGCGTACTCAACCAGCTCCGGCCGGCGGACCGCCGCCAGCTCCGCCCGCCACACCCCGTCGGCGCGCAGCTCCCGCGGGATCCATGACGCCGCGTGCGCGGCGAACCGGGACTTGCCGACCCCGCCCGGCCCGGTGACCGTGACCAGCCGGGCGGCGGCCAGGGCCTCCTGGAGGGCGGCACGCTCGGCGGCCCGGCCGACGAAACGGTTCACTTCATGGGGAAGGTTGCCGGGACGCGGGGGACCGGCGGACGCTGGGTCGGGGCGCGGAGTGGGTGGCATGGGATACGGAGCGTACTCATCCGTACGCAGTCCGTACAATCGGTTCGATCGAAGTGCGGCGGTACCGAGGGGAATGCGGTACGGAGCGCGGGGCGGGGCGCGATAGGCTCGGGGGACAACTTTTCGATGTTCAGCAGCGGTGCAACAGCAGACAACCAGGGAGCGGTGCCAAGTGTCCGGTGGAGAGGTGGCCGGGATCCTGGTGGCCGTCTTCTGGGCGATCCTGGTCTCCTTCCTCGCGGTGGCGCTCGCGAGGCTGGCCCAGACGCTCAGGGCGACCACCAAGCTCGTCGCGGACGTGACCGATCAGGCCGTCCCGCTGCTCGCGGACGCCTCCGCGGCGGTGCGCTCCGCGCAGACGCAGATCGACCGGGTCGACGCGATCGCCTCGGACGTCCAGGAAGTCACGTCGAACGCGTCGGCGCTGTCCTCCACCGTGGCCTCCACCTTCGGCGGCCCGCTGGTCAAGGTGGCCGCGTTCGGTTACGGCGTGCGCCGGGCCATCGGCGGCCGCGGCAAGGAAGCGCCCGCCAAGCCGACCCGCCGTACCGTGATCGTGGGCCGTGCGATCCCGCAGTCGCGCCGCGCCAAGCGGGCCAACCGGAACAAGAGGGACTGACCACAGCTATGTTCCGCCGTACGTTCTGGTTCACCGCGGGCGCAGCCGCCGGCGTGTGGGCCACCACCAAGGTCAACCGCAAGATCAAGCAGCTGACGCCGGAGAGCCTCGCCGCCCAGGCCGCGAACAAGGCGGTCGAAGCGGGCCACCGGCTCAAGGACTTCGCTCTCGACGTCCGCGACAACATGGCGGAGCGCGAGGCCCAGCTCGGCGACGCGCTGGGTCTGAACGAGCCGGTCGAGGGCGAACTGCCCGTACAGCGCCGCTTCGCGGTCATCGAGAACACCTTCAGCACCAAGCAACCCAAAATCATCGAGCACAACGCGCGCAACGCGTACAACAACCGGAATGAGGACCACTGATGGAGTCGGCTGAAATCCGTCGCCGCTGGCTGAGCTTCTTCGAGGAGCGTGGCCACAAGGTCGTGCCCTCGGCGTCGCTCATCGCGGACGACCCGACTCTGCTGCTCGTCCCCGCGGGCATGGTCCCGTTCAAGCCGTACTTCCTCGGCGAGGTCAAGCCGCCCGCGCCGCGCGCCACTTCGGTGCAGAAGTGCGTGCGCACGCCGGACATCGAAGAGGTCGGCAAGACGACCCGCCACGGCACGTTCTTCCAGATGTGCGGCAACTTCTCCTTCGGCGACTACTTCAAGGAAGGCGCCATCAAGTACGCCTGGGAGCTGCTCACCAGCCCCCAGGACAAGGGTGGTTACGGCCTGGAGCCCGAGAAGCTCTGGATCACCGTCTACCTCGACGACGACGAGGCCGAGCGCATCTGGCACGAGGTCGTCGGTGTGCCGAAGGAGCGCATCCAGCGCCTGGGCAAGAAGGACAACTTCTGGTCCATGGGCGTCCCCGGCCCGTGCGGCCCGTGCTCCGAGATCAACTACGACCGCGGCCCCGAGTTCGGCGAAGAGGGCGGCCCGGCGGTCAACGACGAGCGCTACGTGGAGATCTGGAACCTGGTCTTCATGCAGTACGAGCGCGGCGCCGGCACCGGCAAGGACGACTTCGAGATCCTCGGCGACCTGCCCTCGCAGAACATCGACACGGGCCTCGGCCTGGAGCGCCTCGCCATGATTCTGCAGGGCGTGCAGAACATGTACGAGACGGACACCCTGCGCGTCGTCATCGACAAGGCCACCGAGCTGACCGGTGTCGCCTACGGCGCGAAGCACGACTCGGACGTCTCGCTGCGCGTCGTCGCCGACCACATGCGGACGTCGACGATGCTCATCGGCGACGGCGTCACCCCCGGCAACGAGGGCCGCGGCTACGTGCTGCGCCGCATCATGCGCCGCGCCATCCGCAACATGCGCATCCTCGGCGCCACCGGCCCGGTCGTCCAGGAGCTGCTCGACGTCGTGATCGACACGATGGGGCTGCAGTACCCGGAGCTGATCACCGACCGCAAGCGCATCGAGCAGGTCGCGCTCGCCGAGGAGGCCGCGTTCCTCAAGGCCCTCAAGGGCGGCACGAACATCCTGGACACCGCCGTCACCGAGACCAAGGCCGCGGGCGGCACGGTCCTCGCCGGCGACAAGGCGTTCCTGCTGCACGACACGTGGGGCTTCCCGATCGACCTCACCCTGGAGATGGCCGGCGAGCAGGGCCTCTCCGTGGACGAGGACGGCTTCCGCCGCCTGATGAAGGAGCAGCGGGAGCGCGCCAAGGCCGACGCCCAGGCGAAGAAGACCGGTCACGCCAACGTCGGCGCGTACCGCGAGATCGCGGACGCCGCCGGTGCCACCGACTTCATCGGCTACACCTCGACGGACAGCGAGTCGACGGTCGTCGGCCTGCTGGTCAACGGCGTCTCCTCGCCGGCCGCCACCGAGGGCGACGAGGTCGAGGTCGTCCTCGACCGCACCCCCTTCTACGCGGAGGGCGGCGGCCAGATCGGCGACACCGGCCGCATCAAGCTGGACAACGGCGCGATCGTCGAGGTCCGCGACTGCCAGAAGCCGGTCCCGGGCGTCTACGTCCACAAGGGCGTCGTCCAGGTCGGCGAGGTGACCGTCGGCGCTCCGGCCCAGGCGATCATCGACGTGACCCGTCGTCGAGCCATCGCCCGCGCCCACTCCGCCACCCACCTGACGCACCAGGCGCTGCGCGACGCGCTCGGCCCGACGGCCGCCCAGGCCGGTTCGGAGAACCAGCCGGGCCGCTTCCGCTTCGACTTCGGTTCGCCGTCCGCCGTGCCCACGGCCGTGATGACGGACGTCGAGCAGAAGATCAACGAGGTCCTGGCCCGCGAGCTGGACGTGCAGGCCGAGGTCATGTCGATCGACGAGGCGAAGAAGCAGGGCGCCATCGCCGAGTTCGGTGAGAAGTACGGCGAGCGGGTCCGCGTCGTCACCATCGGCGACTTCTCCAAGGAGCTGTGCGGCGGCACCCACGTGCACAACACCGCCCAGCTGGGCCTGGTGAAGCTGCTCGGCGAGTCGTCCATCGGCTCGGGTGTGCGCCGCATCGAGGCCCTGGTCGGCGTCGACGCGTACAACTTCCTGGCCAAGGAGCACACGGTCGTCGCCCAGCTCCAGGAGCTGGTCAAGGGCCGCTCCGAGGAGCTGCCGGAGAAGATCTCCGCGATGCTCGGCAAGCTGAAGGACGCCGAGAAGGAGATCGAGAAGTTCCGCGCGGAGAAGGTCCTGGCGGCCGCCGGCGGTCTCGTCGACTCCGCCAAGGACGTCCGCGGTGTCGCCCTCGTCACCGGGCAGGTGCCCGACGGCACGAGCGCCGACGACCTGCGCAAGCTGGTCCTCGACGTCCGCGGCCGCATCCAGGGCGGCCGCCCCGCGGTCGTCGCGCTGTTCACGACGGTCAACGGCAAGCCGCTGACGGTCATCGCCACGAACGACGCGGCCCGCGACCGCGGCCTCAAGGCCGGCGACCTGGTCCGCACCGCGGCCAAGACGCTCGGCGGCGGTGGCGGCGGCAAGCCGGACGTCGCGCAGGGCGGCGGCCAGAACCCGGCCGCGATCGGCGACGCCATCGACGCCGTCGAGCGCCTCGTCGGGGAGACCGCGAACTGATGCGCAGAGGCCGCCGGCTGGCGATCGACGTCGGGGACGCCCGGATCGGGGTCGCGTCCTGCGACCCCGACGGCATCCTCGCGACACCGGTGGAGACCGTGCCGGGGCGTGACGTCCCGGCCGCCCACCGGCGGTTGAAGCAGCTCGTCGAGGAGTACGAGCCGATCGAGGTGGTCGTCGGACTGCCCCGCTCCCTCAAGGGGGGCGAGGGTCCGGCCGCCGCCAAGGTCCGTGGCTTCGCCCAGGAGATGGCGCGGGGCATCGCACCCGTTCCGGTGAGGCTCCTGGACGAGAGGATGACCACAGTGACGGCCAGTCAGGGTCTGCGCGCCAGCGGCGTAAAGTCCAAAAAGGGCCGTTCTGTCATTGACCAGGCGGCTGCCGTCATCATCCTCCAGCAGGCCCTGGAGTCCGAACGGGCGTCAGGAAACGCCCCTGGCGAGGGCGTCGAAGTGGTTGTCTGATCGCGATACGGTAACGTTCCGCGCGATCGGCGGCGTTCGAACAGCTGCCGCACAGCATCAAGAGGCGGAACGGTTGCCCTCCCGACCGGAAATCGGGCCCTCCCTCCCCGCCTCGCGGCTTGTAGGGGACCGATGACTGATTATGGCCGGGGCCAAGGCTCCGAACCGTGGCACCCCGCGGACCCGTTGTACGGGGACCAGGGGTGGGAGCAGCAGGCCGGCCACGGCCAGGCTGCCTACGGCGGCCAGGGGAGTTACGACCCGCAGCAGCCGCAGCAGACGTACGCCGGTGACTGGAGTCAGGGCCACCAGCAACAGGGCGGTCACGGCTACGGCCAGGACCCCGGTTACGGCCAGGACCCGGGCTACGGTCAGGGCTACGGGCAGAACCAGGGATACGGTCAGGACCCGGCCTACGGGCAGCAGGGGTACGACGGTCAGCAGCAGGGCCAGGGCGGCTGGGACCCCGTCGGCCAGGGGCAGGTCCCGTCGTACGGCGTCGACCCCACGGACCCGTACGGCACCGGCCATCAGGGCGCGTACAACGGCGGTGACCAGCCGGATTACTACAGCACCCCCGACGCCTACCCGCCGCCGGAGCCGCCGGGCCGCCGCCGTGCGCCCGAGCCGCAGACCGAGTGGGACGCGGGCCCCGATCAGGGCGAGAGCGCGTTCTTCAACGGCGGCGGCGATGACGACGGCGAGGGCGACGACCGGGGCGCCCGGCGCGGTGGCCGAAAACCGAAGAAGCGCCGCAGCGGCTGTGCCTGCCTGGTGCTCACGGTGATCTTCGCGTCCGGTGTCGGCGGCGTCGGCTATTTCGGCTACCAGTTCTACCAGGACCGTTTCGGCTCGGCGCCGGACTACTCGGGCGACGGCAACGGCGAGACGGTCAGCGTCGTCATCGACAAGGGCTCCGACGGCTACACCATCGGCCAGAAGCTCAAGGCGGCCGGTGTCGTGCAGAGCGTCGACGCCTTCGTCGCGGCGCAGTCGGCCAATCCGCAGGGCAAGACGATCCAGGCGGGCGCCTACATCCTCCAGAGGGAGATGTCGGGGGCCAGCGCGGTCAAACTGATGCTGAGCCCGAAGAGCAAGGCCAACATGATCATCGGCGAGGGCTGGCGCAACGCCAAGATCTACGAGCTGATCGACTCCAAGCTGAAGGTCGACAAGGGCACGACCGAGAAGGCGGCCAAGGAGCACTACAAGGATCTCGGTCTGCCGGGCTGGGCGCAGGGTCACGCGAAGCTGAAGGACCCGCTGGAAGGGTTCCTGTACCCGTCGAGCTACGCGGTCGCCAAGGGCATGGATCCCGAGGACGTGCTCAAGCAGATGGTCGAGCGGGCCAACGAGAACTACGAGAAGCTCGACCTGGAGGGCAAGGCCAAGGAACTGCACCTCGACGGGGCGTGGCAGGTGCTCACCGTCGCCAGCCTCGTGCAGGCCGAGGGCAAGACGCACGACGACTTCCGCAAGATGGCCGAGGTGGTCTACAACCGCCTCAAGCCGACGAACACGGAGACCGTGCAGCTCCTCCAGTTCGACTCGACCTTCAACTACCTCAAGAAGCAGAGCAACATCAATATCGGTCTGGACGAGATCCGCAGCAACAAGGACCCGTACAACACCTACACGAACAAGGGTCTGCCGCCGGGACCGATCAGCAACCCGGGCGACGACGCCCTCGCGGCGACGCTGACCCCGACGCACGACGGCTGGTTGTACTTCGTTGCCACGGACGGCATGAACAAGACCGAGTTCGCGAAGACCCATGCCGAGTTCGAGAAGCTCACGGAGAAGTTCAATGCCAGCCAGCAGGGCAACTGACGCGCGCAGAGCGGCAGTTCTCGGTTCCCCCATCGCCCACTCGCTCTCGCCGCAGCTGCACACCGCGGCCTACCGGGCCCTCGGCCTGGACGACTGGACGTACGACCGGTTCGATGTCGACGAGGCGGCGCTGCCCGGGTTCTTCAAGAGCCTCGGCGCCGAGGAGTGGGCCGGTCTCTCGCTGACGATGCCGCTGAAGCGGGCGGTGATCCCGCTGCTCGACGGGATCACCGACACCGCCGCCTCGGTCGAGGCGGTGAACACCGTCGTCTTCCACGCCGACGGGCGGCGGACCGGCGACAACACCGACATCCCGGGTCTCGTCGCCGCGCTGCACGAGCAGGGCGTCGAGAAGATCGAGTCGGCCGCGGTCCTCGGCGCGGGCGCCACCGCGTCCTCGGCGCTCGCCGCGCTGGCCCGGATCTGCACGGGCGAGGTCGTCGTCCACGTCCGCAGCCGGCAGCGCGCCGACGAGATGCGCGGCTGGGGCGAGCGGCTCGGCGTCGCGGTGCGCATCGCCGCCTGGGACGACGCGGCCCGTGCCTTCGAGGCGCCGCTGGTCATATCGACGACGCCCAAGGGCAGCACCGACCACCTGGTCGACGCGGTGCCCGCGCGCGTAGGCACGCTGTTCGACGTGATCTACGACCCGTGGCCGACCCCCCTCGCGGCGGCCTGGCAGCGGCGCGGCGGACCCGTGCTCAGCGGCCTCGACCTGCTCGTGCACCAGGCCGTCTTCCAGTTCGAACAGTTCACCGGAGACACCCGGCCGGTGCTCGCCGCGATGCGCGAGGCGGCCCGGAAGTCGCTCGGCTGACCCTCGCCGCGCGTGTTCCCCGTCTCACCCCGCGTCCGCGAGGCGGACACCGGGACGCGCGCGCGGCCGGGCATGGGAGGATCAGGGGAAGCGGGGCGGACCCGGCACGTGCCGTCCGGGGCCGCCCGCAGAGCAGTTACGCAGAGCGCGAGCATGAGGAGCACCGTTGAGCAGGTTGCGCTGGCTGACCGCGGGTGAGTCGCACGGACCCGCACTTGTCGCGACGCTGGAGGGACTTCCCGCCGGCGTTCCGATCACCACGGAGATGGTGGCGGACCACCTGGCACGGCGGCGCCTCGGCTATGGCCGCGGTGCGCGGATGAAGTTCGAGCGGGACGAGGTCACCTTCCTGGGCGGCGTCCGGCACG
Source organism: Streptomyces sp. HUAS MG91 (assembly GCF_040529335.1). Lineage (GTDB taxonomy): Bacteria > Actinomycetota > Actinomycetes > Streptomycetales > Streptomycetaceae > Streptomyces > Streptomyces tabacisoli. Next base: position 1,445,464 of record NZ_CP159534.1, on the reverse strand, counting down.
GTCTGACCCTGGGCTCCCCGGTCGCGGTCATGGTGGGCAACACCGAGTGGCCGAAGTGGGAGCAGGTCATGGCGGCCGACCCCGTCGACCCCGAGATCCTCAAGGACCTCGCGCGCAACGCGCCGCTGACCCGGCCCCGCCCCGGCCACGCCGACCTGGCGGGCATGCAGAAGTACGGCTTCGACGAGGCGCGGCCCATCCTGGAGCGGGCCTCGGCGCGCGAGACCGCGGCGCGGGTCGCCCTCGGCGCGATCGCCCGGTCGTACCTCAAGGAGACGGCCGGCATCGAGATCGTCAGCCACGTCGTCGAGCTCTGCTCCGTCAAGGCGCCGCACGGCGTGTACCCGACGCCGGCCGACGTGGAGAAGCTGGACGCCGACCCGCTGCGCTGCCTGGACGCCGTCGCCTCGAAGGCGATGGTCGCCGAGGTCGACCAGGCCCACAAGGACGGCGACACGCTCGGCGGTGTCGTCGAGGTGCTGGCCTACGACGTGCCGGTGGGCCTGGGCTCGCACGTGCACTGGGACCGCAAGCTCGACGCCCGGCTCGCGGGCGCCCTCATGGGCATCCAGGCCATCAAGGGCGTCGAGATCGGCGACGGCTTCGACCTGGCCCGGGTGCCGGGTTCGCAGGCCCACGACGAGATCGTCAACACCGCCGAGGGCATCCGCCGCGTCTCCGGCCGGTCCGGTGGCACCGAGGGCGGTCTGACCACCGGTGAGCTGCTGCGGGTCCGCGCCGCGATGAAGCCGATCGCGACCGTGCCGCGCGCCCTGAAGACCGTCGACGTCGCCACCGGTGAGGCCGCGCAGGCCCACCACCAGCGCTCCGACGTCTCCGCCGTGCCGGCCGCCGGCATCGTCGCCGAGGCCATGGTCGCCCTCGTCCTCGCGGACGCCGTCGCGGAGAAGTTCGGCGGCGACAGCGTGCCCGAGACCCGGCGCAACGTGCGGTCCTACCTCGACAACCTCCAGATCCGGTGAGCGGGCCGAGGATCGTCCTCGTCGGGCCCATGGGCGTGGGCAAGTCGACGGTGGGCGCCATGCTCGCCGAGCGGCTCGGCTGCTCCTACCGGGACACCGACGACGACATCGTGACCGCGCAGGGCCGGACCATCGCGGACATCTTCGTCGACGAGGGCGAGGAGAGCTTCCGCGCCATCGAGAAGGCGGCCGTCGCCACCGCGCTGGCCGAGCACGAGGGTGTCCTCGCGCTCGGCGGCGGGTCGATCCTCGACGCCGACACCCGGGCACTGCTCGACGGGCAGCCGGTCGTCTTCCTCTCCATGGACGTCGAGGAAGCCGTCAAGCGGACCGGTCTGAACGTGGCGAGGCCGCTGCTCGCCGTCAACCCCCGTAAGCAGTGGCGGGAGTTGATGGAGGCGCGCCGCCATCTGTACACCGAGGTCGCCCGGGTGGTCGTCGCCACCGACGGCCGCACACCCGACGAGGTCGCAGCGGCCGTCCTCGACGCACTGGAGTTGAAGCAGGCATGAGCGAGCAGATCACCCGTATCCAGGTCGGCGGCACCGCGGGCACCGACCCCTACGAGGTGCTGGTGGGCCGTCAACTCCTGGGCGAGCTGGGTCAGTTGATCGGCGACCGGGCCAAGCGGGTGGCCATCGTGCACCCCGAGGCGCTGGCCGAGACCGGCGAGGCGCTCCGCGCCGACCTGGCCGACCAGGGCTTCGAGGCCGTCGCCATCCAGGTGCCGAACGCGGAGGAGGCCAAGACCGCCGAGGTCGCCGCCTACTGCTGGAAGGCGCTCGGCCAGTCGAACTTCACCCGCTCCGACGTCATCGTCGGCGTCGGCGGCGGCGCGACCACCGACCTCGCCGGGTTCGTGGCCGCGACCTGGCTGCGTGGCGTGCGCTGGATCGCCGTCCCGACCACCGTGCTCGCCATGGTGGACGCGGCGGTCGGCGGCAAGACCGGCATCAACACCGCCGAGGGCAAGAACCTCGTGGGCGCCTTCCACCCGCCGGCCGGCGTGCTGTGCGACCTGGCCGCCCTCGACTCGCTCCCGGTCAACGACTACGTGTCCGGGCTCGCCGAGGTCATCAAGGCCGGGTTCATCGCCGACGAGCGGATCCTGGAGCTGGTGGAGGAGGACCCGCAGGCGGCGCGCACGCCCGCCGGGCCGCACACCTCCGAGCTGATCGAGCGCGCCATCAAGGTCAAGGCCGAGGTGGTCTCCTCCGACCTCAAGGAGTCGGGCCTGCGCGAGATCCTCAACTACGGGCACACGCTCGCCCACGCCATCGAGAAGAACGAGCGCTACAAGTGGCGGCACGGCGCCGCCGTCTCCGTCGGCATGCACTTCGCCGCCGAACTCGGCCGTCTGGCCGGGCGGTTGGACGACGCCACCGCCGACCGGCACCGCACCGTCCTGGAGTCGGTGGGGCTGCCGCTGTCGTACCGCTACGACCAGTGGCCCAAGCTGCTGGAGACGATGAAGGTCGACAAGAAGTCCCGCGGCGACCTGCTGCGCTTCATCGTCCTCGACGGCCTCGGCAAGCCCACCGTCCTGGAGGGCCCGGACCCCGCCGTCCTGCTCGCCGCCTACGGTGAAGTGGCCGAATAGCCCCGCTCGTTGAGGGGCGGGCACTTTGCGTCCACCCGGGCCGTTCACACAACGGCGGCCCGGGACGGTACCGTTCGATAGCGCTCGGTTCGCCGACGCCTCCCTGACGGTTGTACGAGACGGAGTGGCACCGGATGCAGCACGCAGTGGGGTCTCCGCTGCCACCGCCCCATCAGCCGGGGCACGGCCCGGGCCCGGGCCCGGCCACCGCCGGGAGCCAGGCGCAGCAGCAGCCCGGCGCGCCCGGTTTCACCGGCGCCCCGCACCATCCGCCCGTCCCGCCGCCGCACCCGCATCCGCCGGTGCCGCCGCACCGGGACACCACGGGCCATGTGCAGCTCCCGCCCGGCGGTCCGGTCGCCGTGCCGAGCCCGCCGCCCGCGCAGGCCCCCGCCGACCCGAGCGCCACCACCCTCGCGGTCCTGCTGATCGGCCCCGCGGGCGCCGGCAAGACCAGCGTCGCCAAGTACTGGGCGGAGTGCCGCCGGGTCCCGACGGCCCACATCAGCCTGGACGACGTACGGGAATGGGTGCGGTCCGGGTTCGCCGACCCGCAGAGCGGCTGGAACGACAACAGCGAGGCGCAGTACCGCCTGGCCCGCCGCACCTGCGGCTTCGCCGCCCGCAATTTCCTGGCGAACGGGATCTCCTGCATCCTCGACGACGCCGTCTTCCCCGACCGGCCCGTCGTCGGCCTCGGCGGCTGGAAGCGGCACGTGGGGCCCGGGCTGCTGCCCGTCGTCCTGCTGCCGGGCCTGGAGATCGTCCTGGAGCGCAACGCCCAGCGCAGCGGCAACCGCCGGCTGACCGACGAAGAGGTCGCCCGCATCCACGGCCGCATGGCCGGCTGGTACGGCTCAGGACTGCCGATCATCGACAACTCCCAGCTCGACGTCGTGGGCACCGCGCAGGTGCTCGACGACGTGCTCGCCCGGGCCATCGCGAGCCCGCCCCAGTGGTGAATCGTCACCCCTGAGCCCCTCCCGCCCCCTGGGGAACGCCCGTCCGGACGCGCTGAACCGGCCGGGACGCGCCCCCGCTCGTACGCTCGGCCTCATGGCAGAGGTGTACGCGGCCCGACGGGACCGGCTGAGAGAGCGTGCGACAGCGGGCGGCAGTGCGGCCGCCCTGGTGTCGCGGCCCGCCAATGTCCGCTATCTCGCCGGAGCGGCGCCGCACGGCGCGGTGCTCCTGCTGGGCCGCGAGCCCGGTGGCGGCGACGACGTGCTGCTGTGCGCGCGCCCGCCGAGCGGGCAGACCGCCGAGGGCCGGGCCGACGAGGAGCTGCGGGTGCAGGTGCTGTCCGCGCCCGCCGGGGACGCGGCCGTCGCCGCCGCGGACGTGGCCGCGGCCCGGGGCGCCGACTCGCTCGCCGTGGAGGAGCACCATCTGACGGTGGCCCGGCACCGGGCGCTCGGCTCCGTCGCGCCCCGGCTGCGGCTCGCCGACCTCAACCGGGCCGTCGAGCAGCTGCGCCTGGTCAAGGACGCCGAGGAGATCTCCTGTCTGCGGATCGCCGCCGAGATCGCCGACCAGGCGCTGGGCGAACTCCTCGAATCGATCCTCGTCGGCCGCACCGAGCGGCATCTCGCCCTCGAACTGGAACGTCGACTTGTCGATCACGGCGCCGACGGCCCCGCCTTCCCCACCTCGGTCGGGACCGGGCCGAACTCGGGGCGCGGCGGGCACCGGCCCGGCGACCGCAGGGTCGAGGAGGGCGATTTCCTCTCCGTCTGCCTGGGGGCCACCTACCGCGGCTACCGGTGCGAGATCGGCCGCACCTTCGTCATCGGGACCTCGCCCGCCGACTGGCAGATCGACCTGTACGACCTGGTCTTCGCCGCTCAGCGGGCCGGCCGGGAGAGCCTGGCGCCGGGCGTGGAGTGCCGGGAGGCGGACCGGGCCGCCCGCCAGGTACTGGACGCCGCAGGGTATGGTGACGGGCTCGCGCAGCTGACCGGACACGGGGTGGGCCTCGAAATCGAAGAGGACCCGCAGTTGGCCCCCGCCGCCATGGGTAAACTTGACGCTTGTGTGCCGGTCACCGTCGAACCGGGGGTTCACCTCCCGGGCCGGGGCGGCGTCCGGATCGATGACACGCTCGTCGTCCGCCCCGAGGCGGACGGCGGACCCGAGCTACTCACCATCACGACCAAGGAGCTGCTCGCGCTCTAGCCCCGCAGGGCTGTGCGCGGGCCCCGGGGTCGTCCACGTCAGTCCAGGAGATTCCGCAACCGTGGCTTCCACGAACGACCTCAAGAACGGCCTGGTCCTCAAGCTCGAAGGCGGCCAGCTCTGGTCCGTCGTCGAGTTCCAGCACGTCAAGCCCGGCAAGGGCCCTGCCTTCGTGCGCACCAAGCTGAAGAACGTGCTCTCCGGCAAGGTTGTCGACAAGACGTTCAATGCCGGCGTCAAGGTCGAGACGGCCACTGTCGACAAGCGCGACATGCAGTTCTCGTACATGGACGGCGAGTACTTCGTCTTCATGGACATGGAGACCTACGACCAGCTCATGGTCGACCGCAAGGCCGTCGGCGACGCCGCCAACTTCCTGATCGAGGGCTTCACCGCCACGGTCGCCCAGCACGAGGGCGAGGTGCTCTTCGTCGAGCTGCCGGCCGCCGTCGAGCTGGTCGTCAAGGAGACCGAGCCGGGCGTCCAGGGCGACCGGTCCACCGGTGGCACCAAGCCGGCGACGCTGGAGACGGACCACCAGATCCAGGTCCCGCTCTTCATCACCACGGGCGAGAAGATCAAGGTCGACACCCGTGACAGCAGCTACCTCGGCCGGGTGAACAGCTAACCGTGGCCGCCCGTAACACGGCCCGCAAGCGAGCCTTCCAGGTCCTCTTCGAGGCCGACCAGCGCGGCGCCGACGTCGTCACGGTCCTCGCGGACTGGGTCAAGAACTCGCACAGCGACCCGCAGCAGCCGCCCGTCAGCGAGTACACGATGGAGCTGGTCGAGGGGTACGCCCCCAAGGCCCGCCGCATCGACGAGCTGATCTCCCAGTACGCCGTCGACTGGACCCTCGACCGGATGCCCGTCGTCGACCGCAACATCCTGCGGCTCGGTGCGTACGAGCTGATCTGGGTCGACGGGACCCCGGACGCCGTGGTGCTCGACGAGGCCGTCTCCCTGGCCAAGGAGTTCTCCACCGACGAGTCCCCGGCGTTCATCAACGGTCTTCTGGCCCGCTTCAAGGACCTGAAGCCGTCGCTGCGCCGCGACGAGGCATAAAAGCCGCAGTCGCCCAGCAAGCTCGCAGGCCCGAAGCAGAACCTGAACATTGTTCTGCTTCGGGCCTGGTGCGTTCCCGGGGATCCTGCGTAGGTTCTCGCCATGTCCCCAACAGGCCTCTCCGCCCGGACCCGGATCGGCTACGGCCTCGGCTCCTTCGCCACCGGCACCTTCGGTACCGTCCCCGGTCTGCTGCTGCTCTACTACCTGACCGACGTCCTCGGCGTCGGCGCGGGCCTCGCCGGACTGCTCGTCTTCCTGCCCAAGGCGTGGGACGTGCTGCTCAACCCGTGGATCGGCAGCCTCTCCGACCGCAGCACCCGCTCTCGTTTCGGCCCGCGCCGCTCCTGGATGCTGCTCGGCGCCGTCACCATGCCGCTCTGCTTCGCCGCCATGTTCGCGGCGCCCGGCGGCCTCGAAGGCGGCCCGGCCGCCGCCTATGTCGCCGCGCTCTTCCTGCTGACCGCCTCCGCGTACGCCTGCTTCCAGGTCCCGTACGTCGCGCTGCCCGCGGAACTCACCGCCGATCCCGACGAACGGGCCCGCGTCATGTCCTGGCGCGTCGCCTTCCTCGCCGTGGCGATCCTGCTGTCGGGCGCCGTCGCGCCGGTGCTCGCGGGCTCCACGGCCGACGACCGGGGGAGCGCGGGCGGCTACCGGCTGATGGGGCTCGTGATCGGCGCGGTCCTCGCGCTCGGCATGCTCGCCGCCGTGGGCGCCACGGCCGGCACCCGGGCCGTCGTCCGGACCACCAGCGAGCCCGGCCTGCGCGCCCAGCTGCGCGCCGCCCGCGGCAACGCGCCCTTCTTCTGGCTGCTCGCCGCCTTCGTGGTGCAGGCCGCCGCGACCGGCCTGATGCTCGCGGGCACCCAGTACTTCGCCACGTACATCCTGGACCGGCCGGGCGCCACGACCGTCCTGTTCGTCTGCCTCATCGTGCCGTCGCTGCTCGCGATGCCGCTGTGGCTCGCTGTCGGCCGCCGCAGCGGCAAACGCGACGCGGCCGTCGCCGCCTCGCTCTGCTTCCTCGTCGGCGCGCTGGGCGCGGCGGCCGGACGGCACCTGCCCGACGCCCTGATCTACGCGGCCGTGGCCCTGGCCGGTGTCGGGTACGCGGGCATGCAGATGCTGCCGCTCGCCATGCTCGGCGACGCGATCGCCGCCGACGCGTACACCAGCGGCCGGCGCCGGGCCGGCGTCTTCACCGGGCTGTGGACCGCGGGGGAGACGCTGGGACTCGCCCTGGGGCCCGGCCTCTTCGGGCTCGTGCTCTCGGTCGGCGGCTTCGTCTCGTCCGACGCCGACCACCGGGTGGCCCAGCCCGGCTCGGCGCTCACCGCGATCGTGACCGGCTTCGGTGTGCTGCCCGCCGTCCTGCTGCTCCTGAGCCTTCCGCTGCTGGCCCGCTACCGGCTCACCGAGACCGAACTGACCCGCCTGCGGGACGCGGCCGACACGCGTCCCGCCCGTGCCATCGCCCCGTACGACGAGGAGAGTTCCGCATGAGTACCGATCACGACGCGATCCTGGCGCGTCTCGCCGAGCTGCGCGCCGGGGATCTGCCCACGCGCGGCGGACGCACCATGGCCTACGTCTACGACTCCGGGCTCGACGGCCTCGAAGAGCTCGCGGTTGCCGCGCAGGCCGCCTTCGCCGGGGTCAACGGGCTGGACATGACGGCCTTCCCGAGCGTCGTGGAGCTGGAGAACGACCTGGTGCGACGGGCCACCGCGCTGCTCGGCGGGGGAGCGGGCACCTTCACCAGCGGCGGCACCGAGAGCTGCCTCCTCGCCGTACTGACGGCCCGTCAGTACGCGCGCGGGACACGGGGCGTGACCCGGCCCGAGCTGATCCTCCCGGACACCGCGCACGCGGCGTTCCACAAGGCGGCCGAGCTCTTCGGGCTCGACGTGGTGACCGTGCCCGTCGATCCGGCCACCTTCAAGGTGTGGCCCGCCGATGTCGCGGCGGCGATCACCGAGCGCACGGCCCTGGTCGTCGTCTCCGCCCCCTCGTACGCGCACGGTGTCGTCGACCCGGTCGCCGAGGTCGCCGCCCTGGCCGCGGAGCGCGGGGTGCTCTGCCATGTCGACGCCTGCATCGGCGGCTGGTACCTCGGCCACCTCAGGCGGGCCGCGGACGCCCCGGACATCCCCGACTTCGACCTCACCGTCCCCGGCGTCACCTCGCTCTCCGTCGATCTGCACAAGTACGGCTACGCGGCGAAGGGCGCCTCGCTGCTGCTCTTCGCCGACGCGGAGCTGCGCCGGCACGGCTGGTTCGCGCACGCCTCCTGGCCCGGCTATCCCGTCGTCAACTCCACCCTCCAGGGCACCAAGTCCGCCGGACCGCTCGCCGCGGCCTGGGCGGTGACCGAGCGCGTCGGGACCGATGGTTACACCGCGCTGTCGACGCGCGTACACCGCACGACCCGGGACCTGGCCGACGGTGTCGGGAGGATCGACGGACTGCGACTGCTCGCCCGGCCCGAGGCGTCGCTCATCGCGGTCGCCTCGGACGACCCGGAGGTGGACGTGTTCGTCGTGGCGGACGAGATGCGCGAGAGCGGCTGGTACCTCCAGCCGCAGCCGGCCTTCGGCGCCTCGCCGGCCAATCTGCATCTGACGGTGACCGCGGCGGTCGCGGAGGAGGAGACCGTGCGGCTGCTCCTCGGCGAGCTGGAGAAGGCCGTGGGACGGGCGCGGGCCGCCGGTCCCGTGCGGGTCGATCCGGCGATCGTGGAGGCCGCCGCCTCGCTGGACCCGGAGGCGCTGACCGCCGAGGAGGTCGAGATCGCGCTGGCCCTCGCGGGCGTGGGGGAGGGCGGGGCGCTGCCGCGGCGGATGGCACCGGTCCTCGCGGTCCTCCAGGCGCTGCCGCCGAAACTGAGCGAGCGGCTGTTGCCCGAGGTCATCGGGCGGCTGTACACGGCGGCGGGGCAGTGACGCCCGAGGGGCGGAGCCGGTCGGCTCCGCCCCTCGGATGTGACGTTTCTGCTCGATCGGCCTGTCGGCCGGAACCCGCTCAGGCCTCTTCGTGGGCCACGGCGCGGCGCGCGTCGGCGTCCAGCACACCCCAGCTGATCAGCTGCTCGGTCAGGACCGAGGGCGACTGGTCGTAGATGACCGCGAGCGTGCGCAGGTCGTCCTGGCGGATCGACAGCACCTTGCCGTTGTAGTCACCGCGCTGCGACTGGATCGTGGCGGCATAGCGCTGCAACGGGCCCGCCTTCTCCGGCGGCACGTGGGCCAGGCGCTCCAGGTCCAGGACGAGCTTCGGCGGGGGCTCGGCGGCGCCGCCCGGGGTGGTGCCCGGAAGCAGCTCCTGAACCGGCACGCCGTAGAAGTCCGCCAGCTCGGCGAGGCGCTGCACGGTCACGGCACGGTCACCGCGCTCGTACGACCCGACCACGACCGCCTTCCAGCGGCCCTGGGACTTCTCCTCGACACCGTGGAGGGAAAGGCCCTGCTGGGTACGGATCGCGCGGAGCTTCGCCCCGAGCTGTTTGGCGTATTCGCTGGACATATAGCTCCCCGGACACTGCATCACTTAGCGGCTGCGCCGCGTGGCTGGTAACTCACTGTGAGGTTACGCAGCGTTACTTGGCCGCGTCAAGCCGAATGGTCCGTACCGACCATCTCCCGAATCCGGCGTTCTCGCACCTTCAGGCGGGTGATCAGCGGTGTTTCGGGGCTGGTAGTGTGGATGGCGCAATTCCGACGTCCTTTAAGGTCCGTCCCGTGAGGCGGAGAAGGGGGTCCGTTTCGTATGGACACGCAGAATTCCGATGCCCGGTCTGTTCTCGAAGGCCCTGACATCGCGCGGGTACTGACCCGTATCGCCCACGAGATCGTCGAGCGCGCCAAGGGCGCCGAGGACGTGGTCCTCCTGGGCATTCCCACGCGGGGCGTCTTCCTCGGCCGCCGCCTGGCCGACAAGCTCGAAGAGATCACCGGCCGCGCCGTCCCCGTCGGCTCGCTCGACATCACGATGTACCGCGACGACCTGCGGATGCACCCGCCGCGCGCGCTGGCCCGCACCGACATCCCCGCCGAGGGCATCGACGGCAGGCTCGTCGTCCTCGTCGACGACGTGCTCTTCTCGGGCCGCACCATCCGCGCCGCCCTCGACGCGCTGAACGACATCGGGCGCCCCCGCGCCGTGCAGCTCGCGGTCCTCGTCGACCGCGGCCACCGCGAACTCCCGATCCGCGCCGACTACGTCGGCAAGAACCTCCCCACGTCGCTGCGGGAGACGGTCAAGGTCCAGCTCGCCGAGGAGGACGGCCGCGACGCCGTGCTGCTCGGCGCCAAGCCGGACCCCGAGGCGGCCGAGCAGTAGCCACCTTTCCTGCCGTGCGCGCACCGCGTACGGCGAGACAGGTGCGCCCGCGCGCGCCCGTATGCCCCGAAACGTCCTGAACTTCCTTACGGAGCACCCCCGATGATGCGACACCTCATCTCGGCCGCCGACCTCACCCGCGACGACGCCGTCCTCATCCTCGACACCGCCGAGGAGATGGCGCGGGTCGCCGACCGGCCCATCAAGAAGCTGCCCGCGCTGCGCGGCCGGACCATCTGCAACCTCTTCTTCGAGGACTCGACGCGGACGCGGATCTCGTTCGAGGCCGCCGAGAAGCGCCTGTCCGCCGACGTCATCAACTTCGCCGCCAAGGGCTCCAGCGTCTCCAAGGGCGAGTCCCTGAAGGACACCGCCCAGACCCTGGAGGCCATGGGCGTCGACGCGGTCGTCATCCGGCACAGCGCCTCCGGCGCCCCGTACCGGCTCGCGACCTCCGGCTGGATCGACGCCCCGGTCATCAACGCGGGCGACGGCACCCACCAGCACCCCACCCAGGCGCTGCTCGACGCCTTCACCATGCGCCGCCGCCTCGTCGGCCGGGACGCCGGGATCGGCCAGGGTCTGGACGGCAAGCGCGTCACCCTCGTCGGCGACGTCCTGCACAGCCGCGTCGCCCGCTCCAACGTCGACCTGCTGCACACGCTCGGCGCCGAGGTCACCCTGGTCGCGCCGCCCACCCTGCTGCCGGTCGGCGTCGAGTCCTGGCCCTGCGAGGTCAGCTACGACCTGGACAGCACGCTGCCGAAGACCGACGCCGTGATGATGCTCCGCGTGCAGCGCGAGCGCATGAACGCCGCGTTCTTCCCGACCGAGCGCGAGTACAGCCGCCGCTACGGCCTCGACGGCGACCGCATGGCGAAGATGCCGGAGCACGCCATCGTGATGCACCCCGGCCCGATGGTCCGCGGCATGGAGATCACCGCCGAGGTCGCCGACTCCGAGCGCTGCACGGTCGTCGAACAGGTCGCCAACGGCGTCCACACCCGCATGGCCGTCCTCTACCTGCTTCTGGGCGGCAACGAGCCCGCCGTCACGCACACCCGTACCGAGGGGAACTGAACGACATGAGCAAGATCCTGATCCGTGGTGCGAAGGTGCTCGGCGGCGAGCCGCAGGACGTCCTGATCGACGGCGGGACCATCGCCGAGGTCGGCACCGGCCTGAGCGCCGAGGGCGCCGAGGTCGTCGAGGCCGGCGGCAAGGTCCTCCTGCCGGGCCTCGTCGACCTGCACACCCACCTGCGCGAGCCGGGCCGCGAGGACTCCGAGACCGTCCTCACCGGCACGCAGGCCGCCGCCTCCGGTGGCTACACCGCCGTGTTCGCCATGGCCAACACCTTCCCCGTCGCCGACACCGCCGGCGTCGTCGAGCAGGTCTACCGGCTCGGCCAGGAGCACGGCTACTGCGACGTGCAGCCCATCGGCGCCGTCACCGTCGGCCTGGAGGGCGCCAAGCTCGCCGAGCTGGGGGCCATGCACGAGTCCGCCGCCGGTGTCACGGTCTTCTCCGACGACGGCAAGTGCGTCCACGACGCCGTGATCATGCGCCGCGCCCTGGAGTACGTGAAGGCCTTCGGCGGCGTCGTCGCCCAGCACGCGCAGGAGCCCCGGCTCACCGAGGGCGCCCAGATGAACGAGGGCACCGTCTCCGCCGAGCTCGGCCTGGGCGGCTGGCCCGCCGTCGCCGAGGAGTCGATCATCGCCCGGGACGTGCTGCTCGCCGAGCACGTCGGCTCCCGCGTCCACATCTGCCACCTGTCGACCGCGGGCAGCGTCGAGATCATCCGCTGGGCCAAGTCCCGCGGCATCGACGTCACCGCCGAGGTCACCCCGCACCACCTGCTCCTCACCGACGAGCTGGTGCGCTCGTACAACCCGGTCTACAAGGTGAACCCGCCGCTGCGCACCGAGAAGGACGTCATGGCGCTGCGCGAGGCGCTGGCCGACGGCACCATCGACATCGTCGCCACCGACCACGCCCCGCACCCGCACGAGGACAAGGACTGCGAGTGGGCCGCCGCCGCCATGGGCATGGTCGGCCTGGAGACCGCGCTGAGCGTCGTCCAGCAGACGATGGTCGAGACGGGACTGCTCGACTGGGCCGGCGTCGCCGACCGGATGTCCGTCAAGCCCGCCGAGATCGGGCAGGCCACCGGCCACGGGCGCCCCGTCTCGGCAGGTGAGCCCGCCAACCTGGTTCTCGTCGACGCCGACTACCGTGGAGACGTGGACCCCGCGGGCTTCGCCTCCCGCAGCCGCAACACCCCGTACGAGGGCCGTGAGCTGCCGGGGCGCGTCACCCACACCTGGCTGCGGGGCAAGGCCACCCTCGCCGACGGGAAGCTCGCGTGACACCTCTCCTGCACCTGGCCGCCGAACAGAAGTCGGCGGACGTGACCGACTGGCCCGACCGGATCGGCTGGATCGTCGGTCTCCTGCTCTTCATCGCGCTCGTCTACTGGCTGATGCGCCAGGGCTGGAAGTGGCGCGGCACGCTCCAGAGCGACCTGCCGCCGCTGCCCGCCGCGCCGAGTGAGCGGAGCCCGGCGAAACTGGAGCTGAGCGGCCGCTACCACGGCTCCACCACCGCCGGGCAGTGGCTCGACCGCATCGTGGCGCACGGCCTCGGCACCCGCAGCCGCGTGGAGCTGACCCTCACCGCCGAGGGACTGGACGTCGTACGCCCGGGAGCGACCGACTTCTTCGTCCCCACCGAGGCGCTGCGCGAGGCCCGGCTCGACAAGGGCATCGCCGGCAAGGTCCTCACGGAGGGCGGTCTGCTGATCGTCACCTGGGCGCACGGCGACAAGCTGATCGACTCCGGGTTCCGCTCCGACCAGGCCGCCGAGCAGGCCCAGTGGGTCAGCACCATCAACGACATGATCAACACGACCTCAACGCCCATCACGACGGAAGGCACCGCACGATGACCACCTCCACAAGGGGAACCAGCAAGGTTCCCGCCGTTCTCGTCCTGGAGGACGGCCGGGTGTTCCGCGGCCGTGCCTACGGGGCCGTGGGGGAGACCTTCGGCGAGGCCGTGTTCTCCACCGGGATGACCGGCTACCAGGAGACCCTGACCGACCCGTCGTACGACCGCCAGATCGTGGTCGCCACCGCCCCGCAGATCGGCAACACGGGCTGGAACGACGAGGACGACGAGTCGTCCCGCATCTGGGTCTCTGGCTACGTCGTGCGCGACCCCGCCCGCGTCCCCTCCAACTGGCGCGCGAAGCGCTCGCTCGACGACGAGCTGGTCGCCCAGAACATCGTGGGCATCAGCGGCATCGACACCCGCGCCCTCACCCGCCACCTGCGCGAGCGCGGCTCCATGCGCTCCGGCATCTTCAGCGGCCCGCAGCTGCCCACCGACGCCGAGCTCGTCGAGAAGGTCCAGGCGCAGCCCCAGATGAAGGGCGCGAGCCTGTACGAGGAGGTCGCCACCAAGGAGGCCTACGTCGTCCCGGCGATCGGCGAGAAGAAGTTCACCGTCGCCGCGATCGACCTCGGCATCAAGGGCATGACCCCGCACCGCATGGCCGAGCGCGGCATCGAGGTGCACGTGCTGCCCGCCACGGCGACCGAGGAGGACGTGTACGCGGTCTCGCCCGACGGTGTCTTCTTCTCCAACGGCCCGGGCGACCCGGCCACCGCCGAGGGCCCGGTCGCGCTGATGACCGCCGTCCTCGCGCGCAGGACGCCGCTGTTCGGCATCTGCTTCGGCAACCAGATCCTCGGCCGCGCCCTCGGCTTCGGCACGTACAAGCTGAAGTACGGCCACCGCGGCATCAACCAGCCGGTGCAGGACCGCACCACCGGCAAGGTCGAGGTCACCGCGCACAACCACGGCTTCGCCGTGGACGCGCCGCTCGACAAGGTGAGCGAGACGAAGTTCGGCCGCGCCGAGGTCTCCCACGTCTGCCTGAACGACCAGGTCGTCGAAGGCCTCCAGCTGCTCGACCAGCCGGCCTTCTCCGTCCAGTACCACCCGGAGGCGGCGGCCGGTCCCCACGACGCCGCCTACCTGTTCGACCGTTTCGTCTCCCTGATGGAGGGCCAGCGTGCCTAAGCGCTCCGATATCCAGTCCGTCCTGGTCATCGGCTCGGGCCCGATCGTCATCGGCCAGGCCGCCGAGTTCGACTACTCCGGCACCCAGGCGTGCCGCGTCCTGAAGTCCGAGGGCCTGCGGGTCATCCTCGTGAACTCCAACCCCGCGACGATCATGACCGACCCGGAGATCGCCGACGCCACGTACGTCGAGCCGATCACCCCCGAGTTCGTCGAGAAGATCATCGCCAAGGAGCGCCCCGACGCGCTGCTCCCGACCCTCGGTGGTCAGACGGCCCTCAACACGGCCATCTCCATGCACGAGCAGGGCGTCCTGGAGAAGTACGGCGTCGAGCTGATCGGCGCCAACGTCGAGGCGATCAACAAGGGCGAGGACCGCGACCTCTTCAAGGGCGTCGTGGAAGAGGTCCGCAAGAAGATCGGCCACGGCGAGTCCGCCCGCTCGGTCATCTGCCACTCCATGGACGACGTGCTCAAGGGCGTCGACACGCTCGGCGGCTACCCCGTCGTCGTCCGCCCCTCCTTCACCATGGGCGGCGCCGGCTCCGGCTTCGCGCACGACGAGGAGGAGCTGCGCCGCATCGCCGGCCAGGGCCTGACCCTGTCTCCCACCACCGAGGTGCTCCTGGAGGAGTCCATCCTTGGCTGGAAGGAGTACGAGCTGGAGCTGATGCGCGACAAGAACGACAACGTCGTGGTCGTCTGCTCCATCGAGAACTTCGACCCGATGGGCGTCCACACCGGCGACTCGATCACCGTCGCGCCCTCGATGACGCTCACCGACCGCGAGTACCAGCGCCTTCGTGACATCGGCATCGCGATCATCCGCGAGGTCGGCGTCGACACCGGCGGCTGCAACATCCAGTTCGCGGTCAACCCCGACGACGGCCGCATCATCGTCATCGAGATGAACCCGCGCGTCTCGCGCTCCTCGGCCCTCGCGTCGAAGGCCACCGGCTTCCCGATCGCGAAGATCGCCGCGAAGCTGGCCGTCGGCTACACGCTCGACGAGATCCCCAACGACATCACCGAGAAGACGCCGGCCTCCTTCGAGCCGACGCTCGACTACGTGGTCGTGAAGGCCCCGCGTTTCGCCTTCGAGAAGTTCCCGAGCGCCGACTCCACGCTGACCACGACCATGAAGTCGGTCGGCGAGGCCATGGCCATCGGCCGCAACTTCACCGAGGCGTTCCAGAAGGCGCTGCGCTCCCTGGAGAAGAAGGGCAGCCAGTTCACCTTCGTGGGCCCGGTCGGCGACAAGACCGCGCTCCTCGAAGAGGCCGTGCGCCCGACCGACGGCCGGATCAACACCGTCATGGACGCGATCCGCGCCGGTGCCACGCCCGAGGAGGTCTTCGACTACACGAAGATCGACCCGTGGTTCGTCGACCAGCTGTTCCTCATCAAGGAGACGGCCGACGAGCTGGCCGGCGCTCCGGAGCTGACGAAGGAGCTGATCGCCGAGGCCAAGCGGCACGGCTTCTCCGACCATCAGATCGCCGAGATCCGCGGCCTGCGCGAGGACGTCGTCCGCGAGGTCCGGCACGCGCTCGGGGTCCGCCCGGTCTACAAGACGGTCGACACCTGCGCCGCCGAGTTCGCCGCCAAGACGCCGTACTTCTACTCCTCGTACGACGAGGAGTCCGAGGTCGCGCAGCGCACCAAGCCCGCCGTGATCATCCTGGGCTCGGGCCCGAACCGCATCGGCCAGGGCATCGAGTTCGACTACTCCTGCGTCCACGCCTCCTTCGCGCTCAGCGACGCGGGCTACGAGACCGTGATGGTCAACTGCAACCCGGAGACGGTCTCCACCGACTACGACACGTCCGACCGCCTGTACTTCGAGCCGCTGACGCTCGAAGACGTGCTGGAGATCGTGCACGCCGAGTCCCTCGCGGGCCCGATCGCGGGCGTCGTCGTGCAGCTCGGCGGCCAGACCCCGCTCGGCCTCGCCCAGGCGCTCAAGGACAACGGCGTGCCCGTCGTCGGCACCTCCCCGGAGGCGATCCACGCCGCCGAGGACCGCGGCGCCTTCGGCCGCGTCCTCGCCGAGGCGGGCCTCCCGGCCCCGAAGCACGGCACCGCCACGACGTTCGCTGAGGCGAAGGCCATCGCCGACGAGATCGGCTACCCGGTCCTCGTCCGTCCGTCGTACGTGCTCGGCGGCCGCGGCATGGAGATCGTCTACGACGAGACCCGCCTGTCCTCGTACATCGAGGAGTCCACCGAGATCAGCCCCTCGCGGCCGGTCCTCGTGGACCGCTTCCTCGACGACGCCATCGAGATCGACGTCGACGCCCTGTACGACGGCGAGGAGCTGTACCTCGGCGGCGTCATGGAGCACATCGAGGAGGCCGGCATCCACTCCGGCGACTCGGCGTGCGCCCTGCCCCCGATCACCCTCGGCGGCTACGACATCAAGCGCCTGCGCGTCTCGACCGAGGCCATCGCCAAGGGCGTCGGCGTGCGCGGCCTGATCAACATCCAGTTCGCGATGGCGGGTGACATCCTCTACGTCCTGGAGGCCAACCCGCGCGCCTCGCGCACCGTCCCCTTCACCTCGAAGGCGACCGCGGTGCCGCTCGCGAAGGCCGCCGCCCGCATCTCGCTGGGCGCCACCGTCGCCGAGCTGCGCGCCGAGGGCCTGCTCCCGAAGAACGGCGACGGCGGCACCCTGCCGCTGGACGCGCCGATCTCCGTCAAGGAGGCCGTCATGCCGTGGTCGCGCTTCCGCGACATCCACGGCCGCGGCGTCGACACGGTCCTCGGCCCGGAGATGCGCTCCACCGGCGAGGTCATGGGCATCGACTCCGTCTTCGGCACGGCGTACGCCAAGTCGCAGGCCGGCGCCTACGGCCCGCTGCCGACGAAGGGCCGCGCGTTCATCTCGGTCGCCAACCGCGACAAGCGCTCGATGATCTTCCCGGCGCGCGAGCTGGTCGCCCACGGCTTCGAGCTGCTCGCCACGTCCGGCACGGCCGAGGTGCTCAAGCGCAACGGCATCAACGCCACGATCGTGCGCAAGCAGTCCGAGGGCGAGGGCCCGAACGGCGAGAAGACGATCGTCCAGCTGATCCACGACGGTGACGTCGACCTGATCGTCAACACGCCGTACGGCACCGGCGGCCGCCTCGACGGCTACGAGATCCGCACGGCCGCCGTGGCCCGCTCCGTGCCCTGCCTGACCACGGTCCAGGCCCTCGCGGCCGCCGTCCAGGGCATCGACGCGCTCAACCACGGCGACGTGGGCGTCAGCTCACTGCAGGAACACGCGGAACACCTGACCGCGGCCCGCGACTAGCAGCCCAAGAGGGGGACACCGAAACGGTGTCCCCCTCTTCATGAGCCCACCGCCTCGTGCGCACCACTAGGACTTCAGTCATGTACAAGCTGTTCTTCAACCTCGTCTTCAAGCGCATGGACCCCGAGAAGGCCCACTACCTGGCCTTCCGCTGGATCCGCCTCGCCGCCCGCACGCCCGTCCTGCGCACCTTCGTCGCGGCCGCCCTGGCGCCCCGCCACAAGGAGCTGCGCACCGAGGCCCTCGGCCTGCGCATGCACGGCCCCTTCGGGCTCGCCGCCGGCTTCGACAAGAACGCCATCGCGATCGACGGCATGTCGATGCTCGGCTTCGACCACATCGAGATCGGCACCGTCACCGGCGAGCCGCAGCCCGGCAACCCCAAGAAGCGCCTCTTCCGCCTCGTGCAGGACCGCGCGCTGATCAACCGCATGGGCTTCAACAACGAGGGTTCGCTGGCCGTCGCGGCCCGCCTGGCCTCCCGCAACCCGGTCTTCAGGACCACGGTCGGTGTGAACATCGGCAAGACCAAGGTCGTCCCCGAGGCCGAGGCCGTCGGCGACTACGTGAAGTCGACCGAGCGCCTCGCCGCCTTCGCCGACTACCTCGTCGTGAACGTCTCCTCGCCGAACACCCCGGGCCTGCGCAACCTCCAGGCCACCGAGGCGCTGCGCCCCCTGCTGACGGCCGTGCGCGAGGCCGCCGACCGCACCGTGCGCTCGCGCCGCGTGCCCCTCCTGGTGAAGATCGCGCCCGACCTCGCCGACGAGGACGTCGACGCCGTCGCCGACCTGGCCGTCGAGCTGGGCCTGGACGGCATCATCGCCACGAACACGACGATCTCCCGCGAGGGCCTGAAGACCACGGGCGACGTCGTGAACGAGACCGGCGGCCTGTCCGGCGCACCCCTCAAGGAGCGCTCCCTGGAGGTCCTCAGGCGCCTCTACGCGCGCGTGGGGGACAAGATCACCCTTGTCGGCGTCGGCGGCATCGAGAACGCCGAGGACGCCTGGCAGCGCATCCTCGCCGGTGCCACGCTCATCCAGGGCTACTCGGCCTTCATCTACGAGGGCCCGTTCTACGCCCGCGCGATCCACAAGGGCCTCGCCGCCCGCCTGAACAACTCCCCGTACCCCACGCTCGCCGACGCCGTCGGCGCCGATGTGAAGAAGGTGTCCGCATGACGGTCCTGGAGCCCTTCGGCGCCCGCCTGCGCCGCGTCATGGACGAGCGCGGCCCGCTCTGCGTCGGCATCGACCCGCACGCCGCCCTGCTGGCCTCCTGGGGCCTGAAGGACGACATCGCCGGCCTGGAGACCTTCACCCGGACCACCGTCGAGGCGCTGGCGGAGACGGTCGCCGTGGTCAAGCCGCAGATGGCGTTCTTCGAGCGGTTCGGCTCGCGCGGCGTCGCCGTACTGGAGAAGGCGGTCGCCGAACTGCGGGCCGCGGGCACCCTGGTCGTCATGGACGCCAAGCGCGGCGACATCGGCTCCACCATGGCCGCGTACGCGCAGACCTATCTGCACCAGGACTCCCCGCTGTTCGTGGACGCCCTGACCGTGTCCCCGTACCTCGGCTACGGCTCGCTGAAGCCCGCCGTCGACCTGGCGCGCGAGTCCGGCGCCGGGCTCTTCGTGCTCGCGCTGACCTCCAACCCCGAGGGCGGCGAGGTCCAGCACGCGGTCCGGGGCGACGGCAAGAACGTCGGCGCGACGATGCTCGCCCACCTCACCGAGGAGAACGCCGGCGCGGCCCCCATGGGCTCCTTCGGCGCGGTCGTCGGCGCGACCCTGGGCGACCTCTCCTCGTACGCGCTCGACATCAACGGCCCGCTCCTCGCGCCCGGCATCGGCGCGCAGGGCGCCACGGCGGCCGATCTTCCGGCCGTCTTCGGCTCCGCGGTCCACAACGTCGTACCGAACGTGAGCCGGGCCGTCCTCAAGGAAGGGCCCTCCGTGACGGCGCTGCGGGACGCTGCCGTGCGGTTCGCGGACGAGGTGCGTGAGGCGGTCGGGACCGCGAATTGAGGCTGCTCAGGGGTGGCACTGCGTGCCGACCTTTGGCCGAGCGTCCGAATCCTGACCGATTTAGCAGACGATTTGCCCGAAATATCCCGCCTGTGGAAGGCTGACCAGGACTTTTCCTCTGTTCTCGCTGACTCTGACCGCCGTGGCCGCTAGTCTCCGACGAGAGCGAACAGGCGAACGCAGGCAAGCGCGTTGCTCGTTGCTCACCAGGTGTGGGGCGACTAGGTTCCTCACCGGTCCGTATCCGACAGTTCGACATCCGAGGTGACGTAGGCGTGGCTCTTCCGCCCCTTACCCCTGAACAGCGCGCAGCCGCGCTCGAAAAGGCCGCCGCGGCTCGCCGGGAGCGGGCCGAGGTCAAGAATCGACTCAAGCACTCCGGCGCCTCCCTGCACGAGGTCATCAAGCAGGGCCAGGAGAACGACGTCATCGGCAAGATGAAGGTCTCCGCCCTGCTCGAGTCCCTGCCGGGCGTGGGCAAGGTCCGCGCCAAGCAGATCATGGAGCGCCTCGGGATCTCCGAATCCCGCCGGGTCCGCGGTCTCGGTTCCAACCAGATCGCCTCCCTGGAGCGCGAGTTCGGCAGCACCGGCGCCTGAGTGACTCCGGACCGGCCCCGGGGCTGGTCCGGGCACTCCGGAACAACTGGAATAATCGCTGCATGAGTGAACGTCCGCGGCTGACCGTGCTCTCCGGCCCCTCCGGGGTCGGCAAGAGCACGGTCGTCGCCCACATGCGCAAGGAACACCCCGAGGTCTGGCTCTCGGTGTCGGCGACGACCCGCAAGCCGCGCCCGGGCGAGAAGCACGGAGTCCAGTACTTCTTCGTCACCGACGAGGAGATGGACAAGCTGATCGCCAACGGCGAGCTCCTTGAGTGGGCCGAGTTCGCGGGGAACCGCTACGGCACCCCGCGGCGTGCCGTCCTCGATCGCCTCGAAGCGGGTGAGCCGGTGCTCCTGGAGATCGACCTCCAGGGCGCCCGGCTGGTCCGTGAGTCGATGCCCGAGGCGCAGCTGGTCTTCCTCGCCCCGCCGAGCTGGGACGAACTGGTCCGCAGGCTCACCGGGCGCGGTACCGAGTCCGCCGAGGTGATCGAGCGCCGGCTCGACACCGCCAAGGTGGAGCTGGCCTCGGAGGCGGAGTTCGACACGACCCTTGTCAACACCTCCGTCGAGGACGTAGCCCGCGAGCTGCTAGCCTTGATGAAGGTTCTTTGATCTTTACCCCAGTCGGGACCCCGGTCCCGGCCCCCATCGGAAGGCAGAGAGTGTCCTCTTCCATCACCGCGCCCGAGGGCATCATCAACCCGCCGATTGATGAGCTGCTCGAAGCCACCGACTCGAAGTACAGCCTGGTCATCTACGCCGCCAAGCGCGCGCGTCAGATCAACGCGTACTACTCGCAGCTCGGTGAGGGCCTGCTCGAGTACGTCGGCCCGCTGGTGGACACCCACGTCCACGAGAAGCCGCTCTCGATCGCCCTTCGCGAGATCAACGCGGGCCTGCTGACGTCCGAGGCCATCGAGGGCCCGGCGCAGTAACACCGCATTCGGTCGTCACCACAGGCCCGACAGCGCCGCTGTCGGGCCTGTGGTGTGTCATGGAGTCGTACGTGTCCTCGTACGCAGCAGTGGAGTCAGGGGAGAGCCGGTGTCGTCGAAGCCCAACGTCGTCCTGGGAGTCAGCGGCGGTATCGCCGCCTACAAGGCGTGCGAGCTGCTGCGCCGGCTGACGGAGTCCGGCCACGACGTCCGCGTCGTGCCCACCGACTCGGCGCTCCACTTCGTCGGCGCCGCGACCTGGTCGGCGCTGTCGGGCAATCCGGTCTCCACCGAGGTCTGGGACTCCGTCCACGAGGTCCCGCACGTGCGCATCGGCCAGCACGCGGACGTGGTCGTCGTCGCCCCGGCCACCGCGGACATGCTCGCGAAGGCCGCCCACGGCCTCGCCGACGACCTCCTGACGAACACCCTGCTGACCGCCCGCTGCCCGGTGATCTTCGCGCCCGCCATGCACACCGAGATGTGGGAGCACCCGGCCACCCAGGAGAACGTCGCCACGCTGCGCCGCCGCGGCGCCCTCGTCATCGAGCCCGCCGTCGGCCGGCTGACCGGCGTGGACACCGGCAAGGGCCGCTTCCCCGACCCCGTGGAGATCTTCGAGTACGTGCGCCGGGTCCTCGCCCGCGGCGCCGGGACCCCGGACCTGACCGGCCGGCACGTCGTCGTCAGCGCCGGCGGCACCCGCGAACCCCTCGACCCGGTCCGCTTCCTCGGCAACCGCTCCTCAGGCAAGCAGGGCTACGCGCTCGCCCGCACCGCCGCCGCGCGCGGCGCCCGGGTCACGCTGCTGTCGGCGAACGCGGGCCTGCCCGACCCGGCCGGCGTCGACGTCGTCCACGTGGGCACCGCCGTCCAGCTGCGCGAGGCGGCCCTGAAGGCGGCCGGCGACGCCGACGCGGTCGTCATGGCGGCGGCCGTCGCCGACTTCCGCCCGGAGACGTACGCCACCGGCAAGATCAAGAAGAAGGACGGCGAGGAGCCCGCGCCGATCGCCCTCGTGCGCAACCCCGACATCCTGGCCGAGATCTCCGCCGGGCGGCCGCGCCCCGGGCAGGTGGTCGTCGGCTTCGCCGCCGAGACCGACGACGTCCTCGCCAACGGCCGCGCCAAGCTCGCCCGCAAGGGCTGTGACCTGCTCGTCGTCAATGAGGTCGGCGAGCGCAAGACGTTCGGCGCGGAGGAGAACGAGGCCGTCATCCTCGGCTCCGACGGCACCGAGAACCCGGTCCCGTACGGCCCCAAGGAGGCACTCGCGGACCGGATCTGGGACGCGGTCGTGTCCCGACTGCCCCACCAGGAGTGAAAAACCGCATTCGCCCCTTCGGACGCACCGAAAACCCGAAAACACCGGAATTTCGGGCGTCCTGCGCTCTTCCTAAGACCGATCGTCATATCGGAGAATGCGGTGTCGCAGGTCACAGCACTCCCAGTAGGCGAGACGCGTGGTCCGGCGAGCGAGCACGACCGATAAACTGTTTCCGGATGTCGTCGGGCGCAGCCCCCGTACCCGTCCGCAAATGATCAGCCAGCAGCCGCTGCAACCACAGGGAGCGTTGTGTCCCGTCGCCTGTTCACCTCGGAGTCCGTGACCGAGGGTCACCCCGACAAGATCGCTGACCAGATCAGCGACACCATTCTCGACGCGCTGCTGCGCGAGGACCCCACGTCCCGCGTGGCCGTCGAGACGCTGATCACCACGGGCCTCGTGCACGTGGCCGGCGAGGTCACCACCAAGGCGTACGCGCCGATCGCGCAGCTCGTGCGCGAGAAGATCCTGGAGATCGGCTACGACTCGTCGAAGAAGGGCTTCGACGGCGCGTCGTGCGGAGTCTCGGTCTCGATCGGCTCGCAGTCCCCGGACATCGCGCAGGGCGTCGACACCGCGTACGAGAAGCGGGTCGAGGGCGATGACGACGAGCTCGACAAGCAGGGCGCGGGCGACCAGGGCCTGATGTTCGGCTACGCGTGCGACGAGACCCCGGAGCTGATGCCGCTCCCGATCCACCTCGCGCACCGCCTGTCGCGCCGCCTGTCCGAGGTCCGCAAGAACGGCACGATCCCCTACCTGCGCCCCGACGGCAAGACGCAGGTCACCATCGAGTACGACGGCGACAAGGCCGTCCGCCTCGACACGGTCGTGGTCTCCTCGCAGCACGCCTCCGACATCGACCTGGAGTCGCTGCTCGCCCCCGACATCCGCGAGTTCGTCGTGGAGCCGGAGCTGAAGGCCCTCCTGGACGACGGCATCAAGCTGGAGACCGAGGGCTACCGGCTGCTGGTCAACCCGACCGGCCGCTTCGAGATCGGCGGCCCGATGGGCGACGCCGGCCTGACCGGCCGCAAGATCATCATCGACACGTACGGTGGCTACGCCCGCCACGGCGGCGGCGCCTTCTCGGGCAAGGACCCGTCCAAGGTGGACCGCTCGGCCGCGTACGCGATGCGCTGGGTCGCCAAGAACGTCGTGGCCGCCGGTCTCGCCTCGCGCTGCGAGGTCCAGGTCGCGTACGCGATCGGCAAGGCCGAGCCGGTGGGCCTGTTCGTCGAGACGTTCGGCACGGCGACGGTCGACACCGACAAGATCGAGTCGGCGATCTCCGAGGTCTTCGACCTCCGCCCGGCCGCGATCATCCGCGACCTCGACCTGCTCCGCCCGATCTACTCCCAGACGGCCGCCTACGGCCACTTCGGGCGCGCGCTGCCCGACTTCACGTGGGAGAAGACCGACCGCGTGGACGCTCTGCGCAAGGCCGCCGGACTGTAGGCCCCGCGTATGCCCTGTGGGCCCGGTTCTCCTTCGGGAGGGCCGGGCCCGCCGCGTTCCCGGGCCCGGCCCGCTGTCACTGCCCTCTGGTAGGAATGCACCTGTGAGCAGCGAGAACGACAGGCCGGAGCAGGGTGGCGGGGGAGGGGAGCCCGAGCAGCTTGCGTTGATCCGGGAGAGCGTGCGGCGGGCCAAGGCGCCGAAGGCCAAGCCGCGGACGTGGCGGGGGGCCGCGCTGGCCAAGGAGCTGCCCGTCGCGCGGGTGCTCGTCGACAAGGGGGTGCTGCATCTCGACCGGTACTTCGAGTACGCGGTGCCGGAGGAGTTGGACGCCGTCGCGCAGCCGGGCGTGCGGGTCCGGGTGCGGTTCGGGGCCGGGTCGAAGAACGTGCGGGACGGGCGGCGCGAGGGCGGCGGGCTCATCGACGGGTTCCTCGTCGAGCGGGTCGCCGAGGCCGAGTACCAGGGGCCCCTCGCCGCGCTGGCGCAGGTGGTGTCGCCCGAGCAGGTGCTCGACCCGGAGCTGCTGGGGCTGACCCGGGCGGTGGCCGACCGCTACGCGGGAAGCCTCGCCGATGTGCTCCAGCTGGCCGTTCCGCCCCGGCACGCCAAGGCCGAGGCGCGGGAGTTCCCTGCACCGCCCGCGCCGCCCGCCGCGCCTGAGCCCGGCTCGTGGCAGCGGTACGAGCGAGGGGCCGACTTCGTCGCCTCGCTCGCCGCGGGGGGCTCGCCGCGGGCCGTGTGGACGGCGCTGCCCGGCCCCGAGTGGGCCGACGAGATCGCCCGGGCCGTGCGGGCGACCCTGGCCTCGGGGCGCGGAGCCCTGGTCGTCGTACCGACCGTGCGGCTCGCGGCCCGTGTCGATCAGGCGCTGCGGGAGGCGCTCGGGCCGGGACAGCACGCCGTGCTCACCGCCGAGGCCGGACAGCAGCGGCGGTACTCGGAATGGCTTGCCGTGCGGCGCGGGGCGGTGCGGGCCGTGGTGGGGACCCGGGCCGCCATGTTCGCCCCCGTACGGCGGCTGGGGCTCGTCGTGCTGTGGGACGACGGGGACGCGCACCACAGTGACGACCACGCGCCGTTCCCGCATGTGCGGGAGGTTCTGGAGCTGCGGGCCGCCCGCGACAAGTGCGCCTTCCTGGCGGGCAGTTGGAGCTGCACCGTCGAGGCCGCGCAGCTGGTGCGCAGCGGATGGGCCGCCGCGATCGCCGCACCGCGGGCCGAGGTGCGGCGCACCGCGCCGCTCGTGCGGACCGTCGGCGACCTCGATCTCGCGCGGGACGAGGCGGCGCGGGCGGCCCGGCTGCCCAGCATCGCCTGGGAGACCGCGCGGACGGCGCTGCGCGAGGGACCCGTCCTGGTGCAGGTGCCCCGGCGCGGATACGTGCCCCGGCTCGCCTGCCAGCGGTGCCGCGAGCCCGCCCGGTGCCGGGCGTGCGCCGGGCCGCTGGAGGCGCGCGAGGCCACCGGTGTGCTCGCCTGCGGCTGGTGCGGGCGCGAGGAGCCCGGCTGGAGCTGCGCCGAGTGCGGCGGCACCCGGCTGCGGGCCCAGGTGGTCGGCGCCCGGCGGACCGCCGAGGAGCTGGGCCGGGCGTTCGCCGCCGTGCCGGTGCGGACCTCGGGGCGCGAGCAGGTGCTCGACACCGTGTCCGGGGAGCCGGCGCTCGTGGTGAGCACGCCCGGCGCCGAGCCGGTCGCCGAAGGGGGCTACGCGGCGGCGCTGCTCCTGGACGGCTGGGCCATGCTCGGGCGGCCCGACCTGCGGGCCGGCGAGGACGCCCTGCGGCGCTGGATCGCGGCGTCCGCGCTGGTCCGGCCCCAGGACGCGGGCGGCACCGTCGTCGTCGTGGCCGAGCCGACGCTGCGGCCCGTGCAGGCGCTGGTGCGCTGGGACCCGGTGGGGCACGCGGTGCGGGAGCTCGCCGACCGCGCCGAGCTGGGGTTCCCGCCGGTGTCACGGATGGCCGCGGTGAGCGGTCTGCCGGACGCGCTGGCCGACTTCCTCGGCGCGGTCCGCCTGCCCGCGGACGCCGAGGTGCTGGGGCCCGTGCCGGTGCCCGAGAGCGGCGGCGGGGGGACGCGCAGGCCGGGGGCGCCCCCGCCCGGCGAGCACTGGGAGCGGGCCCTCGTGCGGGTCCCGCCGGGCAGCGGCGCCGCCCTCGCCGCCGCCCTCAAGCAGGCGCAGGCGGCACGGATGGCGCGCGGCGGGATCGAGCCGGTGCGCGTACGGGTGGACCCGCTCGACATCGGGTGACCCGGCGTCAGGCCCGGTTGCCGCACGGGCGTCAACATGGCGAGGCCTCCCCGGACATGAGGTGCGGGGAGGCTGCGTCGAACGGGAGCCGGCGGACCGGCCGGTCGGGTATCAACCGTTGCGCGGGCCGGGGAAGGCGGTCGGCCGCGCCTCCTCGCGCAGACCCGAGCTGCCCGCGGTGGGCTGGGTCGGCATCGACCGGGCGGCGGGCACCGAGGGCAGCGGGCCCGTGGCCAGTGGAACCGGCGGCCGGGGCGCGGTGGCCGTCGGGGTGTCGGTGGCCCGCTCCGCCTCGGCGGCGGCCTGGGTCGCGGCCCGGCGCGCCCCGTAACGGCGGTGCACCGCCTGCTTGGTGACTCCGAGCGCGGAGCCCACCGCGTCCCACGAGAAGCCCAGCGAGCGGTCGAAGTCCACGGCCGCTGTCACCAGGGTCTCGACGCTGTCCCGCAGCTCCTGGGCGAGACGGACGGTCGGGGCGGGCGCCCTGCCGTAGACGACGAAGCCCGCGGAGGGGCCGGAGCGGCGCGGGCGGTAGACGTTGCCGAGCTGCGCGGTGAGGGTGCGCAGTGCGTCCACCTGCCGCCGGACCCGCTCGATGTCCCGCACCAGGAGGTGCAGGCTGGCCCGTGCCTGGGCGTCGTGGGTTGCGTGGTCGGCCATTTACAAGCCTCTCGAACCGGCGATGAAACATGAGAATGATGGGCCGGTCACGCACCGAACGGCGACGGCGTCCGACAGCGATCGGGGTGATGGCGGCCCGCTGACTGGTCAACTCTTTCTTGACCAACGCGCCATCCGGTGAGGGGTCACGCTGTTCGGGCGTATCCGCATATGCGCAGGGCGCACGTTCTGGCGTGCGCCCCATGCGTGTGTGCGAGCGGGCGCCCATAGACTGGTGCGCTGCCCGTCACCCTGCCCGAGAGGCCACGATCCACCGATGAAGCTCGTCTTCGCCGGCACCCCCGAGGTCGCCGTTCCCGCCCTGGACGCCCTGATCGCCTCCGACCGGCACGAGGTCGCCGCGGTCGTCACCCGGCCCGACGCCCCCGCCGGGCGCGGCCGCCGCCTGATCGCGAGCCCGGTCGCCGAGCGGGCCGAGGAGGCCGGCATCGAGGTGCTCAAGCCCGCCAAGCCGCGCGACGAGGAGTTCCTGGCCCGGCTGCGCGAGATCGGCCCGGACTGCTGCCCGGTCGTCGCCTACGGCGCGCTGCTGCCGAAGACCGCCCTCGACGTGCCCGCCCGCGGCTGGGTCAACCTGCACTTCTCGCTGCTGCCCGCCTGGCGCGGCGCCGCGCCCGTGCAGCACTCGATCATGGCGGGCGACGAGATCACCGGCGCCTCGACCTTCCTCATCGAGGAGGGCCTCGACTCCGGGCCGGTGTACGGGACGGTGACGGAGGCGGTCCGGCCCACGGACACCAGCGGCGACATGCTGACCCGGCTCGCGTTCGCCGGTGCCGGGCTGCTCGTCGCCACCATGGACGGGATCGAGGACGGGTCGGTGCAGGCCGTGCCGCAGCCCGCCGACGGCGTCTCCCTCGCCCCGAAGATCACCGTCGAGGACGCCCGGATCGACTGGGCCGCGCCCGCGCTGCGCGTCGACCGCGTGGTGCGCGGCTGCACGCCCGCGCCGGGTGCCTGGACCGAGTTCCGCGGGGAGCGGCTCAAGGTGCGCTCCGCCGTGCCGGTGCCGGACCGCACCGACCTGGCGCCGGGCGAGCTGGCCGTCGGCAAGAAGAACCTGTACGTCGGCACCGGCAGCTACGCCGTCGAGCTGCTCTGGGTGCAGGCCCAGGGCAAGAAGCCGATGGCGGCGGCGGACTGGGCGCGCGGGGTGCGGATCGCGGCGGGGGAGCGGCTGGGCTGAGCCCGGAGCGGCCCGGGAGCGGGCCGGGCCGTAGGCTGGGAGGGTTCACATCGGCGTACGCCCCTGTGCGTGACGCCCGTACGAATCCAGCAGCGGAGCACCTTTGAGCGACCAGCCGACCTCGTCGAACCGTGGCGCCGGCAAGTCCGGCAGGCCCGGCAAGCCCCACCGCCGTCCCAAGAAGGACCCGGTGCGCATCCTCGCCTTCGAGGTGCTGCGCGCGGTCGACGAGCGGGACGCGTACGCGAACCTCGTGCTGCCGCCGCTGCTCAAGAAGGCCCGCGCCAAGGGCGACTTCGACGCGCGGGACGCGGCGCTGGCGACCGAGCTGGTCTACGGGACGCTGCGGCGCCAGGGCACCTACGACGCGATCGTGGCGGCCTGCATCGACCGGCCGCTCAGGGAGGTCGACCCGCCCGTCCTGGACGTGCTGAACCTGGGCGTGCACCAGCTGCTCGGGACGCGGATCCCGACGCACGCCGCCGTCTCCGCGTCGGTGGAGCTGGCGCGCGTGGTGCTCGGCGACGGGCGGGCCAAGTTCGTCAACGCGGTGCTGCGGAAGGTCTCGCAGCACGACCTCGACGCCTGGGTGGAGCGCGTCGCGCCCCCGTACGACGAGGACCCCGAGGACCATCTCGCCGTCGTCCATTCGCATCCGCGATGGGTGGTGTCGGCGCTGTGGGACTCGCTGGGCGGCGGCCGCGCCGGCATCGAGGACCTGCTGGAGGCGGACAACGAGCGGCCCGAGGTGACGCTCGTGGCACGGCCCGGACGGACCACGGCCGAGGCGGTTCTCGCCGAGGTCGGAGAGGATTCGGGGCTGCCCGGACGCTGGTCTCCGTATGCCGTGCGGCTCACCGAGGGCGGCGAGCCGGGGGCGTTCGACATCGTCAGGACCGGGCGCGCCGGAGTGCAGGACGAGGGCAGCCAGCTGGTCGCGCTCGCGCTCGCGAACGCTCCGGTCGAGGGCTCGGACCGGATGTGGCTCGACGGGTGCGCCGGGCCGGGCGGCAAGGCCGCCATGCTCGCCGGGCTCGCCGCCGAGCGCGGGGCCGTGCTCCTCGCCTCCGAGAAGCAGCCGCACCGGGCCGGACTCGTCGGCAAGGCGCTGGCCGGGAACCCGGGGCCGTACCAGGTGATCGCGGCGGACGGGACCCGGCCGCCGTGGCGCTCCGGGACCTTCGACCGCGTGCTCATGGACGTGCCCTGCACCGGACTCGGCGCGCTGCGCCGGCGGCCCGAGGCACGCTGGCGGCGGCGGCCGGAGGACCTGGACGGGTTCGGGCCGTTGCAGCGGAGCCTGCTGCGGACGGCGCTCGACTCCGTGCGGGTCGGGGGCGTCGTGGGGTACGCGACGTGCTCGCCGCACCTCGCCGAGACCCGGGCCGTCGTCGACGACGTGCTGAAGTCGGTCGGCGGGGCCGAACTCATCGACGCGCGGCCGCTGTTGGAGGGTGTGCCGGGGATCGGGGACGGGCCCGATGTGCAGTTGTGGCCACATCTGCACGGGACCGATGCCATGTATCTGGCGCTGATCCGGCGGACCGCCTAGGAACGTACGGGCCGGTGGGGGCCGGGGTTCCGGGGCTCGGCCCCGTGCCCCGGTGGTCGACAGACGATCCGGGAACGCGGGACTGGTCCAGACCGATAAGGGAAAGCGGCCGTGGGCATGGCAGTCTTGGGGCATGGCCGTTCAGATCAACCCCAGCATCCTCTCCGCGGACTTCGCGCGCCTTGCCGATGAGGCACAGGCGGTGGCGGGCGCCGACTGGCTGCACGTCGACGTCATGGACAACCACTTCGTCCCGAATCTCACCCTGGGGGTGCCGGTCGTAGAGTCGCTGGCGCGGGCGACGGACACCCCGCTGGACTGCCATCTGATGATCGAGAACCCCGATCGCTGGGCTCCCCAGTACGTCGAGGCGGGGGCCGGATCCGTCACCTTCCACGCGGAGGCCGCCCACGCGCCCGTCCGGCTCGCCCGGGAGATCCGCGCCAAGGGTGCCCGCGCCTCCATGGCGCTCAAGCCGGCGACGCCCATCGAGCCGTACGAGGATCTGCTCCCCGAGCTCGACATGTTGCTGATCATGACGGTTGAGCCCGGGTTCGGCGGGCAGGCCTTCCTGGACATCATGCTGCCGAAGATCCGTCGGACGCGTGAGCTGATCTCCAAGCATGGTCTCGAGCTGTGGCTGCAGGTCGACGGCGGGGTCTCCGCGTCGACCATCGAGCGGTGCGCGGAGGCGGGAGCGGACGTCTTCGTCGCCGGTTCGGCCGTATACGGGGCGAGCGACCCGGCCGAGGCGGTCCGTGCGCTGCGCGAGCAGGCGGCCGCCGCGTCGACCTGGGCATGCGGCCACTGAGCCACGGTTCCGTGAACGGCGTTCCATCGGGGCTGATCAAGTCCGCGGGATCTGCAAGGATGAACGGCGTATCCAGGTTGTGAACAGAAGAGTGTGCGGTGGGCGCGGTATCAGTGCTTGTGTCCACAGTTGTCGTGTGAGTCGTGAAGAAGAGCAGTGAGGAGATCGCCGTGTCCGCATCATCGGCGGGACGCGCAGCCCTGCGGATGGGACCCGCGGAGCTGATGCAGGCGGCGGCCATGGCCCGTCGCTTCTATCTGGAGGGCAAGTCCAAGATCCAGATCGCCGAGGAGTTCGGCGTCAGCCGCTTCAAGGTGGCCCGGGTCCTGGAGACCGCCCTGGAGCGGGATCTCGTACGCATCGAGATCCGGGTCCCGGCCGAGCTGGACGCGGAGCGCTCCGACGCGCTGCGCGCGCGGTACGGACTGCGGCATGTGGTGGTCGTCGAGTCGCCGGCCGAGGCCGAGGAGTCGCCCGATCCCGAGAACCTGGGCGAGGTCGCCGCCGATCTCCTGGGCGAGCTCGTCACCGAGGGCGATGTCCTGGGTCTGGCGTGGGGCCGTTCCACCATTCACATGGCCGCCGCCCTCGACCGGCTCCCGCCGTGCACCGTCGTGCAGCTGACCGGTGTGTACGACGCCGGGACCGCCGAGCGCGGCTCCGTGGAGGCCGTGCGGCGGGCCGCGCAGGTCTCGGGCGGGGACGCGCACCCGATCTACGCGCCGATGCTGCTGCCGGACGCCGCGACCGCCGCGGCGCTGCGCGACCAGACCGGGATCGCCCGCGCCTTCGAGTACTTCGACAAGGTCACCGTGGCGTGCGTGTCCATCGGCTCCTGGGAGCCGGGCATCTCCACCGTCCACGACATGCTCAGCGACGAGGAGCGCGCGCACTACGCGTCGCTGGGCGTCGCGGCCGAGATGTCCGCCCACCTGTTCGACGCCCAGGGGCGTCGGGTCGGCCGGGACCTCGGCGAGCGCTGCATCACGGTCGAGGCGGACCGGCTGCGCCGCATACCGGAGGTCGTCGCGATCGCGGGCGGGCAGCGGAAGGCTGCCGCCATTGACGCCGTATTGCGGTCGGGGCTCGTGACCAGTCTGGTCACCGACACGTCCGCGGCCGATTTTCTGCTGACTGCGGGGGCCACGCCCAAGCCTGCGTTGCAGAGGGCCGACCCCGACGGAGCGTGAGGTCACGGGGCTCCGCCCCGGGCCCCGCTCCTCAATCGCCGGAGGGGCTTGATTCGTGGCTCGTCGTCTCCTTTGTCTGCTGCTGGCCTGCTGTGCTCTTCTCTTCGGGTGCTCCGAGTCAGGCATGGGCACTGTCCGGGAGAGCCGGCTGCCCGTCGAGGCGCGGCGGACGCTCACCCTCATCGATCAGGGCGGGCCGTTCCCGTACGAGAAGGACGGCAGCGTCTTCGGGAACTACGAGCGCGAGCTGCCCCAGCACCGGCGCGGCTACTACCACGAGTACACCGTGCCCACCCCGGGCTCGCGCGACCGGGGCGCCCGGCGCATCGTCACCGGTGACGAGGGGGAGAGGTACTACACCGATGACCACTACGAGTCGTTCAAGGAAGTGCTGCGATGAGCGCGAGCGGTGACTGGACGGTCCGCGTCCTCGACCTCGACGGGGCCGCGGACAAGGCCGCCCTCATGGACCGCTGCGCCGCCGCCCTCGACCTGCCCCACTGGTTCGGGCGGAACTGGGACGCGCTGGCCGACGCGCTCGGCGACCCCGGGCAACTGCCGGAGGCGGCCGCCGCGCGCGGGCTGCTGCTCGTCGTCACCGGATGGCGGGAGTTCGCGCGGCGGGAGCCCGGCCAGTGGGAGATCGCCCAGGAGATCTTCGAGCAGGCGGGCGCGGTCCGCGTGGCCCTGGCGCTGGGCGCTCTCTAGACCCGCTCCCCGGGCCTGCTCGCTAGGCCTGCTGGACCGGCTCGGTCTCGGACGCCACCGGGGAGCGGGGCGCGTCCGCCGTCGCGAAGGTCAGCTTCGTCGACAGGTACGCGAAGACCGGTCCCAGGGCGTTCATGGCGACGACGCTGAGCCAGGCCACCCACACGTTCCCCGGGTCGTGGCCGAAGCCGCCGAAGTACGTGGCGAAGTAGCTGGCGAACCCGAAGAACATGCCGGGGATCAGGGCGAGGGCCTTGAGCCTGCCCGCGTACATCAGGGCGCTGTTGACGACCAGGATGACCAGCGCCTGGAACGTGTTGCGGGCCCACTGGCCGTCGCCGAACGCACCGCCCGCGTGGTTCTCGATCACCACGATGACCAGGGCGAACGTTGAGCCCGCGGGCATCGCGAACCACAGCTTCCCGGCGTTCGCGAGGCTCGGGCCGCCCAGCAGGAAGGTGCCCGCCCACGAGATGAAGATCGCCCAGGGCGGCAGATGGAGCGCGTTGCCGCCGATGAACGCCGTGAGGCCGGCGAGTACGGAGGCGACGATTTCGTGCGGGAGGCGTTCGCGCATGGGGACTCCTTGGCGGAGGGGAGGGGTGGGATGCGTGCGCGGGTGCCGTGCGGGTGCGGGTGAGCGGAGGGGCGTTCGGGATCAGGGGGTCAGCAGTTCCGATGTGCGGGTGGTGCGGGCCACGATCCGGCCCGCCTTGATGACGTGGGTGCGGTCGGGGCGGTCCAGGACGATGTCGTCGTACGTGGTCGAGTCCAGGACCACCAGATCGGCGCGGGCGCCCGGACGGACGCCGTAGGTGTCGGCTGTGCCGGTCACTCGGGCCGCGTCGTACGTGACCATGCGCAGGACGCGGGCCAGGTCGGCGGGGCCCGACAGATGGCCGGTCTGGGCGAGCAGCAGCGCGGTGTCCAGGGCGTCGGCGCTGCCGTACGGGGTGAAGGCGTTGCGGATGTTGTTCGAGGAGCAGGCCGTGAGGACGCCCGCGTCCCACAGCTCGCGCACCGGCGCGACGCCGCGGCGGACGGCCGTGCTGTCGTGGCGGCCGCCCAGGTGCAGGTCCGTGGCGGGGAGCGGGACCACGGCGACGCCCGCGTCGGCGAGCGCGGCCAGTGCGCGGGCGCGGTCGGCGGGCGGGCGGCCCGCGAGGGAGGTGGCGTGCCCCAGCGCGACCCGCCCGGACAGGCCCCGGCGCGCGGTGCCCTCCGCGATGAACTCGGCGAGCGCGTACCGGGGATCGCTCGCGTCGTCCGCGAAGTCCGCGTGCAGATCGGCGGGCAGCCCGTGCTCCACCGCGAGATCCAGGACGAGTTCGACATGGCGGCGGGCGTCGGCGAGGGAGTCCTCGTTGTACGGGCAGCCGCCGATGACGTCCGCGCCCGCCGCGACGGCCGCGGTCAGGAGCTGGTCCGTGCCGGGGGAGCGGAAGATGCCCTCCTGCGGGAACGCCACGATCTGGAGATCCACCAACGGCCGGTACTCCTCGCGGAGTTCGAGCAGCACCTCGACGCCGAGCAGGCCCGCGAGAGGGTCGACGTCGGGGTGGGCGCGGATCAGGGTCGTGCCGTTGCGGACCGCCGTCTCCAGGACCGTACGGGCCCGGTCGCGGACGCCGTCGCGGGTGAAGGACCGCTTCAGCGCGCCGGTCACCGCGATGGCGCCGGCCAGGGTGCCGTCGGGGTTCGGGCGGACGGCGTCCAACAGCGCCTTGTCCAGGTGCAGATGGGGCTCGACGAAGGCGGGCAGGACGATGCGGCCCGCGCAGTCGACGCTCTCGCCGCTCGCGTCGTCGGGGACGGTGCCCACGGTGTGGACGAGCCCGTCGGCGAGGAGGAGGTCGCACGGGTCGGCCGCGTTCTCGACGCGGGCCCGGCGCAGGATCAGCCGGTTCACCGGGAGTCTCCTGAGGCGAAGTCGGCCTTGCGGATCAGGCAGTGCACGCCCTGCACCTGATCGACGACCTGCGAGACCTCGAAGTCGGCGGCGGCGCTCAAGTAGGCGTAGGCGGCGTGCGATTCCATGCCGAAGCGGTCGGTGAGGAAGGCGAGGGCGGAGCGCACGGCCGCCCGCATCGCCAGGTTCAGGTCCTCGTGCAGGCCGAGCGGGATCCAGTGCCGGTCGGTCTCGCCGAACGGCTCGGTGAGGGTCGCCGCGGCGGCCCGGGCCCGCGCGCCCTTGAGGACGGTGAGCCGGAAGGTCGCCCGCAGCGGCGCCTCGAACGCGGTGAGGGCGACCTCGCCGTTGCCCTGCGCGTAGTGCGGGTCGCCCGTGTGGAAGCCCGCGCCCTCGGTCTGCACCGGCAGATAGACGGTGGCGCCGGTGCCGAGGTGCTTCACGTCGATGTTGCCGCCGTGCCGGCCCGGCGGCACGCTGTGCGCGGGCTCGGCGGTGTCCGTGGCGACGCCCATGATGCCCAGGAAGGGCCGCAGCGGGAAACGGGCGGCGCGGTCGGTGCCGTACCGGATGACACCGGCCCCGTCCTCCACCGAGCAGAACGTGAACTCCGGCCCGTCGAGCGCGAAGTGCTCCGGCAGCGCGCCGCGCCCGTGGCGGCTGGAGACCAGCCCGTAGTCGGCGCGCCGGTGCAGCCCGAGGACGTCGACGCGCAGCAGATCGCCGGGTTCGGCGCCGCGCACGTGCACCGGGGCGGACACGACGTGCGGGCCGTCGCGGCCGGCGTCGCGCAGGTGCGGGGTCTTGGCGAGCAGCCGGGCGTCGGACAGGACGTCGTCGGCCCCGACGCCGTACCGGCCGAAGAACTCCACCGGGTCACTGCCCTGGTCCTCCAGGATGCCCTCGTGCGACACCGTGTCGAAGGTGACCGTCGCGCCGGAGGCGACGGTGAGGGCGGCGGGCGTGCCGCCGCAGGGGAGCCTGCCCCACAGGACGTTCTCCGGGGTGGCCTCCAGATAGTGCGCACCGTCGATCGGGCCCTGCCCGGATTCCAGAGTCACTGCGGCCTCCCAGCCGTGCGCGGTCCCGAGATCATGCGGTCAAGGTAGGCGCGGCGCTCCGGGGCGTCATGGGCAGCGGACGCCAGGAAGACGGACCCCGCGCTGACACCGGATGACAATGCTTCCGACATGCCCGTCCGGGACACACGGAAGTAACGCGCGGTGTCTTACGGATGGCATCGGGCGGTCGCATAGTGACTGGACATGACAGGCATCGGCACCGGTACCGGCCAGGCCCGCGGCTACGACCTCTCGGCGGGCCTCACCGTGCGCGAGGCGCTCAACCTGCCGTGCCTGGGCGGCGCCCGGCTCGTCGCCGGAGCCCGCGGCGGGGCCCGCCGCATCCGCGTCGTCAACATCATGGAAGTGCCCGACATCGTGCGCTGGATGCGCGGCGGCGAACTCCTGCTCACCACCGCCTACGCGGTGCGCGACGACGCGGCGGCGCTCACCGCCCTGGTGCCCACCCTCGCCGGCCGCGGGCTCGCCGCGCTCGGCGTCAAGATCGGCCCCTACCTGCCCGAACTCCCTCCGGAAATGCTGGCGTTGGGGGACCGGCTCGGCTTCCCGGTGATCGCGCTGCCCGGTGACGTCATGTTCAACGACATCCTCTCCGAGGTCCTCGGCACCGTCCTGAACCGGCACGCCCTGGAGCTCGAACAGTCCCGCGCCCTGCACGAACGGCTCACCGCGGTCGCCGTCGAGGGCGGCTCCTACCAGGAACTCATGAACGTACTCCTGGAACTGTCCGGCTGCGCCGCCGCCGTCCACGACCCGCAGGGCGCCGTCCTCGCCTCGGCCGGCGCCCCGCCGCGCGACGTGCCCGCCACCGCCACCCGGCCCCTCGACACCGGCCTGCGGCGCGGCGGCGCCGTCGCCCTGTGGGCCGAGGGCGGCGCCCGGCTCACCCCGCACCAGCGCATGGCGCTCGACCACGCCACCACCGTCGCCTGCATGATCACCGCCCAGGAACAGGCCGCCGCCAGCCGTCAACAGCACTACCGGACCACGCTGTTGACGGACCTGGTGTCCCGCGCGCCCCGCGACCGCGCCGACACCCTGAGCCGGGCCGCCGCGCTCGGCTGGAACCTGCGGCTGCCGCGCGCCGCCGTGCTCCTGGAGGCCACGGCCCCCGACGGCTCCACGCCCCTGCCCGGACCGCTCTTCGAGGAACGCCTGCTGAGCCTGGTGCGCGGCGCCGCCGGGCCGCAGGCGCTGCTGTGGGGCAACCAGACCGGCCTCGCCGGGCTCCTCGAACCCGGTGACTCGCTCCCCGCCCGCTGCCAGGCCCTGCACACGGCCGTCACCGCCGCCCACCCCGACTGGAACGTGGTCGTCGCCGCCGGCACCGAGCAGAGCGACTTCGCCGCGTACCACCGCAGCTACGAGGAGGCCGTGCAGACCCTAGGGCTCGGCCGCGAGGTGCACGGCGACGACTTCGTGCGCACCTACGCCGACATGGGCGTCTACCGGCTGCTCGGCCAGGTGCCCAGCGCCGAGCTGCGCCGCATGGTCGACGACGCGCTCGGCCCGCTCATCGACCACGACGCCCGCACGGACGGCGCCCTCGTCGAGACCCTCGGCGCCTATCTGCTCCAGGACCGCAACGGTGTCGCCGCCGCGGCCCGGCTGCACATCCACTACAACACCCTGCGCTACCGGCTGCGCCAGATCGAACGCCTCACCGGCGGCCTGGAACGGCACGCCATGGCCCGCATCCAGACCGAACTCGCCGTCTACGCCAAGCGGTTGCTCGCGGTGCGGGAGAGCGGCTGAGGGCCGCGGCGGACCTTGTCATCCGGTGCCGGTAAACCCGCGGGGGCACTGGCAGCGGGAGCCATGTCCCGGGGCCGCGCGCCCTGCCTACAGTCGGCCCATGGTGCTGCGAAACGCCGTGCACAACGACCTGTACGCCGACTCCGTCGCCCTGATGAGAGTGGCCGCGCGCCTCGCCGGAGCCCCCGGCCTGGACGCCGTCAGCCTCGTCATGGCAACCCCCGCCAACCGTGAAGTCCTCGCCGACGCCGGGCTGTTGGGCGAGGAGGGGCGCTCCGCCGCCCCCAACGACCTGATCGTCGCCGTGCGCGGCACCCCCGACGCCGTGGAGCACGCGCTGGCCGAGGCCGTCACCGCCCTGCGCGACACCGGCGGCCCCGCGGACGGCCCACAGGAGTCCGCGCCGCCGCCGCGCTCGCTGGCCGGCGCGCCCGCCGACGCCGACCTGGCGCTGATCTCCACCCCTGGCGCCTACGCGGCCGCCGAGGCCCGCAAAGCGCTCCGCCGCGGGCTGCACGCCTTCGTCTTCAGCGACCACGTGCCGCTCGACGACGAGGTGGAGCTCAAACAGGAGGCCGCCCGCCACGGCCTGCTCGTGATGGGCCCCGACTGCGGCACCGCCGTCATCGGCGGCGTCCCGCTCGGCTTCGCCAACGCCGTCCGGCACGGCACCATCGGCCTCACCGGCGCCTCCGGCACCGGCCTGCAACAGGTGTCAACGCTGCTGCACGCCATGGGCGCGGGCGTCAGCCACATCATCGGCACCGGCAGCCGCGACGTGAGCGAGGCCGTCGGCGGACTGACCACCCGGGCCGCGCTCGACGCCCTCGCCGCCGACCCGGCCACCGACTCCGTCGTCCTCGTCTCCAAGCCACCCGCGCCCCGCGTCGCCGAACAACTGCTCGCCCGCGTCGGCGACCTCGGCAAGCCCGCCGTCGTCTGCTTCCTGGGCTGGGACCCCGCGGGAGTCCCGGTGCCGCCCGGCGTCACCCTCGCCCCGACCCTGTACGAGGCCGCGCGCGCCGCCGCCGAACAGGCCCTGGGCCACCCCGTCCCCGCCGAACCCGTACCCTCGCTGCCCGCGCCGCCGCCCGCTCGCCGCCTGCTGCGCGCCCTGTACACCGGCGGCACCTTCGCCCACGAGGCGGACCTGCTGCTGGGCCCTGCGCTCGGCCCGCTCGACCGCAGCGCGGGCCGGCCCGGCGCGCCGCCCGCGCTGCCGCCCCGCCACCTCGTCCTCGACCTGGGCGACGACGCCTTCACCGCGGGCCGCCCGCACCCGATGATCGACCCGGCGGTGCGCGCGGCCTGGCTGCGGGCGGCGCTCGCCGATCCGGCCGCGGCCGTGATCGTGCTCGACCTCGTCATCGGCCACGGCGCCGCCCCCGACCCGGCCGCCGCCGTCGCCGAGATCCTGGCCGATGCCGGACCCGACCGGCCCGCCGTGCTCTGCTTCGTCGTCGGCACCGACGAGGACCCGCAGCGGGCGGGCGACCAGCGCCGCGTGCTGCGCGAGGCGGGCGCCGAGGTCGTCGGCAGCAGCACCCAGGCGGCCCTCGCCTGCGCCCGCCTGCTGGGCGGGGTACAGGCGGCAGGGCTGCCCGCGCCACGACCCGCCACGATCGGAGGCCCCGCATGACCCCGCCCGCCCGCCCGCTGCTGGCCGCCCCGCCGCACGTCGTGAACATCGGCGTCGAGGAGTTCGCCGCCGCACCCCGCGCCGCCGGGGCCACGGTCACCCGGATCGACTGGCGGCCGCCCGCCGCCGGGGACACCCGCCTCGCCGCCAAACTGGCCCGGCTCACCGCCCGCCCCGACATCGAGGCCGCCAACGCCACCGCGCTGCGGCGCGTCCTGGACGTACAGCCGCTGTGGACCGACGTCCGCCCAGCCGGCGAACTGATCCCCGAACTCGCGGGCGAAAGGCTGCTGCTGCACGCCGGGCCGCCCGTCGCCTGGGAGCGGATGTGCGGCCCGATGCGGGCCGCCGTCGTCGGCGCGGCCCTCCTCGAAGGCTGGGCCGCCACCGAGGACGAGGCGCTGCGGCTCGCCGGATCCGGCGCCGTCCGCTTCGCGCCCTGCCACCACCACGACGCGGTCGGCCCGATGGCGGGGATCGTCTCCGCATCCATGCCGCTGATGGTCGTGGAGGACCGGGCGAGCGGACTGCGCGCGTACTCCAACCTCAACGAGGGACAAGGGCGCTGTCTGCGCTACGGCGCGCTCGGCGACGACGTCATGCGGCGGCTGCGCTGGATGGGGGAGCGGCTGGGGCCCGCCCTGCGCGCGGCCCTGCGGTCCCTGCCC
Organism: Streptomyces sp. HUAS MG91; assembly: GCF_040529335.1. Taxonomy (GTDB): domain Bacteria; phylum Actinomycetota; class Actinomycetes; order Streptomycetales; family Streptomycetaceae; genus Streptomyces; species Streptomyces tabacisoli. The sequence goes on along the minus strand of NZ_CP159534.1, from coordinate 1,406,119 downwards.
GAACCGGTCAACCTCCGTACCGTCACCGCGCAGGCGCTCCAGATGGGCGACGAGTGCCACAGCCGCAACACCGCCGCCAGCGCCCTGCTCACCCGCGAACTCGGCCCCGCCCTCGCCCGCCACGCCGACCTCGGCGGCATCGAGGCGCTCGACTTCCTGCGCGACAACAACTACTGGTTCCTCAACTTCTCCATGGCGGCCAGCAAGCTGGCCCTGATGGCCGGGCACGGCGTGGAGCACTCCACCCTCGTCACCGCCTTCGCCCGCAACGGCGTCGACGTCGGCATCCGCGTCAGCGGCCTCGGCGACGCCTGGTTCACGGCGCCCGCCGCGCCCGTCGACGGGCTGTACTTCGCCGGGTACGGGCCGGACGACGCCAACCCCGACATCGGCGACAGCGCCATCACCGAGACGCACGGCCTCGGCGGCTTCGCCCTCGCGGCCGCCCCGGCCATCGTCGGCTTCGTCGGCGGCACCCCCGAGCGGGCCCGCCGGATCAGCGCGGACATGGCGACGATCACCCTCGGGCGGCACCGGGACTACCGGCTCTCCGGGCTCGACTTCGCGGGCAGCCCGGTCGGCATCGACGTGCGCAAGGTCGTCGACACCGGCCTCGAACCCGTCATCACCACCGGCATCGCCCACCGCGAACCCGGCATCGGGCAGATCGGCGCCGGACTCACGCATGCGCCGCTGAGCTGCTTCACCGGGGCGCTGGACGCGTTCGAGGAGTGACCGGGCCTCACTCGGACGATCATCCAAGCCCGTCCTCCGGCCTTGGGACGTTCGGCCCGAAGACGTGACCATGGCCCACGTGGGAAAATGAAGTACGTGCTTTGTGCCCCGGCGGCATCCTTCCGGGGCTCCCTTCTAGCGATCGGGACCTGCGCACGTGCGTTTCCTCAATGACCTCCAGCCCGCGTACGACCTCACGTACGACGACGTCTTCATGGTGCCGCGCCGCAGCGCCGTCGGCTCCCGCCAGGCCGTGGACCTCTCGTCCCCGGACGGCACGGGCACCACGATCCCGCTGGTCGTCGCCAACATGACCGCGATCGCCGGCCGCCGCATGGCCGAGACCGTGGCCCGCCGCGGCGGCATCGTCGTCATCCCGCAGGACATCCCGATCGAGGTCGTCACCGACGTCATCTCCTGGGTCAAGACGCGCCACCTGGTGCTCGACACCCCGATCGTGCTCGCCCCGACCCAGACCGTCGCCGACGCCCTGGCCCTGCTGCCCAAGCGCGCGCACAACGCCGGTGTGGTCGTCGACGACGAGCAGCGGCCCCTCGGTGTCGTCACCGACGAGGACCTGACCGGCGTGGACCGCTTCACCCAGCTGTCCGAGGTCATGTCCCGCGACCTGCTGCTGCTCGACGCGGACATCGACCCGCGCGACGCCTTCAACAAGCTGGACGGCGCCAACCGCCGCTACGCCCCGGCCGTCGACAAGGACGGCAAGCTCGCGGGCATCCTCACCCGCACCGGCGCCCTGCGCGCCACCCTCTACACCCCGGCCACCGACGCCGAGGGCAGGCTGCGCATCGCCGCCGCCGTCGGCATCAACGGCGACGTGGCCGGCAAGGCCAAGCAGCTCCTCGACGCCGGGGTCGACACGCTCGTCATCGACACCGCCCACGGGCACCAGGAGTCGATGATCTCCGCGATCAGGACCGTGCGCGCGCTCGACCCGCAGGTCCCGATCGTCGCGGGCAACATCGTCGCGGCCGAGGGCGTCAAGGACCTCATCGAGGCCGGAGCGGACATCATCAAGGTCGGCGTCGGCCCCGGCGCCATGTGCACCACCCGCATGATGACCGGCGTCGGCCGCCCGCAGTTCTCCGCCGTCCTGGAGTGCGCCGCCGAGGCCAAGAAGTACGGCAAGCACGTCTGGGCCGACGGCGGTGTCCGCCACCCGCGCGACGTCGCCATGGCCCTCGCGGCCGGCGCGTCGAACGTGATGATCGGCTCCTGGTTCGCCGGGACCTACGAGTCCCCGGGCGACCTCCAGCACGACGCCAAGGGCCGCGCCTACAAGGAGTCCTTCGGCATGGCCTCCGCCCGCGCCGTCAAGAACCGCACCTCGGACGAGTCGGCGTACGACCGGGCCCGCAAGGCGCTCTTCGAGGAGGGCATCTCCACCTCCCGCATGTTCCTCGACCCGCAGCGTCCGGGCGCCGAGGACCTGATCGACTCGATCATCGCGGGCGTCCGCTCCTCCTGCACCTACGCCGGCGCCAACTCGCTGGCCGAGTTCGAGGAGAAGGCGACCGTCGGCATCCAGTCCGCCGCCGGCTACGCCGAGGGCAAGCCGCTGCACGCCAGCTGGAGCTAGGGCCTGTCCGGCGGATCTTGTCGCGGGCGCGGGGTCTGGCACGCCGACCTGCGGCGTTGTCGTCGGTTGCCGACGCTCCGCGTCGACGCCCTCCTCCGCCTTGCATCTCGACGCACCAGACCCCGCTCACCGGCACAGAGACGCGCGGGCACCCGGCTGCGACCTGATCCGCCGGACAGGCCCTAGCCGCGCGGTGGGCGGCGCCCCGGCTCAGACAGCCGTCGGCGCCGCCCACGCCGCCGCGATGCACTTGCCGTCCGCCGACGGCCGCACCGAGAGCTGCTCGGCGAGCCGCTCCACCATGTGCCAGCCGAAGCCGCCCCCGCCGCCGAGATCCGGCGCCCGCGGCACCGGGGCGCGCGGATCCGCGTCCTCCACCTCCACCGCGAGCCCGCCCGCGTCCACGCGCAGCCGCAGCCGGGCCAGCGCGCCCGTGTGCCGGGCCGCGTTCGTGACCAGCTCCGAGACGACCAGGAGCACCGCGTCCGTATCGGCCCAGGGACAGTGCTCGGCGAGAAACCTGGCAGCCGTGTGCCGGGCCTGTGTCCCCGTCAGGGGACCGTCCATCACGATCTCCATCTGTAACGGCTACCCCGCCGCCGGGCCGGTACCGGTCCCGGTTCCGGTTCCGGCCGGTCCGCCGGGCACCAGGACCGTGTCCAGCCCGGTGATCCGGAAGATCCGCTCGACGACCGGGGACAGCTCGCACACCACCAGGTCGGAACCCCGCTCCTGCAGCGCGTTCCGCGCCCGCAGCAGCGCGTTGATGCCACCCGAGTCGAAGAACCGTACGTCCGACAGGTCGAGGGTGAGCGTGTCCCCGTCCGGCACCGCGACCCGGGTGAGGGCGTCGACCAGCCGCGGCGCGCTCTCGTAGTCCAGGTCGCCGGTGAGGGCGACGACCGGGCCGTCCGGGCCCTGCTCGGTGGCCAGCCGCAGCACGTGGTCGGGGTCTCCGGGTATCGCCCCGGGCGCGGCGTGGGTCATCGGCTTCTCCGTACGGTGAGGGCGAGGGTGTCGTCCGGGTGCAGGATCACGGTGTGCATCTCCTGTGCGAGGGCGCCGGGGATCTCTTCGGTGGGGCGGTTCCGGTGGCGCACGGCCGCCGCGGTGAGCCGCCGTTCCCCTTCGTAGGGATCACGGCGGCTCTCGGTCAGGCCGTCCGTGTACAGGACCAGGAGGTCGTCGGGGGCGAGCTGTTCGTGGCGCAGGCCCTCACTGCCCGCCATCGGATAGCCGATGCCCCGGCCGCGCACCTCCAGGAAGCGGGCGCTGCCGTCGCCGCTCACCAGCAGGGGCGGCGGATGGCTGCCGTTGGCGAGGGCGACGCGGCCGGAGACCGGATCGACGCGGACCAGCTGGACCGTCGCCATCAGCTCCCGGTCGTAGGGCAGCAGGATCTCGTCGGTGCGCCCCACGATCGACTCCAGCGAGTGGCCCTCCAGGGTGAGGGTGCGCACCGCGTGCGTGACGTTCAGGGCGCTGCGGGTACTGGCGACACCGTGCCCGAGGGCGTCGACGACCGTGATGTGCACGGTGCCGTCGGGGAGCTGGAACCAGTCGTAGAGATCGCCGCCCGTCGGGGCGTCGGTCTCGGCCGGCGCGTAGTGGATGGCCAGTTCCAGGCCGTCGACCTTTATCGGCGCCGGGCGCAGCGCGTCCTCCAGCTCGCGCAGCATCTGGCCGTGCGCGCGCCGCAGTTGCTCGTCGCGCTCCTCCAGCTGCACGTAGAGGGCGAGGACGCCGCTGTTGGTCTCGTCCAGCTCGTGGGTGAGGCTGCGCCGGTCGGCCTCCAGGGTCTCGGCCCGCTGCACCGCGGTGCGCAGCTCCTCCTCCAGCAGCTCCACGGGGGAGTCCGGCTGCTGCCGGGCGGCCGGGGGCCGCGCGGGCAGCGGGATGCGCCACACCGCGGTGTCCGCCTCGCGCTGGGCCGGCAGCGGCAGGTTCTCCACGCCGGACGCGGACGGCGCCCGCAGCCGCAGGGTCAGCTCCGGGTCGTCCGCCGTCCGGTCCGGCGCGGCCTCCAGGGTGACCGGCCGGCCCGCCCGCAGTTCGGCCTCGGCCACCCGGGACACGGACTGCGCGAGGCGGGTGCGCAGCTCGGCGGGCAGGTGCACCCGGGCCGCCAACGCCCGTACCGCCGAGCGCAGTTCGGGCAGCGACCGGTGCGTCGTGCGCTGGTGCGCGGCCGCCTTGTCGGTCATGAACTCCTCCTTGCCGCCCCGGAGACCAGAGCGGTCGCGTCGTCGCGTGCGCTGCGGTGGCCGTGCCCCAGGGCGGCGGCGAGCAACCGGGGCGGCATGCCGAGCAGGAAGGGGGCGGCGGTGTCGGCCCAGCGGGCCGCGATGCCGTCGCTGTGCACGACCGCGGCGCACTCCTCGGGCATGGGCAGCGTGTGGGACCGGGGTTGCGGCATGTTCCAGCCGACCACGCCCGGCCGGCCGAGCGCCCGGGAGCGCACGCCGTCCTGGGACACCAGCAGCAGCCGTACGTTGCCGACGCCGCAGTGCTCCACCGAACCGGGCCGCAGCCGCACCAGGCCGACCGCGGCGCCGCGGCCGGAGCGCAGCGCGTGGTCCATCGCGGTGAGGATCTCGGGCAGCGGGCGCTCGGGCGCGGCGCGGAACGCGGTCACGGCGGCGGCGCTCGCCTCGGCCGCCTCTGCTCCGTGCCCCAGCCCGTCCACGACGACCGCGGTGCGCCCGTCGGGCGCGTCCACCACGGCCGCGCTGTCCCCGCACGCCTCCTCGCCGCGCACCGGCAGACACAGCAGGCCCAGGTCGGACCGGGGCGGGCGGGTGCCGGGCGCGTGGAAGCGGGCGCAGATCAGGGTGCCGACGCCGGGCAGGGTGCGCAGCGTCAGCTCGTCGGCGAGCCGGCGGGCCGCGCCCATGCCGGAGCCGAGCGTGCCGGTGGTGCTGAATCCGTCGACCATGGCCCGGTCCGGGCTCGCCATGCCGGGCCCGCGGTCCACGGCGACCACGTCGATGCCGCCGCCCAGCGGATGGCACTGCACGTAGACGGCGCCGCCCACCGCGTGCAGCAGCAGGTTCCCGGCGAGTTCGGTCGTGAGCACCGCGGCGCGCTCGGCGGCGATGTCGTCCAGGCCGCCGTGCCGGGCGGCCCGCCGGGCCAGCGTCGCCGCGTGGTGCACGGCGCTGGAGTGGTCGAGGACGATCTCCGCGGTGACCGCGGGGTCGTGGGTCTGCCCGGTCATCGCGACGTCCAGCGCACCACGGTCACCGTCGTCCCCGCGCCGGGACAGGTGTCGATGTGGAACTCGTCCATCAGCCGCCGGGCCCCGCCCAGGCCGTGGCCGAGACCGCCGCCGGTGGTGAAGCCGTCCTGGAGCGCGGCGCCGACGTCCGCGATGCCGGGTCCTTCGTCCCCTATCACCAGCCGGATGCCGCTGCCGCCGGGCCGGGCCAGCAGCTCCACCGTGAGGGTGCCGCCCTTGCCGTGGACGTAGGCGTTGCGGGCGAGTTCGCTCGCCGCGGTGACCACCCGGGTCTGGTCGACCAGCCCGAATCCGCACTCGATCGTGGCCGCCCGCACGGCATGACGCACCGTCAGCAGGTCGTCGTCCGACCGGACTTCGTACGCGCGGTGCACGGTCACCTGCGGGCCCGGGTGATGGGCCGTGGGTGCCGCGTGCTCATCCGACAAGGTCATGGCCGGGAGCCTCCAGGGTCCGCTGCCAGCCGAGCGCGGTCAGGGCCTGCTCCGCGTTGAGCGCGGTCTCCACGCCCGTCAGCCGGATGCCGAGTTCGACCAGCGTGATGGCGACCGCGGGACGCATCCCGGCGACGATCACCCGGGCGCCGAGCAGTCGCGACATCGTGGTCAGCTCCATGAGCGTACGGGCCACGAACGAGTCGATGATCTCCAGACGGGAGATGTCGATGAGCACCCCGCGGGCGGAGTCCGACACGATCCGCTCGGTCAGTTCGTCCGTGAACAGGAGAGCGGACTTGTCGTCCAGCTCGTTGAGCAGGCCCGTCACCAGGACGTCGCCCAGCCGGAGAATGGGAACGCCCTGCGGGCGCGGGGTGGTCACCGTGCTGCCGACTCGGCGACGGCCGGGCCCACGGCGGGCTGGTCCGTGAGGCTGATCGCGGCGGACAGGGCGTCGGCCAGGGTGGCACGGGTCAGGATGGTGGACAGGTCGATTCCCAACTGGGCGATGGTCTGTGCGATGGGGGGCCGGATCCCGCTGATGACACAGTCCGCGCCCATCAGCCGGACCGCGTTGACCGTGTGCATGAGGTGCTGGGCGACCGCGGTGTCGACGGTCAGCACCCCGGTGATGTCGATGATGGCGACCTTCGCCTCGTCGTCCTGGATGGCCTGGAGCAGCGACTCCATGACGATCTGGGTGCGCGCCGTGTCGAGGGTGCCGATCAGCGGCACCGCGAGCACACGCTTCCACAGCCGCACCACCGGCGTGGACAGCTCGAGGAGCTGTCGGCTCTGCCGCCGGATGATCTCCTCGCGGCCCTCGACGTAGGTCTCGAAGGAGAGCGCGCCCGCCGCGTCCAGCATCCGGTTCACCAGGATCGCCGCCGCGTACAGCTCGCCCATGTCGCGCGTGGTGTGCTGCACGGCGGCCAGCAGCGCCTCCTTGAGGGAGAGCACCGCGAGCGAGGTGTCGGTGGGGGTGGCACCCGCGCGGACCCGGCGCAGCGACAGCTCGGTGACCGCCGTGCGCAGGTGGTGGTGCGCGGTCACCACGCGCTCGACCGGGATGTCGCCGGCCAGCGCGTCGGAGAGCGCGTCGATGAGCGTGCGGGCCTCCTCGCGCAGCTCGCCCTCGGTCATGTCCGCGCCGAGTGCGGCCTGCTCCAGCTGGAGCGTCGTCCAGCGGACGGCGATCTGGTCCTCCTGGCTCCTCAGTGCCTCGAGCAGCAGGGTGCGGATGTCGGTGTCGCTGGTACTCACAAGCCTCTCTCACATCGCTTCTCCGGCACATGTGCGTCGAGCACATGATGCCTTTCCCGAACCGCCCCTGCCGAAGCCCGGGTTCATGTCAGGTCATCTCCCGGGCAACGGCAGGGGCGGCCATGCCGAATACCCCGGTCAGGAGCTTTCACTCCCTCGTAGGACGTGTGGCGTCGAACACATCGGGCGCCCCGGGAGAAGCCGGGCGACGCAACGAACACGTGCAGGGCGACAGTACGCGCAACGATCTTGCGGGTGCACGCAAGGTTGCTGCATTACAGACGGGAACGGACGTCCTCTAGAGTCATCCGCTGTACGTGGCATGGCGGGGGACGGCCTGCTCGGCGGTCCCCGGCCAGGGTGAGGACCGTCACGTCTCCTTGTTGTCACGGCCGACTCCACCGGCAGCGATCAAGGAGCCAGCGCGTGCTCGACCAGGGAACCCCACCCGCAGCAGGAACCCCCACCGGGCTCGGCGCCCGTCTCATGCGGCGCAAGCCCGTGGAACGCCTGGTCGCGGAGGGCGGCCAGGGCGAGGGCGGCACCCTGCGGCGCTCGCTCGGCCTCTGGCAGCTGACCATGATCAGCATCGGTGCCACGCTCGGCACCGGCATCTTCGTCGTCCTCGGCGAGGCGGTCCCGAAGGCCGGACCCGCGGTCACCCTCTCCTTCGTGATCGCCGGCCTGACCGCGCTCTTCTCGGCCCTCTCCTACGCGGAACTGGCCGGGACCATCCCGGTCGCGGGCTCCTCGTACTCGTACGCATACGCAACGATGGGCGAGCTGGTCGCCTGGGTCTGCGGCTGGTGTCTGATCCTGGAGTACGGGGTCTCGGTCGCCGCCGTCGCCGTCGGCTGGGGCGAGTACCTCAACGAACTGCTCGACGGCACGATCGGCGTCACCATCCCGGACGCGCTCTCCGCGCCGCCCGGCGACGGCGGCGTCTTCAACCTGCCGGCCCTCATCGTCGTGCTCCTCGCGATGGCCTTCCTGCTCGGCGGCGCCCGCGAGTCCGCCCGCGCCAACACGATCATGGTCGTCGTGAAGATCGTCTCACTGCTGCTCTTCTGCGCCATCGGCCTCAAGGGCTTCCAGTCCGGCAACTACGCGGACTTCATGCCGCTGGGCATGGCCGGGGTCAGCGCGGCCGGCGCCACGCTCTTCTTCTCCTACATCGGCTTCGACGCCGCCTCCACCGCGGGCGAGGAGGCGAAGAACGCCCAGCGCGACCTGCCCCGCGCGATCATGCTCTCGCTGGTCATCGTCACCGCGCTGTACGTGCTCGTCGCCGCGGTCGCCGTCGGCGCCCGGCCCTGGAAGCAGTTCGACGACACCGAGGCCACCCTCGCCGGGATCATGCAGGACGTCACCGGCCAGTCGTTCTGGGCGACCCTGCTCGCCGCGGGCGCCGTCATCGCGATCGCGTCGGTCGTGCTGACCGTCCTCTACGGCCAGACCCGCATCCTGTTCGCCATGGCCCGCGACGGCCTGGTGCCGAAGACCTTCGCCCGGGTCCACCCGAAGACCGGCGCGCCGCGCGCCAACACGGTCATCGTGTCGCTGTTCTGCGGGGTGCTGGCCGCCGCGATCCCGCTGGGCCAGCTCGCCGACGCCACCAGCATCGGCACGCTCTTCGCGTTCGCCCTGGTCAACGTCGCCGTGGTGCTGCTGCGCCGGACCCGCCCCGAGATGAACCGCACCTTCCGGGTGCCGCTCTTCCCGGTCCTGCCGGTCCTCGGCTTCGGCTTCTGCGTGTGGATGATGGGCAGTCTGTCCGCGATCACCTGGATCGTCTTCGGTGTCTGGATGGCCGTCGGCCTCGTGTTCTACTTCTGCTACGGGATGCGTCGCTCCCGTCTCGCCGCCCCGGAAGTCACCGCTGACCCCGCAGCCCAGAAGTGAACCTCCTGCCTTGCTGAACGATCTCGACGAACGCATCGTGCACGCCCTCGCCGAGGACGCCCGCCGCTCCTACGCCGACATCGGCCAGCTGGTCGGCCTGTCCGCGCCCGCCGTGAAGCGCCGCGTGGACCGGCTGCGGGCCACCGGCGCCATCACCGGCTTCACCGTACGGGTCGACCCGGCCGCGCTCGGCTGGGAGACCGAGGGGTTCATCGAGGTCTACTGCCGCCGCAACACCTCGCCGGACGCGATCCGGCGGGGCCTGGAGCGGTATCCGGAGATCGTGGCCGCGTCCACCGTCACCGGGGACGCGGACGCGCTGGTGCAGGTCTTCGCCTCCGACATGCGGCACTTCGAGCGGGTCCTGGAGCGGATCGCGGGGGAGCCGTTCGTGGAACGCACCAAGTCCGTGCTCGTCCTGTCCCCGCTGATGCGCCGCTTCACGTCGGGGGCACCGGCCTGACCCGGCGCGGGGCCCGCGTACGCGAAACGCCGTCCGGGCCGCCCGGCGCGCAATGAATCGCCGTTTCCGGCGCCTCGTACGCAACAGATCGCACACGGAGACGCAACAGTCCCGTCTTGTCCCGCTGATCTGCGGAAACGTACCGTTTTCGAGGCCCGCCGATCTGTCGCGGACCGCACCCCTCAGCTCGCCCAGGCCGGGCCCGCTCCTGCCTGAACCGCGTCCGCAAGGAGTCCGCACCCCATGACGTCCACGGTGCCCACCGCCGTCCAGCACACCGACGCCCAGCCGCCGATCACCATGTTCGGACCGGATTTCCCGTACGCGTACGACGACTTCCTCGCGCACCCGGCGGGTCTGGGCCAGATACCGGCGACCGAGCACGGCACCGAGGTCGCCGTCATCGGCGGCGGCCTCTCGGGCATCGTCGCCGCCTACGAGCTGATGAAGATGGGCCTCAAGCCCGTCGTGTACGAGGCCGACCGGATCGGCGGGCGGCTGCGGACCGTGGGGTTCGACGGCTGTGACCCGGCACTGACCGCCGAGATGGGCGCGATGCGCTTCCCGCCGTCCTCGACGGCGCTCCAGCACTACATCGACCTCGTGGGCCTGGAGACCCGGCCGTTCCCGAACCCGCTCGCCGAGACGACTCCGTCGACCGTCGTCGACCTCAAGGGCGAGAGCCACTACGCCGAGACCATTGACGACCTGCCGCAGGTCTACCGCGATGTCGCCGCCGCGTGGAACGCCTGCCTGGACGAGGGCGCCGACTTCTCCGACATGAACCAGGCGATGCGCGAGCGGGACGTGCCGCGCATCCGGGAGATCTGGGCGAAGCTCGTCGAGAAGCTCGACAACCAGACGTTCTACGGGTTCCTGTGCGAGTCGGAGGCGTTCAAGTCGTTCCGGCACCGGGAGATCTTCGGCCAGGTCGGCTTCGGCACCGGCGGCTGGGACACCGACTTCCCGAACTCGATCCTGGAGATCCTGCGCGTCGTCTACACCGAGGCCGACGACCACCACCGCGGCATCGTCGGCGGCTCGCAGCAGCTGCCGCTGCGGCTGTGGGAGCGCGAGCCGCAGAAGCTCGTGCACTGGGCGCCGGGCACGTCCCTCGCCGCACTGCACCCCGAGGGCGAGCCGCGTCCCGCCGTGACCCGGCTGTCGCGCACCGCGGGCAACCGCGTCACCGTGACCGACGCCGAGGGCGACATCCGCACGTACAAGGCCGCGATCTTCACCGCCCAGTCGTGGATGCTGCTGTCGAAGGTGGCGTGCGACGACGCGCTCTTCCCGATCGACCACTGGACCGCCATCGAGCGCACCCACTACATGGAGTCCAGCAAGCTGTTCGTCCCCGTGGACCGGCCGTTCTGGCTGGACAAGGACGAGACGACCGGCCGGGACGTCATGTCGATGACGCTCACCGACCGCATGACGCGCGGCACGTACCTGCTCGACGACGGGCCGGACCGGCCGGCCGTGATCTGCCTCTCCTACACGTGGTGCGACGACAGCCTCAAGTGGCTGCCGCTGTCCGCGAACGAGCGGCTCGAAGTGATGCTGAAGTCGCTCGGCGAGATCTATCCGAACGTCGACATCCGCAAGCACATCATCGGCAACCCGGTGACCGTGTCCTGGGAGAACGAGCCCTACTTCATGGGCGCGTTCAAGGCGAACCTGCCCGGCCACTACCGCTACCAGCGCCGGCTCTTCACCCACTTCATGCAGGACACGCTGCCGGCCGACCGGCGCGGGCTCTTCCTCGCCGGTGACGACATCTCCTGGACGGCCGGCTGGGCCGAGGGGGCGGTGCAGACCGCGCTGAACGCCGTGTGGGGCGTCATGCACCACCTGGGCGGGGAGACCGACGCGGCCAACCCGGGACCGGGTGACCTGTACGAGTCGATCGCTCCGGTCGAACTGCCGGAGGACTAGGAGTCGTTCCTCGGGTCACTCGCGTCACCGCGGGCACCACGTCCTGCGCGCATCCGTCGAGATCTCATGAAAGTTGCAGGCGTGCGCGGGTGGTTGTGGGGCAACCGTGCCTGCGGAAGACATCGATACGAGCGAGAGAGGCGGTGGGTGAGAGTGATAAAGGCGGTGACGGACGTGTTTTCGGCGGCCTTTTCCCTCCGCACTCGCCCCTCCCTTTAATTCTCTTCCGTGGCCGCATATGCGGTGTCGGCCGGGGTACGCGGAGAAAGCTCGTAGAAAACGACTCGACGAATGGAATCGTGATGATTGTTATCGGACTGATCCTGCTGATCATCGGGCTGCTCGTGGGCATGGGCCTCCTGACGACCATAGGTGGAATCCTGATCCTGGTCGGCGCGATCCTGTGGATTCTCGGTGCCACCGGTCGGGCCGTCGGCGGGCGAAAGCATTACTTCTAGTCTCCAGTCGTGATCGCGGCCCGGCCGCCCTTCTCTCTCTGGAGAACCATGCCGCTCAAGACCATGACCCTCCGGCGGCGCCTTCGGCGCGGTGCCCGTGACGTGTTCGGCTGGAAACAGCTGAGACCGGCACAGCTCGACGCGATGAGCGCCGTCCTGTCGGGTCGGGACACCATGGTCGTGATGCCGACGGGCGCCGGGAAGTCCGCCGTCTACCAGGTGCCCGGCGTCCTCTTGAGCGGGCCGGTCGTGGTCGTCTCACCGCTGATCGCGCTCCAGCGCGATCAGGTGGCCGCACTCACCGGGGCGCGCGGGCGCCCCGGTGCGCGGGCCATCAACTCGGCGCAGGGCGACCGGGCCAACGAGGACGCCTGGGAGCGGATGCGCGAGGGCGACCTGGACTTCCTGTTCGTCTCGCCCGAGCAACTGGCCAAGGACGAGGTCGTCGCCGGGATCGCCGCGGCGCGCCCGGCGCTGCTGGCGGTCGACGAGGCCCACTGCGTGTCGACGTGGGGTTACGACTTCCGGCCCGACTACCTCGCTCTCGGGGACGTGCGCGAGCGGATCGGCCGGCCACCCCTGCTGGCCCTGACCGCGAGCGCGGCGGCACCGGTGCGCACCGACATCATCGAACGCCTCGGAATGCGCGAGGTCCATCAGGTGATCGCCGGTTTCGACCGCCCCAACCTTCACTTGGAAGTCGTCCGGCACCAAAAGGACGCGGAAAAGCGCCGCTGGGTCGTGGAACGCGCGTCCGCCGAGGCGAAACCCGGAATCATCTACACCGGCACGCGCCGGGAGGCCGAGCAGTACGCCGCGGAACTGTCCGATCTTGGATTCGACAGCGCCGCCTATCACGCCGGACTTTCCCGTGCTGAACGCACGGGCACTCACGAGAAATTCAGCGACGGCACGCTCGACGTCGTCGTCGCCACGTCGGCCTTCGGAATGGGAATCGACAAAGCGGATATCCGTTTTGTGCTGCACGCCACCGTGCCCGGCTCACTGGACGCCTACTACCAGGAGATAGGCCGCGCGGGCCGCGACGGCGATCCGGCGGCCGCGATCCTCGCGTACCGGCCCGAGGACCTCTCCGCCCAGCGCTATCGCGCGGGCGGCCGGCCCGAGGCGGACACGCTCCTGCGGCTGATGGACGCGGTGCGCGCCCACAAGGACGGTGTCTCCGGCACGGTCCTGCGCGAGGAGACGGACCTGTCCCAGACGGCGCTGACCTCACTGCTGCACCTCCTGGAGGAGGCGGGCGGCATCCGGTTCGCCGCGAAGGGCGTCGTCCACGCGGTCCCGCGCGCCCGGCGCGACACGTGCGCCGAGGAGGCGCTGCGCATCGCGGGCGCCCGCGTCCGGCTGGAGCGGTCGCGGCTCGAGATGATGCGGTCGTACGCGGAGACCGACGGCTGCCGCCGGCGTCATCTGCTGGGCTACTTCGGCGAACGGCCCCGGAAGCGGAACTGCGGGAGCTGCGACGTGTGCGTCCCCGCCCGTCCGGGATCCGCTGCCCGCGGGCCGCGACCCGGCGTGCTGGCCGGCACCGGAGGCACGACGCCCCGCCAGGACGAACCGCACGACGACGTGTTCCTCCCGGGACAGCGGGTGCGGCACACGTCCTGGGGGGAGGGCGAGGTCATGAGCCAGGAGGGGGACCACGTCACGGTGCTGTTCTCCGACGCCGGGTACCGCACCCTCTCGCTCACCGCGGTCACCGAGCGGGGCCTGCTGGCACCGGCCGCGGGAGACGGCGGCAAGACCTCGGCGTGACGGGCCGGTTCACTGCTTGCCGGTGCCGACGGGGTCCACGGTGACACCGCCCGAGGGCTTGTCGGAGGCCGGCAGGTTCAGGGAGACGGGAAGCGTCCTGGAATGGGTCTCGTTCGGGGGCGTCACCACGAGGCTGGTGATCGTCACGCCGGAGCCGCCCGTGTTGTTGGGCGTGTAGTGCAGGTGGAAGCGGGTCTCCTCGCCGTTCTTGAGGACGACCGAGACCGGGGCGACGCCGGTGCGTCCGGCGCTGATGCTGCCCCCGCCGTTGCCCGCCTTGAGGTCGACGCCGGGGAAGCCCTTGAGGTAGCAGGCGTCACTGGTGTTCTTCATGGCGACCATGAAGTCGCCCTCACCCATGCCGTGCGCGGTGCTGAAGCTGAGGTTCGCGGTCCTGCAGGGCCCGGTGTTGATCTGGCCCCCGCCGCTGCCCGGGGCGTCGTCGTCCGACGAGCCGCTCCCCGTGGCGGACGTCGAGCCTCCCGCCGAGGACGTCCCGGACGAGGAGGCCGACGAGGACGACGAGGACCCGGCGGACGAGGACGTAGAAGCCGAGGACGACGAGGAGGCGGCGGCGGAGTCGTTCGAGGCCGACGCCGCGTCACCGTCGTCCTGGCAGGCGGTGAGGGCGAGGCCGGCGGTCAGGGCGACGGCGGCGAGGGCGAACTTCTGGGCGCGCATCGTGGCTTCCTTCGTGGTCGGTGACGGCCGCCCGGCGTGAGCGGCTCACTGATCATCAAGACTCACCGGCCGCGCGGCCCGTTCCACCCTCCACCTTCCCCATACATGTCTGTTACACGCGACACGGGAAGGCGGTGGTGGAACGGGTTTTCCTCGGATCCCCGTCCGGCCCACCGGCACCGTTTCGTGACACGGCCGCCCTTGACCTGTGGAAACGGTCAGACGCCCGCGGCCCGCGCCTTCTCGTAGACCTCCGCCGCCACGTCCTTCAGCTCCTCGGCGTCGCGCAGCGGACCCTGGAGGTCGATCAGGATCTCGTCCAGGCCCACCTCGTCGTGCGCCACCAGGTCCTCGACGATCTGGTCGACGCTGCCCTGGAACGGGCGGCGGTCGTCCCCCGTGTACGGCTCGCGCGTGCGCACCGTGTTCACCCGCAGCACGCTCTGCAGCGGCTCCGTACGACCGCGCTCCTCGGCCAGCTCCCGCAACTGCGCCCACTGCCGCTTCAGCGGCTCGGCCCCCATCCCCACCGGCATCCAGCCGTCCGCCCGGTCGACGAGCCGGCGCCGTGCCTTCGGGCTGCTCGCCGGGAGCAGGATCGGCACCGGCCGGACCGGCTTGGGGCCGACCACAGACGGGGCGATCGTCGTCAGCTCGCCCTCGTACGCGACCGGGTCCGGACCCCACACCGCACGGCACACCTCGATCAGCTCGTCGAGGACCCGGCCGCGCCGCTCGAAGGGCGCCACGCCCGCCGCCGCGTACTCGTCGTGCGACCAGCCCGTGCCGAGCCCCGCCACCACCCGGCCCCCGCTCGCCGCGTCCAGCGAGGCCAGCGACCGCGCCAGCTGGAACGGCACGTGCAGCGGCGCCACCAGCACACTGGTGCCGAGGCGCGCGGTGGAGGTGGCCGCCGCGGCGAGCGTGAGCGAGACCAGCGGGTCGGCGACCGAGCGGTATCCGTCGGGCCACGGCATCCCGGGTATCCCGTACAGCCCCTGCCGGGCGGGCTCGGGATAGAGGATCCGCTCGAAGACCCACAGGCTCTCGTAACCGGTCGCCTCGGCGGCGCGCGCCACGTCGGGGATGTCGCGGCCGATGGCGTACTGCCTCATCTGCGGGAGTCCGAGTCCGAGTCGGGTCGTCATACAGGTCTCCTTCGTCGCGTACGTGTGCGATACAACGGTTTCGTGTCGTCAACGTATGGGCGCGGCAGCGGAGTTCCGGATCCGGAACGGCCGGTTTCAGCCGGGGAAGGCGGGCAGCGGGGTGAGCAGCATGCGGCCGACCAGGCCCGCCGACGCGTCCAGGCGCTGGGCGAACTCGGTGTGGAGCGCGGGCAGTTCACGCAGGGCCCACAGGGCGCGGGCCGCCGCCCACGCCCCGTCGCGGGCCCGCTCCAGGCTCCAGGAGCCGAGCAGGTGGGTGAGCGGATCGGCGATCTGGAGGAGATCGGGGCCCGGCATCAGTTCCTCGCGGATGCGCTCCTCCAGCGAGACGAGGACATCGCCGACGCGGTCGAACTCGTCCTCCAGGGCGGCCGGTTCGCAATCGAGCGCGCGGCAGGTGTCCACGACGGC
Source organism: Streptomyces sp. HUAS MG91 (assembly GCF_040529335.1). GTDB lineage: Bacteria > Actinomycetota > Actinomycetes > Streptomycetales > Streptomycetaceae > Streptomyces > Streptomyces tabacisoli. The sequence continues at coordinate 1,390,048 of NZ_CP159534.1, read as the reverse complement.
CAGGGCGAGATCGTGGCCGATGTGCGCGTTGATGCCCGCGAGCGCGAACTGCAGGGGGCGCACTCCGGGATGGCTGCGGAACTGCAACAGCGGCCGCCAGCAGGCCGGGGGCCGCACCTCGACCGCCGCCGCGTCGACCGCCGTCAGATACCGCTCGGCGAACCGGACGTCCAGCGCGACCGCCGCCCCACGGTCCGGAAACCCTCCGTGTGCACCCTGGTCGATGGCGTGATCCACGGCTTCCGTGACGGACAGATAGATTCGGTTGAAGACCGCCACGCCGTCCTGCGGCGGCAGATGCGCGGCGACCGCCCGCATCCGTGCGATCACCGAATCGACTCCTTGGGCCGGGATGCGCGCCCCTGTGATGCGTTCCAACTGCGCCATGCACGAAGCGTCCCAGCCCTCGGCCGACCCGGGCGTCGGCTGGCCCGGGGCTTCCCCGAAACGAGGGAACGGCCGCCGGGAGGCCGGGGATTCGGACGGCGGCAGAGGAAAGCCGGGCGGGTTCACGCCCGGCTGTGCCTACGAGAGTGCGGCTGCCCGAGCCGCCGTGTCGCCCTACCGCCCGTCGGCGGTCTTCTCGTCGTACGTGGACGTGCCCTGGTCGAGCAGCGGCTCCTGCTGCTTGAGGTGCGCGGGGGCCATCGCGCGCAGCGCGTGATAGCCGGTGATGACCACGATCGTGCCGAGGGCGATGCCGCTCAGCGAGAAGTTGTCGGTGAACTTCAGGGAGACGTTGCCGACGCCGATGATGATGCCCGCGGCGGCCGGCACCAGATTCAGCGGGTTGCGCAGATCGACCTTGGCGTTGATCCAGATCTGCGCGCCGAGCAGGCCGATCATGCCGTAGAGGATGACGGTGATGCCGCCCAGCACGCCGCCCGGGATCGCGGCCACGATCGCGCCGAACTTCGGGCACAGGCCGAAGAGCAGCGCGAAGCCGGCCGCCGCCCAGTAGGCCGCCGTGGAGTAGACGCGGGTCGCGGCCATCACGCCGATGTTCTCGGAGTACGTGGTGTTGGGCGGGCCGCCCACGGCGGTGGAGAGCATCGACGCGACGCCGTCGGCGGAGATCGCGGTGCCCAGCTTGCCGTCGAGGTTGTCGCCGGTCATCTCGCCGACGGCCTTCACGTGCCCGGCGTTCTCCGCGATCAGCGCGATGATCACCGGCAGCGCGACGAGGATCGCCGACCACTCGAACGACGGGGCGTGGAAGGAGGGCAGTCCGATCCAGTCGGCCTTGCCCACGCCGGACAGGTCCAGGCGCCAGTGGTCCACGGCCTGGGCGCCGCCGTTGGTCGAGTGGATCTTGCCGAAGATCTCGTCGAGCAGCCACGAGAGCACGTAACCGAAGATCAGGCCGAGGAAGATCGCGATCCGGGACCAGAACCCGCGCAGGCACACCACGGCCAAACCGGTGAACAGCATCACGAGCAGCGCCGTCCACTGGTCGGTCGGCCAGTACGTGGAGGCCGTGACCGGGGCCAGGTTGAAGCCGATCAGCATGACGGCCGCGCCGGTCACGATCGGCGGCATCGCGGCGTGGATGATCCGCGCCCCGAACTTCTGCACCGCCAGACCGACGAAGAAGACCAGCACGCCCACGACGAAGACCGCGCCGGTGACCGTGGCGCTGGAGCCGCCCGAGGCCCGGATGACGGCGGCGACGCCGACGAAGGAGAGCGAACAGCCCAGATAGCTGGGCACCCGGCCGCGCGTGGCCAGCAGGAAGATGACCGTCGCGACACCGGACATCATGATCGCGAGGTTCGGGTCGAGACCCATCAGGACCGGGGCCACGAAAGACGCGCCGAACATCGCGACCACGTGCTGGGCGCCGAGCCCGATCGTGCGCGGCCAGGAGAGCCGCTCGTCGGGCCGGACGACGGCACCCGGGGCCGGGACCTTGCCGTCCCCGTGCAGTTTCCAGCGGACGCCGAGGTCCATGTGCGCACTCTGCTTTCTGTGGCCTGAAACGATCGGCCTCATGTTAGTGCGACGTAAGTACGCGTTCTCGTCGTGCCCGCCGCACGGCCCGAGGGCGGCTGAGGCGCAGGTCACGCCAGTCTGCTGAGCGTTTGCTTAGCTCGTCGCCGTACGATGACGCTCCCACCCGCACCGCACCAGGAGCCCCATCCGTGACCGCCGTCGCCCCCGACCTCCAGCCCGGCAGCACCGGCCGCCTCGTCCCCGTCCAGGTCCACTTCGACGACCTCGACGCACTCGGCATGCTGCACAACGCCCGCTACCCGGTCCTCGTCGAGCGCGCCTGGACGACCCTGTGGAACGAGCGCGGCCTCGTCTTCGAGGGCGACTGGGACGCGGCCGGCGACTTCTGCAACGCGGTCAAGGAACTCACCGTCAGCTACGAGGCCCCGGTCCTGCGCCCGGGCGCGTACGCCGTGCACCTGTGGATCGAGCGGCTCGGCAACACCGGCCTGACCTACGGCTTCCGCTTCTGCTCGGCCGACGGCGCGACCACCTACGCGCGCGGGACGCGCGTCCTGGTCCGGCTCGACCCGGGGACGCTGCGCCCCACCCGCTGGAGCGACCGGTTCAGGACTTGCGCACAGGATCTGCTGCCGCGGGACTGACCTGCTCCGGCACCTTCGCCCGGGTCCGGTCACCGGCGCGCAGCACCCCCGCGAACACCACGAGCCCGCAGGCCAGCACGGTGACCACACCGAACGACACCACCAGGCTCGTCGTCTCGGCGATCGTGCCGATCGCGGACGGCGCGACGAGCCCCGAGGTGTACGTGATCGTGGCGACACCGGCGATGGCCTGGCTCGGGTTCGGCCCGCTGCGCCCGGCCGCCGCGAAGGCGAGCGGCACGACCACCGCGATGCCGAGGCCGAGCAGCCCGAATCCGGCCATGGCGACGACCGGGTTCGGCGCGACGACCACCATCAGGGCGCCGAACGCCGCGCCGATTCCGCTGATCCGCACGGTGCGCACCGCCCCGAACCGGTCCACGACCCGGTCGCCCGCGATCCGCGCGATCGCCATGGTCAGGGTGAAGCCCGTGGTGCAGGCGGCCGCGAGCCCCGCCGACGTGTCGAGCACGTCCTTCAGATAGACCGCCGACCAGTCCAGGCTCGCGCCCTCGGCGAAGACCGCGCAGAACCCGACCGCGCCGATCAGCAGGGCGGACTTCGGCGGCAGCGCGAAGCGCGGCGGCGGCTCCTCGTCCTCCGTCGGCCGCAGATCGAGCACCCACCGGCAGGCGACGAACCCGGCGACGGTCAGCACCCCGGCGGCGAGCACGTGGTGCAGCCGGGCGTCCGCGCCCAGGTGCGCGGCGAGGGTGCCGCCCGCCGAACCGATCAGGGCGCCCGCGCTCCACATGCCGTGCAGCCCCGACATGATCGACTTGTCCAGCCGGGTCTCGACCTCCACGCCGAGGGCGTTCATCGCCACGTCCGACATGCCGGCCGTCGCCCCGTAGACGAACAGGGCCACGCAGAGCGTGAGCAGGTTCGGCGCGAGGGAGGGCAGGGTCAGCGCCAGCGTCCACAGCGCGAGCAGCCCGCGCAGCGCGGTCCTGGCCCCGAACCGGTGGCTGATGCTGCCGGCCAGCGGCATCGCCACGGAGGCGCCGATCGCCGGGAAGGCGAGGGCGAGTCCGAGCTGGCCCGCGCTGACGCCCGCGTGCTCCTGGATCCAGGGCACCCGGGTCGCGAACGAACCGGTCACGGCCCCATGGACGCAGAAGACGGTCGCGACGGCGTACCGCGCCCGCTTCAACTCCCTTGTTCCGTATATGACTTCACTCATGTCGCGGGCCCCTCCCGGTGTGTCCCCATGCTCGTTCCTCACGGTGCCGCCGTAAACTATCAGGAACCCTGCCTGATAGTTAACCTGTTTCCGCCGCCGAGCCGTAGGATCCCGCCATGCCCGCATCGCCGAGGACCGCCCGAGCCATCAACGACCGGCTCGCGCTGCGCTTCCTCCAGGAGGAGGGGCCGCTCACCGCGGGCCAGCTCAAGGAGCGCACCGGACTGTCCCGGCCCACCGTCGCCGACCTCGTCGAACGCCTCACGGCCTCCGGCCTCGTCGCGGTCGTCGGGGAGGCCGGGGCGCAGCGCCGCGGCCCGAACGCCAAGCTGTACGGGATCGTCGCCGACCGCGCCCATCTCGCCGCCCTCGACGTGCGCACCGAAGGGGTCCGGCTCGTCGTCGCCGACCTGCTCGGCACCGTCCTGGCGGAGGCGTCCGCCCCCGTCGCCGAGGGGGAGGAGACCGGGGCCGCCGTCGAGCGCGCCGTCGCCCTCCTGGAACGCACCGCCAAGGAGGTCGGCGCCGGACCCCTGCACACCGTCGGCGTCGGCGCCCCCGGGCTCATCGACCCCGCGACCGGCGAGCTGCGCGACTCCTCCGGCCTGCCCGAATGGCACCGCCGGCTGATCGCGGCCCTCCAGGAACGGCTCCCCGCGCGCGTCCTCGTGGAGAACGAGACGAACCTCGCCGCCCTCGCCGAACAGCGCGACGGCGCCACCCGGGACCGCGACACCTTCGTGCTGCTGTGGCTCGGACTCGGCATCGGCGCGGCCGTCGTCCTGGACGGCAGGCTGCGCCGTGGGGCCTCCGGCGGTACCGGGGAGGTCGGGTTCCTGCCGGTGCCGGGTACCGGCGGGGTGCCGTCCGCCGTGAACTGTGACGGAGGCTTCCATTCGCTGGCCGGCTCGGCCGCGATCCTCGAACTCGCCGCCGGGCACGGGCTCGTGGGGCCGGGGGAGCCCGTGGCACGGGCCGCCGAGGTCGTCCGCGCCGCCGTGGCCTCCGGCGCGGACCGGTTCCTCGACGTTCTGGCCGACCGGGTGGTGCTGGGCGCTGCCGCTGTCGTGGCCGTGCTCGATCCCGGGTGCGTGGTGCTCGCCGGGGAGGTGGGCCGGGCGGGCGGTGACGTGCTCGCCGAGCGGGTTGCCGCGCGGCTCGCCGTGATGTCGCCGCTGGCCACCGAGGTGCGGGCGGGGGAGTTGGGGGGTGGGGCCGTGTTGCGCGGGGCCCTGCTCATGGCGCGGGAGGCTGCGCAGGAGGTCGTGTTCGCGCCGTAGGGGTGCGCTTGCTTCGACGTCCGCGGCTCTCGTCGTGGCTGGTCGCGCAGTTCCCCGCGCCCCTGAAGCGAGCGAAGCTCGCTGTTCAGGGGCGCGGGGAACTGCGCGAGAAGCCCCCACCGAGCCGCAGACGAACAACCAGCCGCGGTATTCCCGATCGCCGGAAGAAACCATCGCTCGGGGCTGTGAGTCAGCCCACAGCAAGCGTATGCATGCACATCGACAGGACGTGGCAGACTGGACGCGTACCAGAAGCAGCGCACTCCGGGGTCGGTGAAAGTCCGAACCGGCGGTTACAGTCCGCGACCCGGTCACGTCCAGTGGCCGGTTGACCAGGTGAAATTCCTGGACCGACGGTTAAAGTCCGGATGGGAGGCAGTGCGCGGCGGGCGGGCACCACAGGTGCGCGTCGCCGGCTGTTTCACCGTTCCCGCAAGGGACCGGTGTCGAACACGGCGTCGCCGTTCCCGGTGTCGCTGTCCGTACGTTCTGTCGTCGTCGTACGACAGTGCCCCGGAGTCCAGGCCCCAAGAGGGAGGACCCGGGAAGTGTTCACCGGAATCGTCGAAGAGCTGGGCGAGATCACCGCCGTCGAGATGCTCGATGACGCCTGTCGCTTCCGTGTCCGTGGCCCCGTCGTCACCGAAGGCGCCCAGCACGGAGACTCCATCGCCGTCAACGGCGTGTGCCTCACCGTGGTCGAGCACGGGGACGGCGAGTTCACCGCCGACGTCATGGCGGAGACCCTCAAGCGCTCCAGCCTCGGCGCCCTCGCCGTCGGCTCCCGCGTCAACCTCGAACGCCCGATGGTGGCCGACGGCCGCTTCGGCGGACACATCGTGCAGGGGCACGTCGACGGCACCGGCACGATCGTCGACCGCACCCCCTCCGAGCACTGGGAGATCGTCAAGATCTCGCTCCCCGCGGAGCTGTCCCGCTACGTCGTCGAGAAGGGCTCGATCACGGTCGACGGCGTCAGCCTCACCGTCGTCGAGGCCGCCTCCGACTACTTCACCATCAGCCTCATCCCCACCACGCTCGCGCTGACCACGCTCGGCATCAAGCAGCCCGGCGACCCGGTCAACCTCGAGGTCGACGTCATCGCCAAGTACGTCGAGCGGATGCTCGGGGACCGCCGGGGCACGCAGGGGGGCACCAAGTGAACTGGCTCAACACCGAGGCGTTCACGGCCTTCGGGCAGCACATCCTGTGGTCCGACATGATCGGCAACACCTTCGGTCTGATCGCGCTCGCGCTCGGCTGGAAGCGCTCCATATGGACCTGGCCCGTGCAGTTCGTCTCCGGCCTGATCCTCTTCGGCGCCTTCGCCGGACACCTCACCGGCAGCGCCGGCAAGCAGGTCGTGGTCATGGTCGTGGCCGCCATGGGCTGGGCCGCCTGGGTCCGCGGCCGCAAGCAGGCGCAGGACGGCACCATCGCCGTGCGCTTCGCCACCTGGAAGGAGCGCGGCCTGATGGTCCTCGCCGGCGCCGCCGGCACGGTGGCCGTCGCGCTGCTCTTCAAGGCCTACCCGAGCCTGTCCTGGGACCCGTGGCCGGACGCTTACATCTTCGTCGGCACGGTCGTCGCCATGTACGCCCAGGCGCGCGGCATGGTCGAGTTCTGGTTCGCCTGGCTGCTGGTCGACGCCGTCGGCGTCCCGCTGAACTTCGCCAACGGCTACGCCTTCTCCGGCTTCGTCTACGTCATCTACGGCGCGCTCGTCCTGTGGGGCATGCGCGACTGGTGGCTGCGGTCCCGCGCGGCCTCCGCCCCCGCTCTGGAAGGAGCGCACGCATGAGCACCGCACCCCACCTGTACGAGGTCTCCCAGGACACCGACCTCTCCCTCGACCCGGTCGAGATGGCGATCCGCGACATCGCCGCGGGCCGCCCCGTCGTGGTCGTCGACGACGAGGACCGGGAGAACGAGGGCGACCTGATCGTCGCCGCCGAGAAGATCACGCCCGAGATCGTCGCCTTCATGATGAGCGAGTGCCGCGGCCTGATCTGCGCCCCCATGGAGGGCGCCGAACTGGACCGGCTCGACCTGCCGCAGATGGTCGGCGACAACACCGAGTCGATGCAGACCGCCTTCACCGTCTCCGTCGACGCCTCCGGCGCCCACGGCGTCACCACCGGCATCTCGGCCGCCGACCGCGCCGCCACGCTCCGGCTGCTCGCCTCCGGCACGGCCCGCGCGGGCGACTTCGTGCGGCCCGGCCACATCTTCCCGCTGCGCGCCAGGGAAGGCGGCGTCCTCGTCCGCAACGGCCACACCGAGGCAGCCGTCGACCTCGCCCGGCTCGCGGGTCTGCGCCCGGCCGGCGCCATCGTGGAGATCGCCGGCGAGGACGGCGTCATGCTGCGGCTGCCCGAGCTGATCCCGTTCGCCCGCAAGCACGGCCTGACGATCATCTCCATCGAGGACCTGATCGCGTACCGCAAGAGCGCCGAGCCCACCGTCAAGCGCGAGGCGACCGTCCAGCTCCCGACCGCCTTCGGCGAGTTCACGGCGTACGGCTACCGCTCCACGGTCGACGGCGTCGAGCACGTCGCCCTGGTCCACGGCGAGGTCGGTGACGGTGACGACATCCTCGTACGGATCCACTCCGAGTGCCTGACCGGCGACATCTTCCACTCGCTGCGCTGCGACTGCGGCCCCCAGCTGGAGGAGTCCATGCGCCGCGTCGTCGAGGCCGGCCGCGGCGTCGTCGTCTACCTGCGCGGCCACGAGGGCCGCGGCATCGGCCTGCTGTCCAAGCTGCGCGCCTACGAACTCCAGGAGCAGGGCCGCGACACCCTCGACGCCAACCTGGAACTCGGCCTGCCCGCCGACGCCCGCGACTACGCGGCCGGCGCCCAGATCCTCCACGACCTCGGCGTGCGCAGCCTGCGCCTGATGACCAACAACCCCGACAAGACCGACGCCCTGACCCGGCACGGCCTGAAGGTCACCGCCCGCGAGCCGATGCCCGTCACGGCCGGCGAGCACAACCTCCGCTACCTGCGCACCAAGCGGGACCGGATGGGCCACGACCTGCCCTGGCTGGACGCGCCCCGCACGTCCGCCTGCAACAACCAGTGATCGACCGTCGAACCAGTTACGTACACACGAGGAGAAGCGCGTGAGCGGCAAGGGTGCACCCGAACTGAGCGTGGAGAACTGCGGCGACCTGCGGGTCGCCGTCATCGCCGCCCAGTGGCACGAGAAGGTCATGGACGGACTCGTCGACGGCGCCCTGCGGGCCCTGAACGAGCTGGGCATCAGCGAGCCCACCGTGCTGCGCGTCCCCGGCAGCTTCGAGCTGCCGGTCGTCGCCAAGCGCCTCGCCGACCGCGGCTACGACGCGATCGTCGCGCTCGGCGTCGTCATCCGCGGCGGCACCCCGCACTTCGAGTACGTGTGCCAGGGCGTCACCCAGGGCCTCACCCAGGTCTCCGTCGACACCGGCGTCCCCGTCGGCTTCGGCGTGCTGACCGTCGACACCGAGGAGCAGGCCCTGGACCGCGCGGGCCTGGCGGGCTCCAACGAGGACAAGGGACACGAGGCCGTCACCGCCGCCGTCGCCACCGCGACCACGCTGCGTACCATCGCCGAGCCCTGGCGTTAGGGGCCGGGGAGAGCCGCGTAAAGTAGGCACCACCATGTCCAATAAGACGTTCGAGGAGCTCTTCACCGAGCTCCAGCAGAAGGCCGCCACCGGCGACCCCGCCACTTCCCGCACCGCTGAGCTGGTCGGCAAGGGTGTCCATGCCATCGGCAAGAAGGTCGTCGAGGAGGCCGCCGAAGTCTGGATGGCCGCCGAGTACGAGGGCAAGGACGCCGCCGCCGAGGAGATCTCGCAGCTGCTCTACCACGTCCAGGTGATGATGGTCGCCCGCGGCATCTCCCTCGACGACGTGTACGCCCATCTCTGAGCCGCAGTCTCAGCCCGTTCGTTCAACTCCCTGATCACGCAAAGGAATCCCGCCTCATGCTGCGCATCGCCGTCCCCAACAAGGGTTCACTGTCCGGACCTGCGTCGGCGATGCTGCATGAGGCCGGATACCGCCAGCGCAAGGAGTCCAAGGAACTCGTCACGGTCGACCCGGACAACGAGGTGGAGTTCTTCTACCTCCGCCCCAAGGACATCGCGATCTACGTGTCCTCCGGCAAGCTCGACATCGGCATCACCGGACAGGACCTGCTGATCGACTCGGGCGCCGACGCCGAGACCATCCTGCCGCTCGGCTTCGCCCGCTCCACCTTCCGCTTCGCCTCCCGGCCCGGCGCGGTCAAGGACCTCGCCGACCTCGCGGGCCGGACGATCGCGACCTCCTACGAGGGCATCGTCGGCAAGTACCTCGCCGAGAACGGCGTCGACGCCTCCGTCGTCCACCTCGACGGCGCCGTCGAGACCGCCATCGAGCTGGGCGTCGCCGACGCCATCGCCGACGTCGTCGAGACCGGCACCTCGCTGCGCAACGCGGGCCTGGAGGTCTTCGGCGACCCGATCATGAAGTCCGAGGCGTGCGTCGTCCGCCGCACCGGCGCCGACACCGACAACCCCAAGGCACAGCAGTTCCTGCGCCGCCTCCAGGGCGTCCTCGTGGCCCGCTCCTACGTGATGATGGACTACGACTGCCGCGCCGAGCACCTGGAGCGGGCCGTCGCCCTCACCCCCGGCCTGGAGTCGCCGACCGTCTCGCCGCTGCACAACGAGGGCTGGGTCGCCGTGCGCGCCATGGTCCCCACCAAGGACGCGCAGCGGATCATGGACGACCTGTACGACCTCGGCGCGCGGGCCATCCTGACGACGGCCATCCACGCCTGCCGCCTCTGAGGACACCGTGACCACCACCCCGGAAGCCCTGCCCAGCCTGCCCGTCACCTTCAGGCCGGGGCGCACCCGCGTGATCCTGCACACGCTCGGCGCCGCCTCCTTCGTCACGATCACCGTCGTCGCGCTCGTCCTCGGCGGGATGAGCCCGGCGGAGAAGACCAGCTTCGTCTTCACGGCGGCGCTGTTCTGGGGCGTCCTCGGCCTGCTGGCCCGCCCCAAGGTGGTCGCCGACGGCGAGGGCGTCACCGTCGTCAACATCGCGCGCAGCCGCCGCCTGTCCTGGGCGGAGATCGTCCAGGTCAACCTGCGTCCCGGCGACCCGTGGGTGTTCCTCAACCTCACCGACGGCACCAGCATGGCCGCCATGGGCATCCAGCCCGGCCTCGCCAGGAAGACCGCGATCCGCGACGCCAGGGCCCTGCGCGCCCTGACGGACGCGGCCCACACCCAGCCTCAGAACTGACTCGGGCGCCCGGCCCCTGACGCCTCGCCCCCACAACTGATTAATCTGTTGGCAGGGCGTGCGTCGAGTGCCGCCCCGCCCCGGCCCGACCGTCCGGGGTTCCTGCTAACCGAGGAGTGACTCCCTCCAGCGATGGACGGATCGTCCGGTAGTACCTGCGCCGCCCCCTCCCGACATAGCGCGACCCGCTCGCGTACGTCCCCGGAGGCGGCGGCATGACCATCCCGTTGCTGCTTCTCGCGGCCGCCTTTCTTCTCATCCTCGCCAACGGCTTCTTCGTGGCGGCCGAATTCGGCCTCGTCACCGTGGAACGCCCCGACGCCGAGCAGGCCGCGGCAGCGGGCGACAAGCGCGCCCGCACCGTCGTGAGCTCCCTGAAGGAACTCTCCTTCCAGCTCTCCGGCACCCAGCTCGGCATCACCATCACCTCCCTGGTCGTCGGCATGCTCGCCGAGCCGGCCCTCGCCGAGCTGCTGCGCGGCCCGTTCACCGCCGTCGGCGTGCCCGAGGGCGCGGTCGGCGGAGTGTCCGTCGTCGTCGGCATGCTGCTGGCCTCGGCCGTGCAGATGGTGATCGGCGAACTCGTGCCCAAGAACTGGGCGGTGTCGAAGCCGCTCCAGGTGGCCCGCTTCGTGGCCGGCCCGCAGTCGGTCTTCGCCCGGCTGTTCCGCCCGGTCATCGCTCTGCTCAACACCGTCGCCAACCGGCTCGTCCGGGCGCTCGGCGTCGAACCCGCCGACGAGCTGGCCTCCGCCCGCACCCCCGGCGAACTGGTCTCCCTGGCCCGGCACTCCGCGCAGGCCGGCGCCCTGGAGCAGGACACCGCCGACCTGTTCGTGCGCACCCTCTCGCTGGGCGAGCTGACCGCCCAGCACGTCATGACACCGCGGGTGAAGGTCAGCGCGCTCCAGTCCTCCGCGATGGCCGAGGACGTGGTCAACCTGACCCGTGCCACCGGCCTGTCCCGCTTCCCCGTCTACCGGGAGCGGATCGACGAGGTCATCGGCGTCGTCCACCTCAAGGACGCCCTCGCCGTGCCCGCGCACGAGCGCCTGCGCACCCCGGTGAGCCGGATCGCCCAGGCCCCGCTGCTGATCCCCGAGACGCTCCCGGTCCAGCCGCTCCTCGCCCAGCTGCGCAGCGAGCAGCCGATGGCCGTGGTCGTCGACGAGTACGGCGGCACCGCCGGGGTCGTCACCCTGGAGGACATCGTGGAGGAACTCGTCGGCGAGGTCCGCGACGAGCACGACGGCCTCGACCTCCCCGAGCTGGCCACCGCGCCGCCGGAGGACGGCCGCCCCGCCTGGGACGCCGACGGCGGATGCCGCGTCGACATCCTGCGCCGCATAGGTCTCGACGTCCCCGAGGGCCCCTACGAGACGGTGGCCGGCCTCGTCGCCGACCTCCTCGGCCGCATCCCGGCCCCCGGCGACAAGGCCGAACTCCCGGGCTGGAAGCTCTCGGTCCGCCAGGTCGACCACTACCGTGCCGAGCGGGTCCGCATCGTCCGCACCGCGGACGCCGCGCCGGCCGCAGTCCTGGAGGCGGCCCGATGAGCGCCCTGCAACTCTTCTTCGCCGCCCTCCTGGTCCTGGCCAACGGCTTCTTCGTCGGAGCCGAGTTCGCCCTGGTCTCGGTCCGCCGCAGCCAGATCGAACCGATCCCCGGCAACCGCGCCCGCCAGGTCCTGTACGGGCTCGAACACCTGCCGCAGATGATGGCGGCGGCCCAGTTCGGCATCACCGTCTGCTCGCTGACCCTCGGCGCGGTCGCCGAGCCGACCGTCGCCAAGCTCCTGGAACCGCTCTTCGAGGCGATCCACCTGCCGCACGGCGTCATCCACCCGCTGGGCTACGTCATCGCGCTCGCCGCGGTGGTCTTCTTCCACCTCGTCATCGGCGAGATGGTCCCGAAGAACTTGGCGATGGCCGCGCCCGAGAAGACCGCGCTGTGGTTCAGCCCGGGTCTCGTCGCCTTCGCCCGCCTGTGCAAGCCGATCACGCTGGCGCTCGGCGCCTGCGCGCGGCTGATCCTCAGGCTCTTCCGGGTCGAGCCCAAGGACGAGGTCGAGGCGGTCTTCACCAGCGAGCAGCTCAACCGCCTCGTGGAGGACTCCGGGCAGGCCGGTCTCCTCGACCCCGAGGAGCAGGAACGCCTGGAGGACGCCCTGGAACTGGGCTCGCGCCCGGTCATGGACGTCCTGCTGCCCAAGGCGTCACTGGTGACGGTCGGCCCGTCGGTCACCCCGGCGGAGGTCATCGCCCTCACCGCCCGCACCGGCTACTCCCGCTTCCCGATCTGCGCGGACACCGGCGCGTTCATGGGCTACCTGCACGTGAAGGACGTCCTCGACCTGATCGAGGGCCCCGACACCGACCGGGCCGTCCCGCAGCACGTCTGGCGTCCCATGACGACCCTGCGCGCGGAGCTGCCCCTGGACGACGCGCTCACGGTGATGCGCCGCGCGGCCACCCACCTGGCGCAGGTCGCGGACGCCTCGGGGCGGGTCCTGGGGCTCGTCGCGCTGGAGGACGTCCTGGAACTCCTGGTCGGCGAGGTCAGGGACCCGGCCCACCGGGACGAGCCGGTGGTACCCCCGGCGCGCACCCGGCAGGGCGTACCCGCCTGACCGTCGTCGTGCGGGACGCGTCCTCGGACGCGTCCCGCACGCACGCCGTCAGAGCCCGCCGGGCCCCCGCCCCGACAGCACCTCGCCGTACGCCTGCATGAGGTCCGGCAGCCGCAGCGTGGCCAGGTCGTCCCGGGACGGCTCCGTCAGATAGCCGGTCAGCCGCAGATCGCGGTAGGCGCAGGACTTCTCGTACAGGGTGCGCAGGAACCGCCCGTTGCCCAGCTCGTCGATCCAGCCCTGGTCGACCACGTGCCCGGCGATGGAGCGCAGCTCGTCCAGGGCCTCCTCGTCCCACACGTCCCCGTTCTCCGCGGCGAGGACCTCGCCGATCGAGGTCAGCTCCAGGGGGCGGTACGAGGGGAAGTCGACCCGCGTCGTGAAGCGCGAGGACAGCCCCGGATTGGCGGCGAGCAGCCGGTCCATGCCCTCCGGATAGCCGGCGAGGATCACCACGAGATGGTCGCGGTTGTCCTCCGCGCGCTTCAGCAGCACCTGAAGGGCCTCGTCGCCGTACGCGTCGCCCTTTCCGTACCCCGAGTTGGACAGCGCGTACGCCTCGTCGACGAAGAGCACCCCGCCCATCGCCGAGTCGATCAGCTCGTTCGCCTTGACCGCGGTCTGGCCCAGGTACTCGCCGACCAGATCGGCCCGCTGCGCCTCCACCAGATGGTCGCCGCCCAGCAGCCCGAGCGCGTAGAACACCCGGCCGAGGATGCGGGCGACCGTCGTCTTGCCGGTGCCCGAGGGGCCGGAGAAGACGAAGTGCCGCTTGGGCGGCTGCACCGGCAGGCCCTGCCCGGCCCGCAGCCGCGCCATGTTGAGCTGCGCCGACAGCGCCTTGACCTGCCGCTTGACCGGTTCGAGGCCGACCATCGACTCCAACTCCGCGAGGGCCTCCTCGAGCAGGCTCGGATCGGCGGGGCCGGGCGGCAGCGGCGCCGCCGTCACCGGCACCACCGCCTTCTCCCTGACCATGTCGGCATCGTCCGCCCCGGCGCCGCCCGGCGGCGGCAGATCCGGCTCGGACACCTTCAGGTCGCGGCCGTCGCCGACGAACAGCGGATCGACGGACTCCCCGCCGTCCAACCCGTCCTGAAAACCCGTCAGGGACATCGGGGCCAGGTCGGTGCCGTCCGTGAAGTCCGCGTACCCGTCCCCCTCGGTGATCGCCGCGAGCCGCGCCGCGGTGTCCATGAACGCGGGATCGACCCGGTGCACGGCCCGGTACAGCGGCAGCGCGGCCGCCGAACGCCCGGTGCCCTCATGGGCGCGCGCCAGCCAGTACCGCAGCTCCTTGCGCTGCGGCTGCTCGCTGCGGCAGCGCATCAGCGCCGAGGAGAGCAGCGGCTCGGCCTGGCCGTACATGTCGAGGCGCACCCGCGCCATCCCGCCGAAGAGGCCGGCCTCGATCCCGAGCATGGGATCGTCGACCAGCGGGTCCGTGTGCCGGACCAACTGCTCCCAGTCCTTGACCAGATAGGCCCGGCACGCGTGCAGGAACCGCACCTGCCGGTCCGCGTCGACCGGCGGCAGCGTGGCCAACGCCCGGTCCAGATCCGGGACATGGCGGCCGTCCAGCCAGTGCGAGGCGTGCGCGAGCAGCAGGTCGCGCGGATGTTCAAGGACCGGCTGCACCCACCAGCCCAGCCAGTACCAGGAGTTGAGGGTGCGCCGGTGCCGGGTGCGCTGCTCGCCGAACCGCTCGCGGTGCCGGAACATCCGCAGCAGCGCCGTCGTCGTGTCGATGCGCAGGGCGTGCAGGCCGAGCCAGCCGTCCGCCATCCCCGGATCCATCCGCACGGCGGCCCGGAACTCCTCCTCCGCCTGCGGATACGCGCCCATCGTGTAGGCGTCGACGCCCCGCAGCCAGGCGAGGTCGGCCGGGCCCGTCGGTGGTGCCCCAGTGCCGAAGCTCATCACGTCCCCCACACGCCGTGCCCCCGATGAACCTGATCCCGCCCTTAACCAAGCTGTCATGGACGGGAGTTGTCACGATGCGGACAGCGAGCCGTCCAGAGGCCGCACCGAGAGGCATCGTACCTGCGGGCACAGGGTGGGCCGAAGGGCGCAACGGGGTCGGATCGGTGCGACAGTGGGGGATTCGGTGCAGGTGAGCGCGGTACCGAAGGGTGACTCTGGGTGAACGAAGAGCGCCCCGGAGCGCCCGTGAAAGGGCATTGCGGGCAGAACGAAGCCCCCGATCACGGGGGAACAACCGGGGGCTTCGCGACTGCGGGCGGTCCCGAAAGGCCGCACATTGAGAACGTAAGTCCTGTACGGCCCCTGGGTCAAGCCGAGTTGAGGCACTCGCCGAAACTGGCGGAAGGCGCTTTCCGACCGTTTAGCGGACCGCTGGCGGACCCTCACGGTGAGTGACGGAGTGGCGAGTCTGTGTGTTCCCAGCAGGGCCTTCGCGCATCTCGTATCCCTCTGGGCGCTCTCTTACCAATTTCTTGGCGAACGGCCGCGACGGGTCCTGTGCGAAATGCTCCCGCTCCGCTGGAATCCAGCCGTCCCAGAATTCCCGCTGGGCCGCTCCGTCCCGCGCGCGGCCCCGCTCCCACGCCGCCTCACGCGGCAGATCCATCCACAGCAGCTCCGCGAGAAACGGCCGTACCGCCCGTCGCCCGGCCCCCACGCCCTCGACGAGGACCACGTCGGCGGGCTCCAGCGTCCGGATCCCGTCGAAGCGGCGGGTGTGCCAGTCGTACGTCTCGTAGCGCGCGGCCTCGCCGTGGGACAGCGGTTCGAGGACCTGGGCGCGCAGCCGTCCGGTCCAGTCGAAGAGGGCGTCGTGGCTCGCGAGGTCGTCGAGGTGGAGCACGGGCGCGCCGCCCAGCGCCCGCGCGAGCCGCCCGGCGAAGGTCGACTTGCCGGACCCGGCGTGCCCGTCGACCGCGACGAGCCGCACCGGGCCGCAGGAGGGCGGCAGCCGGCGCAGCCGTTCGGCGTACCGGTCGAGAGGTGTGTGCTGATGGTCCACGTCCGCAAGGGTATGTCGCGCGCGGATCGGTTTCATCGACGCCGCCGCAGGTCATGCCAGTGGTGAAGACCAATATTGGTCGCGCGGAGCCCTCTCGAAACGCTGGTGGAAATCCCGCTCCGGGAGCCATAGTTGGCGCACTGTTCCACCAGGAACACATCCCGCGCGCCCGTCCCGTCCGCCCGAACCGTCGACAGGGGGATCCTCCCGATGACCCGCCCCGACCCGCAGACCTCCTCGACCCCGTCCCGCAGAACCGTGCTGGCGGCGGCCGCGGGCGTCGCGCTCGCCGCGACCACGGCCACCGCCGCGCACGCCGCGGCCCCCGCACAGCAGAAGGCCTCCGCCCGACTCGTGGACAACCGCACCTGGACGACGTACACCGACTGGCGCTCCGGCACCGGCCACGGCATCCGCGCACTCTCCGGACCCCGGCCCGGCGTCACCCTCGCCAAGGTCGCCGGCACGATGAGCTACACCGACCCGCACCTGAACCGCACGGCCGACTGGGAGTACGCGACCTGGACCTCCCCGGTCCACGCGCTCACCGTCCCCGCCACCGAGGTGATCGCCTCCTGGAACGCGCACACCCCGGCCGGCACCTGGATCCAGGTCGAGCTGCGGGGTACGTACACCGATGGCACCCTCACCCCCTGGTACGTCATGGGCCGCTGGACCGCCGGGGACGACGAGAAGGTCGACATCCGGCGCACCTCGGTGGACGACCAGAGCGACGGCCGCTCCAGCATCTGGACGGACACCTTCTCCATCGACGACGCCGCGTCCGGCCTGCGCCTGGTCTCCTACAGCCTGCGCCTGACCCTGCTGCGCACCCCCGGCACCAAGGCCGCGCCCACCGTCTGGCGGCTCGGCGCGATGGGCTCGGACGTCCCCGACCGCTTCACCGTCCCGGCCTCCGTCCCCGGCTTCGCCGGTGAGCTGGCGGTCCCGCGCTACTCGCAGGACCTGCACGCGGGCCAGTACCCCGAGTACGACGGCGGCGGCGAGGCGTGGTGCAGTCCCACCTCCTCGCAGATGATCATCGAGTCCTGGGGGCGGAAGCCGAGCGCCGCGCAGCTGGCCTGGGTCGACCCGTCCTACGCCGACCCGCAGGTCTGCCTCGCGGCCCGCTCCACGTACGACTACCAGTACGAGGGCTGCGGCAACTGGCCGTTCAACGCCGCGTACGCGGCCACGTACAAGGACCTCCAGGGCGTCGTCACCCGGCTCGGCTCGCTCACCGACCTGGAGACGCTGATCGCGGCCGGCATCCCGGCCATAACGTCCCAGTCGTTCCTGAAGACCGAGCTGACCGGTGCCGGCTACGGCACGTCCGGGCACCTGATGACGGTCATCGGCTTCACCGCCGACGGCGACGTGATCGCCAACGACCCGGCCTCGCCGGACGATCCGGCGGTCCGACGCGTCTACAAGCGGCGGGAGTGGGAGAACATCTGGCTCCGCACGAAGCGGTACAACGCCTCCGGCGGTGTCTCCTCCGGTACCGGTGGCGTCTGTTACCTGTACTTCCCGGCGCACCCCACGCCCGCGCAGCGGCGCGCGCTGGCCAAGGTGGGCGTCCGCTAGGGCGCGCCCCAATGGCGTGTGTCGAAGGTCTCGGTCGCAACCGGTTCACCTGATGGCATGGTGGAGAAGGCGCCGGAGGGGAGCGGGCGCCTCCGGGGGGAGTACCTGCCCCGATCAGGCCTCTGATCACGAGCCGAGCGAGACGCCCATGACCGCCAGTTCCGCCACCGTCCCCACCCCGGCCGGCCGTGCCCGCACCGGAGGGCCCCGGGAGGACGGGCCCAAGTTCCTCGAGCACGTCCTCGGGTGGACCCTCGTCGTGGTGGTGGCGATGCTCGTCACGCAGCTCGGCCTGATGTGACGCTCCCGCCACCCGGTGTGAGGTGATCCGCGTCACGGCCGGCCCGTGAGGTGCCATACTGCGGAATCCGCAGGAGTCGGACACCAGGGCCGGAATTGAAGAACAGTGAACAGCGGGCGCGCGGCACCGACCGCTCCGTCGCGCGCCGCGCCGAACTCATCTCCATCGGACGGAAGTTGTTCGCCGACACGTCCTACGACGCGCTGTCGATGGACGACATCGCCCGGCACGCGGGAGTCGCCAAGGGGCTGATCTACTACTACTTCACGTCCAAGCGCGGCTACTACCTCGCGATCATCGAGGACTCCGTCGGCGACCTCCTCGACCGGGCGGGCGGGGCCGGCGATCTGGCCCCGGTCGACCGCGTCCACCGCACCATCGACGGCTATCTGC
The DNA here is from genome assembly GCF_040529335.1 of Streptomyces sp. HUAS MG91. Classification (GTDB taxonomy): domain Bacteria; phylum Actinomycetota; class Actinomycetes; order Streptomycetales; family Streptomycetaceae; genus Streptomyces; species Streptomyces tabacisoli. The sequence goes on along the minus strand of NZ_CP159534.1, from coordinate 1,371,804 downwards.
GCTACGCCGAGCACCACCAGGCCGCCTACCGCACGATCATCACGGGCGGTGTCGGCTTCGACGCCGAGGTGCAGGCCATCCGCAACGGGGTGCGCGAGGAGATGATCGCGACCATCGCCCGGGGCGCCTGGGGAAAGCCCGACGTGCCGGAGCTCGCCCGGCTCGCGCTGCTCGGCTGGCTGTGCGGGGTCGAGGGCGTCACGCTGGACTGGATCGGCCGCCGCGAGGTCGAACGGGACACGGTACGGGCCCTGTTGGTCCGTACGCTGGTCGAAACCCTGCGCGTGATCGCGGAGTTCGAGCCCGCGTACCAGCCGCCGGTGACCATGGACTGAGAGGGCGGGGCCGGAATCCGGCCCCGCCCTCCACGGTCGTTCGGGTGCGGCTAGTCGATCGCCTTGATCAGCTCGCCGTCCGAGGTGTCACCGGACAGCTCCCACACGAAGGTGCCGCCCAGGCCCTGCTGGTTCTTGTAGTCCATCTTCCCCGCGATGGTCTGCGGGGTGTCGTAGCTCCACCAGTCCGAGCCGCAGTGCGCGTACGCGGTGCCGCCGACCGTGCCCGTCGCGGGGCACTTGGTCTTCAGCTCCTTGTAGTCGTCGATGCCCTGCTCGTACTTGCCGGCCGCGGGACCGGTCGCCGTGCCGCCGGGGGCGTCCTGGGTGACGCCGGTCCAGCCGCGCCCGTAGAAGCCGATGCCGAGCAGCAGCTTGGAGGCCGGGACGCCCTTCGCCGTGAGCTTGTCGATGGTGGCCGAGGAGTTCCAGCTCTCCTTCGGGATCCCGTCGTACTTGGTCAGCGGCGAGTGCGGGGCCGTCGGACCCTGCGCGTCCCAGGCGCCGAAGTAGTCGTACGTCATCGGGTTGTACCAGTCGACGTACTGGGCGGCGCCCGCGTAGTCGGTGGCGTCCAGCTTGCCGCCGTCCTCGGCGTCGGCCGCGATGGCCGAGGTGATCAGATAGTCGCTGCCGAACTTCGAACGCAGCGCCGCCATCAGGTTCTTGTACGCGTCGGGGCCGCTGGTGTCACAGGTCAGGCCGCAGGCGTTCGGGTACTCCCAGTCGATGTCGATGCCGTCGAAGACATCGGCCCACTTGGAGTTCTCGACGAGGTCGTAGCAGGACTGGGCGAACGCGGCCGGGTCCTTCGCCGCCTCGCCGAACCCGCCGGACCAGGTCCAGCCGCCGAACGACCAGAGGATCTTGAGGTTCGGGTGCAGCTTCTTCAGCTTGAGCAGCTGGTTGAAGTTGCCGCGCAGCGGCTGGTCCCAGGTGTCGGCGACGCCGTCCACGGCCTGGTCGGCGGTGTACGCCTTGTCGGTCGCGGCGTACGAGTCGCCCATGGCGCACTTGCCGCCCTGGACGTTGCCGAACGCGTAGTTGATGTGCGTGAGCTTGTCGGCCGAGCCGGACGTCTCGATGTTCTTGACGTGGTAGTTCCGGTCGTAGACACCCCATTCGGTGAAGTATCCGACGACCTTCGAACCGGCCGCTGTCGTACGGGCGTCGACCTCGGTCTGCGCTGTCGCGCTGCCCGCGGAGGCGAGCAGTCCGGCGCTGAGGACGGTGCCGCACACGGCGGCGGCCAGCGCCTTGAGGCGCATGCGGGGGAGGTGCGGTCTGAGCATCTTGTCTCCTCGTGGGGGAGGGGAACACGCGGGATGTGGGGGATTCCGTGCTGGACCTGCGGACGGAACAGTAGGAGGACTAGACCAGTGGGGTCAATGGTCCGGACCAATCTCCCCACTTCCCGCACACGGCACGGAGGCCCGCGAAAAACTTGGAGTAAGCGGTCGTTAACTAGTGACGCGGGGCCCCGGATCGGGAATACTCAACACGCCGCAGCCGCTGGTCAGCCGCTTCCGAGACCCGGAAGGGCAGCATCGGTTCGGTAGTGACCACCCGGTGGCGCCGCCTCACCCCGCGGCCCCACCGCAGCGCCCCCCAGGGAGGAGAGCGTCGCCATGCCGGAGCCAGGAGTCGAGCGTCAGCTGCCGACGGACGAAGCTCAGGACCTGATGCAGCTGGTCCGTGACATCGCGCAGCGGGAGATCGCCCCGCGCGCGGCCGAGGAGGAGGACGCGGGCCGCTTCCCCCGTGAGACCTTCGCGCTGCTGTCCTCGTCGGGACTGCTCGGACTGCCCTACTCCGCGGAGTTCGGCGGCGGCGACCAGCCCTACGAGGTGTACCTCCAGGCGCTGGAGGAGCTGGCGGCCGCCCGCCTGACGGTCGGGCTCGGCGTCAGCGTCCACTCCCTCGCCTGCCACGCGCTGGCCAACTTCGGCACGAAGCAGCAGCGCTCCGAGCACCTGCCCGACATGCTCGGCGGCGGACTGCTCGGCGCGTACTGCCTCTCCGAGCCCTCGTCCGGCTCCGACGCCGCCTCCCTGCGGACGAAGGCGGTGCGCGACGGCGACGACTGGGTGCTGACCGGCACGAAGGCGTGGATCACCCACGGCGGCGTGGCCGACTTCTACACGGTGCTCGCCCGCACCGGCGGCGAGGGCGCGCACGGCATCACGGCGTTCCTGGTGCCCGGCGACGCGCCCGGGCTGAGCGCCGCCGTGCCCGAGAAGAAGATGGGCATGAAGGGCTCGCCCACCGCGCAGGTCCACTTCGACGGAGTACGGGTCGCCGACGCGCGGCGGATCGGGGACGAGGGCCAGGGCTTCCAGATCGCCCTGTCCGCCCTCGACTCCGGCCGGCTCGGCATCGCGGCCTGCGCGATCGGCGTGGCGCAGGCGGCGCTGGACGAGGCGGTGTCGTACGCGAAGGGCCGGTCCCAGTTCGGCCACCCCATCGCCGACTTCCAGGGCCTGCGCTTCATGCTCGCCGACATGGCGACGCAGATAGAGGCGGGCCGCGCGCTGTACCTGTCGGCGGCCCGGCTGCGGGACGCGGGCCGGCCCTTCTCCAAGCAGGCGGCCATGGCGAAGCTGCTGTGCACCGACGCGGCGATGAAGGTCACCACGGACGCGGTGCAGGTCCTCGGCGGATACGGCTACACCGCGGACTTCCCGGTCGAGCGCCTGATGCGCGAGGCGAAGGTGCTGCAGATCGTCGAGGGCACCAATCAGATCCAGCGCATGGTCATCGCCCGTCACCTCGCGGGATCCGAATCCCGCTGAACTGCCCGGTGTGCACGGTGGGCGCCACCAGCCGCACCCACTCGGGGTCGGGCCGGCCCGGCAGCGTCCTGCCGCGGTCGGCCCAGCTCGCGATCAGGGCCCGGTAGATGGGCGGGTCCGGGTGCGCCGGGCTCGCCACGGGGGCCGCCGCGACCCGCTGATGGGCGTGCGGCGGGGCGGGACGCGGCGGCTGCGGGGCGGCATGTGACAGCTGCGCCTGATGCGCCGGGTGCGACAGCTGTGCCTGGTGAGCTGGGTGTGCCGCCTGTGACAGCTGTGCCTGGTGGGTCTGATGTGCCGGGTGAGGCTGAGGTGCCTGCTGTTGCTGATGATGAACCGATTCTGCGGCAACAGGGACGAGGATGCGCCTGCGTCGTCCGGTGGGCGCAGAGGCCGGGATCTCCGTCGGGGTCATGCCAGGTCAACGTTCGGGCGACGGGTCAGGTCACGTGTTGACGGTATCGAGCGTCCGTTCGCGGCATAACCGTGCGCCGGACGCCGCCGCGGTCGCACGTCTTCTCAGTCGAGCGGAGCTGACGTACCGTCAACTCCGCCGCCGGGCAGGCCGTACCCCTCCGGGCGACGTCAACCGGTCCGCACGCAGGGAGGATGCCCGTGGCCGACGACGAACGTCCCGTGGCTCTCGACGAGTACCCCGTCCACCAGGTCCCGCTGTCGATGAAGCACGTGGCGACCGGGGACCGCAACGCCTACGACCGCTGCATCTTCCACCTCGTCGACCCCGAGGGGCACTTCCTGCTCATCCTCGGCCTCGGCGTCTATCCCAACCTGGGCGTCATCGACGCCTACGCCACGCTCCGCGCCGGTGACACCCTGCACGCCGTCCGCGCCTCCGACGCGCTGGACGACGCGGACCGGATGCGGATGGAGGTCGGCCCGCTGCGCATCCGCGTCGAGCGCCCGCTCGAGGAGTTCGTCCTCACCTGCGCCGCCGACCCGGACGACCCGGCCGGACTCTCGTACGAGCTGAACTGGCGGGCCGCCTTCCCGGCCCTGTGGGAGCCGCACCACATCCAGCGCCGGGGCGGGCGGCTGACCCTGGAGGGCAAGCGGTTCGTGCAGGCGGGTCGCGTCGACGGACGGCTGCGCATCGGCGGCCGGGAGATCGACGTACGCGACTGGACCGGCACCCGCGACCGCAGCTGGGGCGTCCGCCCGGTGCCCGGCGAGGAGGGCGGACGGCTCGCCCAGGACCATCCCACCGAGGGCTTCCACTGGATCTGGGCGCCGGTCCGCTTCGACGACCGCTTCCTCATGATCGTCACCCAGGAGGACGCCGACGGGCACCGCACCCTCACGGACGCCACCCTCGTCCAGCAGGGGCACCGCGACCGCCAACTCGGCTGGCCGCTCACCGACATCACCTACCGGCCCGGCACCCGCCACCCTGAGAGCGCGGTCGTCCACCTCACCGATCCGCTCACCCGCAAGCCCCTCGAACTCGGCGTGGAGATCCTCATCTCCTCGCCCCTCGCGCTGGGCGCCGGCTATCCGCCCGCCGACGACTGGCAGCACGGCACCTGGCAGGGCCGCGGCTGGACCGACCGGCGCGCCTACGACCTCGCCGACCCCTCCGCGCACCCTCTGGCCGCGTACGGCGTGACCGACCACGCGGCCCGCTTCACCCTCGACGGGCAGGTCGGCCACGGCATCTTCGAGCACGGCAGCTTCGGCCGCCACGACCCGAGCGGCTTCACCGGCTTCGACTCCGTGGCCCCACGACGCCCGTAACCCACCTTCAGGCAGAGGGAGTCCGACGATGGCGACAGCGCCGCGCCCGCGCACCTCCACCCGCGAACCCGAAGAGCTCGCCCGCCGCCTCACCGCGTGGCTCGGCGGCCGGCTGCCCGGCGCCAAGGCGGTGAACGTCTCCGTCCCCGAGTCCAACGGCATGTCCAGCGAGACGCTCCTCTTCGACATCGAGCACCCCGAACCCCCGGTGCGGGCCTGCGCGTTGCGGCTCGCGGCCGACCCGTCCGCGTACACGATCTTCCCGGTGTACGACATGCCGCGCCAGTACCGCACCATGCGGCTCGCCGCCGAGCGCGCCGGGATCCCGGTGCCGCGCGTGCTGTGGCTGGAGGAGGACCCGGGCCCGCTCGGCGCGCCCTTCTTCGTCATGGAGCGGGTCGCGGGGCGGGTGCCGCCCGACGTGATGCCGTACACCTACGAGGGCAACTGGCTGCACGCGGCGACCGACGCCGAGCGCGCCGGCCTCGAAGAGGCGAGCATCGGCGTCATCGCCCGGCTGCACGACGGCGTACCGGCGGCCGAGGCGGCGTTCCTCGCGCTGCCCGGCGCGGGCAGCCCCTTGCGCCGGCACGTCGACGCCCAACGCGCCTACTACGCCTGGGTGGTGGCCGGTCTCGCCCCGTCACCGCTGATCGAGCGCGCCTTCGACCGCGTGGAGGAGCTGTGGCCGCGCGACGAGGGCGCCGCGGTCCTCAACTGGGGCGACGCCCGGATCGGCAACATCATCTACGACGGCTTCGAACCGGCCGCCGTGCTCGACTGGGAGATGGCGGCGCTGGCCCCGCGCGAGGTCGACCTCGGCTGGACCGTCTATCTGCACCGCTTCTTCCAGGACCTCACCGTGAGCTTCGGCCAGCCGGGACTGCCCGCGTTCCTGCGCCGCGACCGGATCGAGGAGAGCTATGCGCGCCGCACCGGACACACCCCGCGCGACATGGACTTCTACACGCTCTACGCCGCCCTGCGGCACGCGGTGGTGATGCTCAGGGTCGCCTACCGGCAGGCCCACTTCGGCGAGGTCGCCGTGCCCGCGGATCCGGACACACTGATCCTGCACCACGACAGTCTGCGCGCCATGGTGCAGGGCAGTTACTGGTGAGACCGCGGCCGATTCCGGGCGGCTCAGGCGGCGCTGCTGCGCTGCCGGGGCACCCGGATCGGGCGCGAGCCGGGCCCGCCGACGTGCGAGAACGGCTGGGTGCGCCAGTCGAGACCCTGGGGGAGCGTCAACAACAGCGCGGTGTCCTGCTCCTGAGCACCCGTCATGTCGTCGACGGGGCGCGCCTCGGCGGCCGCCCGGCCGGTACCCGCACATACGGAGAGCCCGAACGGGTTCCAGGGCGAGGTCACATGGGCGTGCTCGGGCAGCTCGTCCTCGTCCGCGAGGAGGGCGATGGGCTGGGCACAGTCCGGGCAGATCACCCGGTACATCTCGAACGTGTCGTACGCGTCGAGCTCGTCGCCGACGCCTTCGTCGAAGCCGGGTTCGACACCCTCCGGCTGGGGCTCGACGACCGCCTGCCTGCGGTTGCCGCGCACGGCAGCGCGTCCGGGACGCTTCACACTCTGCATGGGATTCTCCCCCTCGGGTGGGCCGGCCGCGGATGTCCATGAGTCGCGGCCTCGGCCACAGCAAGCACTTCCCGTCCCGTGCGCGAGGTAACCGCGCGATGCCCCGGGACACGGTCCGAACCGTGTGGTCTTCGTCACATGCCGATTGCAGGTGCCCGGGACGCGGTAGACGAGAGGCCCTCGACGGTACCGGGAGGATCAAGGGGCGGGTAGGTTCATCGCCATGGAGGAGCTCGACCGACAGATTGTGCAGCTGCTCGTCAAGGACGGGCGGATGAGCTACACCGACCTGGGCAAGGCCACGGGCCTGTCCACGTCCGCGGTGCACCAGCGTGTGCGCCGACTCGAACAGCGCGGAGTGATCCGCGGTTACGCGGCGGTCGTCGACCCCGAGGCGGTCGGGCTGCCGATGACGGCCTTCATCTCGGTGAAACCGTTCGACCCGAGCGCCCCCGACGACATCGCCGAACGCCTGGCGGGCGTACCGGAGATCGAGGCGTGCCACAGCGTGGCCGGCGACGAGAACTACATCCTGAAGGTCCGCGTGGAGACCCCGCACGAACTGGAGAACCTCCTGGCCCGCGTCCGCTCCCTCGCCGGGGTATCGACCCGCACGACGGTAGTCCTCTCCACCCCGTACGAGTCCAGACCTCCACGGATCTAGTAGGCATACCAAGCCTTGGGCAATCTGCCGCCAGGGGCGGCAGGGTGGGCAAGGCGGCCCCCAAGCGCGGGGCGGGCGCTCGTCGGGCCCGCACCCCGGTACGGCCCCTGAACAGCACCCCGGGGCCGCGGCACCCCGCAGGACACGGGAAACTGTCCCCATGAGCACGCCCCCCAGCACCCGCACCGTCCTCCTGCGCCGCGGCGAGGTCCACAGCCCCGCCGACCCCTTCGCGACCGCCATGGTCGTGGAGGCGGGCCATGTCGCCTGGGTCGGTTCGGAAGGCGCGGCGGACGCGTTCGCGGACGGCGTGGACGAGATCGTCGACCTCGACGGCGCCCTGGTCACTCCGGCGTTCACCGACGCCCATGTGCACACCACGTCGACCGGCCTGGCCCTGACCGGCCTCGACCTCACCGCCGCACGCTCCCGCGCCGAAGCCCTCGCCCTCGTCCGGGACCACGCCGCGGCCCGCCCCACCGACCGGGTCCTGCTCGGCCACGGCTGGGACGCCGCCCGCTGGCCGGACCGCCTCCCGCCCACCCGCGCCGAACTCGACGAGGCCACCGGCGGCCGCCCGGTCTACCTCACCCGCATCGACGTGCACTCGGCCGTCGTGAGCACGGCCCTGCTCGACCTCGTCCCGGGCGTCGCGGACCGTGCCGGGTACGACCCCGAGGGCCCCCTCACCCGCGACGCCCACCACGCCGTGCGCGCGGCCGCCCTCGCCGCGGTCGGCCCCCAGCAGCGCACCGAGGCGCAGCGGGCCGCGCTCCGGCACGCCGCGTCGCTCGGGATCGGCTCGGTGCACGAGTGCGGCGGCCCCGAGATCTCCTCCGAGGACGACTTCACGGGCCTGCTCGACCTCGCCCGCTCCGAGCCGGGACCGCGCGTCGCGGGCTACTGGGCGGACCGCGACATCGAGCGGGTCCGCGGCCTGGGCGCGCTCGGCGCCGCCGGTGACCTCTTCGTGGACGGCGCCCTCGGCTCGCACACGGCGTGCCTGCACGAGCCGTACGCCGACGCCGCCCACACCGGCACCGCCTACCTCACCGCGGACGACGTCGCCGCCCATGTGGTCGCCTGCACGGAGGCGGGCCTCCAGGCCGGTTTCCACGCCATCGGCGACGCCGCCTGCGCCGCCGTGGTCGACGGGATGCGCGCGGCCGCCGAGAAGGTCGGCCTCGCGCGCGTGCGCGCCGCACGCCACCGTGTCGAGCACGCCGAGATGCTCACCCCCGAGACCGTCGCCGGTTTCGCGGAGTTCGGCCTCACCGCGTCCGTGCAGCCCGCCTTCGACGCCCTGTGGGGCGGCGAGGAGGGCATGTACGCCGACCGCCTCGGCGCCGACCGGGCCCGTACCCTCAACCCGTACGCGGCGCTCCTGAAGGCCGGTGTCCCGCTCGCCTTCGGCTCCGACAGCCCCGTCACCCCGCTGGACCCGTGGGGCACCATCCGTGCCGCCGCCTTCCACCACACCCCCGAGCACCGGGTCTCCGTACGGGCCGCGTTCACCGCCCACACCCGCGGCGGCTGGCGTGCCGTCGGCCGCGACGACGCCGGCATCCTCGTCCCGGGCGCCCCCGCCGACTACGCCGTCTGGCGCACCGACGAGTTGATCGTGCAGGCCCCCGACGACCGGGTGGCCCGCTGGTCGACCGACCCGCGCTCGGGCACCCCGGGCCTGCCGGACCTTACCCCCGGCGCCCCGCTCCCGGTCTGTCTGCGGACGGTCGTGTTCGGACAGACGGTCTTCGTACGGCCGGACGAGTGATGTACCGGGGCGGCGTGCATCCGATCGCGGGTCCGCACCGTCCCGTACGACCTGCGTGTCCTCAGCCCTGACCAGGCGTCTTCTCAAAGACTCCCAGGTCAAACCGCTGTTGACAGAACGCGGCGGGGGGCGGGTAGGTTCGGCCGGGTCCACCACCTTCCAGGCACGACCGGGGAAGTCCACGCAGTCGTCGAACGCGGCTGGGTCAGGGGGTGGTGCGCCGCACCGGCGCACCGCCACTGGGAGCCAGGCCCAGCGCCCGCGCCACGGGGCGCTGGAACGTTCCGGCCGGTCGAGCCAGGTGCGACCCGGGTGGGGCCCGGGCGTTCAGTAGACAACGGCTTTAGGTCGACCCGCAGCCAGCGGGCCCCAGGTCGGCCCGAAGGACGCCCGGCCCCGATCCGCAGTTCTCGCCACCCGCCGCAGGGCGCCTGGTCGGAGTGATCATTCCTGCTCGCTATGGTGGTCCCCTTGTGCACGGATGTTTTAAGGGGAAGCTGTGAGCGACGGCGGTGGGCGGAAGTTCGGCCCTCTGGGTACGGCCTTGGTGATCATTCCGACCTTCAACGAGGCGGAGAACATCACGTCCATCGTGGGCCGCGTCCGGGCAGCGGTGCCCGCGGCGCACGTCCTGGTCGCCGACGACAACAGTCCGGACGGCACCGGCAAGCTGGCCGACGAACTGGCCGCCGCCGACGACCAGGTGCACGTCCTGCACCGCACCGGCAAGGAGGGCCTCGGCGCCGCCTATCTGGCGGGCTTCGCCTGGGGCATCGAGCACGACTACGGCGTCCTGATCGAGATGGACGCCGACGGCTCGCACCAGCCGGAGGAGCTGCCCCGGCTGCTCACCGCGCTCAAGGGCGCCGACCTCGTACTGGGCTCGCGCTGGGTGCCGGGCGGCCGGGTCGTCAACTGGCCCAAGTCCCGCGAGTTCCTCTCCCGCGGCGGCTCCACGTACTCGCGCCTCCTGCTCGACGTGCCGATCCGCGATGTCACCGGCGGCTTCCGCGCGTTCCGCCGCGAGACCCTCGAAGGCCTCGGCCTCGACGAGGTCGCCTCGCAGGGCTACTGCTTCCAGGTCGACCTGGCCCGCCGAGCGATCAAGGCCGGTTACCACGTCGTCGAGGTGCCGATCACCTTCGTCGAGCGCGAGCTGGGCGACTCCAAGATGAGCAAGGACATCGTCGTGGAGGCGCTGTGGCGGGTCACCACGTGGGGCGTGGGCGAGCGGGTGGGCAAGGTGCTCGGACGCGGTCCGGACGCCCGCTGAACCCCTTCTGACGAGCGCTTGTTGATTTTCCGCTTACGCCACTCGGACGCCGTACCGGGCACACTTGAGGCATGACCACTGGTACTCCGCCCCGCACATCCACGGGGGCCCGGCGCTCCCGGGCCCGTACGCTCCTGCCGATCGGCGTCGCCGCGTGGGTGGTCCTGGAGATCTGGCTCGGGACCGTGGTGGCCGGTGCGATCGGCGGTGTCCCGTACTTCCTGGTGATGGTGGCCGGCTTCGTGCTCGGCGCCGTCGTGATCAAGGCTGCTGGGCGCCGCGCCTTCCAGAGCCTGAACGAGACGCTCCGGCGCCAGCAGCAGGGCGTCGTGGAGGCGGGGGAGCAGCGCAGGCCGGGTAACGGGCTGCTGCTGCTCGCCGGACTCCTCCTGATGATCCCCGGGCTGATCACGGACGCCTTCGGCCTGCTGCTCCTCCTCCCGCCGCTGCGCACGGCCCTGAGCCGCTACACGGAGCGGACGCTGGAGAAGAGGATGAGCGCGGCGGCCCCGGGCACGCTGGGGAACGCGTTCCAGCAGGCGCGCATGCACCAGCCCGGCTCCACGGTCATCCAGGGCGAGGTCGTCCGCGAGGACGAGTACCCGGGACCGCGCCGGGACGACGAGGGCCCGCGCCCGCCGATCACGCCCTGAGCCGCCGCGGGCGCGCACGACAAGGCCGGAGGCCGGACACACGGTGTGTGTCCGGCCTCCGGCCGTGCGCTGTCTTTGCCAAGCCCCGCTGGGGTTATGCGGACTTGCGGCTGTCCCTCGGGTGGACCGCGATGTTCATCGCGCCCGAGCGCAGCACCGCCAGGCGCTCCTCGAGGACCTCTTCGAGCTCCTCGCGGGTGCGCCGCTCCATCAGCATGTCCCAATGCGTACGGGCGGGCTTCGCCTTCTTCTCCTCAGGGCCGTCGCCGTCCACGAGAAGTGCCTGGGCCCCGCAGACCTTGCACTCCCACTCCGGCGGAATCTCGGCCTCCACCGAGAAGGGCATCTCAAAGCGATGGCCCTTCTCGCATGCGTACTCCACGGCCTGGCGCGGGGCCAGGTCGATGCCGCGGTCCGTCTCGTAGCTGGTCACTACGAGGCGCGTGCCGCGAAGAGCTCGCTCACTCATGAATCGTGCCTCCCGGGCTTGTCGCCCACAGGACAGGTGTCGCTGTCGTCGTCATCCGGTCAACGTCCGGTCGGCGGTAAAGATTCCCGGTCCCCGGGTCATGCGTCGCCGTCGTAGCCGCCCCTTGTTGTACCCACCAGTGCCCGGTTTGTCACATCCGACACCAGATGTCACCCAGCGTCTTTTATTCTTGACGTGCAGTAACGGTACGCCTGGCAGGCCAACCGCGTACACTACCGGCCTTTGCCTTCAGGTGCTAAATCCGGGTCGGTACAGGATTCCCCGCGTCGCGGATCGCCTGACGGACAGGTACCCGCGCGAGCAGGACGAAACCGATCACGAAGAAAGCCACCAGGGACACGATCGCGTCCCGGTAGCTCCCGGTCAGCTGGAACGCGAGGCCGAACACCAGCGGTCCCACCCAGCTCATGCCCCGGTCGCTCATCTCGTACGCGGAGAAGTACTCGGCCTCCTTGCCGGCCGGTACGAGGTGCGAGAACAGGGAACGGGAGAGGGCCTGCGTGCCGCCCAGGACGAGCCCGATGCCGACCGCCAGGGCGTAGAACCACGCGGGTGAGTCCTTCGGCAGGAAGTAGCCCGCCCCGATGGTCACCGTCCACGCCACCAGTGAGCCGAGGATCGTGCGCTTCGCGCCGTACGCGCGCGCGAGGCGGCCCATCCCGAGAGCCCCGGCCACCGCCAGGACCTGGACCAGGAGAACCGCCGTGATCAGTGCCGACTGATCGAGGCGCAGCTCCTCGGAGCCGTACACGGACGCCTGGGAGATCACGGTCTGCACGCCGTCGTTGTAGACCAGATAGGCGAGCAGGAAGGAGAGCGTCAACGGGTGGCGGCGCATGTCCTTCAAAGTGGCGATCAGCTGACACAGCCCGGTCCCCGTCCGGGTGGCGCCCTGCGCGGGAATCGTGCGCCGCTCACGCAGACGGCGCAGCGGCACCAGGGTGAACGCGCCCCACCAGAGTCCGGCGGAGGCCAGGCAGATGCGCACGGCCGCCGACTCCGTGAGGCCGAAGGAGTCGTGCGCCAGGTAGAGCACCAGGTTCACCACGAGGACCAGCGAGCCGGCCGCGTAACCGAAGGCCCAGCCGCGGGACGACACGGCGTCGCGCTCCTCGGGCGGGGCGATCTGCGGCAGGAAGGAGTTGTAGAGCGCCATCGACACGGCCAGCGCCGCGTTCGCCACCACCAGGAGCAGCCCGCCGAGCAGATAGCGCTCGCCGCCCAGGAAGAACATGGCCGTCGTGGCGGCCGCGCCGATGTACGCGGAGAGCGCGAGCAGGGGCTTCTTGCGGCCCGAGCGGTCGGCGGCGGCGCCCGCGAGGGGCATCACGAAGATCGCGACGATCACCGACAGGGAGACCGTGTACGCGAAGAAGGACCCGGCGCGCACCGGGATGCCCAGCGGATGCACATAGCCGTCCGCGTCCGCCGCGGCCTTCGCGACCGAGGTGAGGTACGGGCCCAGGAACACCGTCAGGACGCTCGTCGAGTAGACCGAGCACGCCCAGTCGTAGAAGTACCAGCCGCGTTGTTCGCGCCTGCGGTCGGCCAGGGCGGTCGCGCCCGCCGCCGTCTCGTGCGCGGTGTCGGTGCCCACCCGTGTCCCCTTGTTGACGTGCCGTCCCCGTAAGGCCGTCGCGCCGCGGTCGAGGGCCCTCAGACCCAGCTTCCCCGGTCCTTCAGGACCTCCCGCAGCGTCTCGATCCGATCGGAAACTATGCCATCGACCCCCAGGTCGAGAAGTCTCCGCATCTCGGACTCGTCGTTGACCGTCCACACGTGGACCTGGAGCCCGCGCGCGTGAGCGGCCCGTACGAAACGCTCGTCGACCACCCGGATCCGCCCGTGGGTGACCGGGACCTGGGCGCAGACGGCCGAGGAGCGCAGCGCCGCCGGGAGCCCGTACGACTTCAGGCGCAGACCCAGCACGCCCTTGGTGCCGTACGAGGTGGCCAGGCGCGGCCCGGCGACGGCCTGCGCCCGGGCGACCCGCCGCTCCGAGAAGGAGCCGACACAGACCCGGTCCCACGCGCGCGTGCGGCGCAAGAGGTCCAGGAGGGGCACGAGAGCCGGCTCGGCCTTCACGTCCACGTTCCAGCGGACGTCCGGGAAGGCCTCCAGCAGGTCCTCGAAGAGGGGGACCGGTTCCGTGCCCGCCACGCGCGCGTGGCGGATCTCGGTCCACGGCAGGTCGGCGATCCGGCCCCGCGCGTCCGTGACCCGGTCGAGGGTGGCGTCGTGGAACGCCACGAGACGGCCGTCGCTCGTCGCGTGCACATCGGTCTCGATGTAGCGGTAGCCGAGGTCAACGGCGTGCCGGAACGCGGCGAGCGTGTTCTCCAGACCGCCCGCCGCCCCGCCGCGGTGGGCGAGGGCGAGAGGGCCGGGATGGTCGAGATAGGGGTGGCGTACGCGGTCGGTCACCGTCGCAGTATCGCCCGCCGCCGTGACGCCCCGGCGGCCGCGGTGGGTCCGGCCGACGGCGCGGGGGCGGCGAACACGCGCAGGAAGAACTGGGCCAGCGGGCCGATCGCGACCGCGTACAGCACGGTGCCCACCCCGATCGTGCCGCCCAGCAGGAACCCGGTCACCACCACGGCGACCTCGACGACCGTGCGCATCAGGCGGATCGAGCGGCCGGTGCGCCGGTGCAGCCCCGTCATGAGCCCGTCGCGCGGGCCGGGGCCGAACCTCGCCGCGATGTAGAGGCCGGTCGCCGCCCCGTTGAGCACGATCGCGACGATCATCAGCGGAATGCGCACCCCGTAGGCGTGCACGTCGGGCACCAGGGCGAGCGTGCCGTCCATGGCGAGGCCGACCACGAACACGTTCGAGACCGTGCCGAGGCCGGGCCGCTGGCGCAGCGGGATCCACAGGAGCAGCACGACCGCGCCCACGATGATCGACACGACGCCGATCGAGACGCCGGTCAGCTCGGAGAGTCCCTGGTGCAGCACGTTCCACGGTTCCAGGCCGAGCCCCGCCTCCACCAGGAGTGCCGAACTGGCGCCGTACAGAGCGAGACCCACGTAGAGCTGGAGGAGACGGCGGACGAGCGGGCCACTGCCCCGCGCGGCCGACGACTCCGGCGATGACGGCTCCGGCGCTGACACGAGATGCCCCCTGTGGTGGTAGTGGACTGACCCGTGACACTCTGTGGCTCGTAAACCTCTGCCAACCATGGCCAATTCCGGGAAGGTGGACTGGACCGCATGGCTCAGTGGACTTCGGCGATCGGCTCGGCCCAGCTCGCCCGGCTGCTCACCTCGCAGCAGGAGCGCCCGGCCGGCCCCGGCACCCGCCGCCCGCCCGCCTACCGCGCCCTCGCCGACGGCATCCGGCTGCTCGTCCTGGAGGGCCGCGTCCCGGTGGCCACCCGGCTGCCCGCCGAGCGCGAACTGGCCCAGGCGCTCTCGGTCAGCCGCACCACCGTCGCGGCCGCCTACGAGGCGCTGCGCGGCGAGGGATACCTGGAGTCCCGCAGGGGCGCGGGCAGCTGGACCGCCGGCCCGGCCGGGAACCCGCTCCCCGCACGCGGCCTCGAACCCCTGCCGCCCGAGGCCCTGGGCTCGATGATCGATCTCGGCACGGCCGCGCTGCCCGCCCCCGAACCCTGGCTGACCCGCGCCGTGCGGGGCGCCCTCGAAGAGCTGCCGCCCTACGCCCACACCCACGGCGACTATCCCGCGGGCCTGCCCGCGCTGCGCACGATGATCGCCGAGCGGTACACCGCGCAGGGCGTCCCGACCATGCCCGAGCAGATCATGGTGACGACCGGAGCGATGGGCGCCATCGACGCGATCTGCCACCTCTTCGCGGGCCACGGCGAGCGCGTCGCCGTCGAGTCGCCCAGCTACGCGAACATCCTCCAGCTGATGCGGGAGGCCGGACTGCGGCTCGTCCCCGTCGCCATGGCCGACCGGCTCGCCGGCTGGGACCTCGACCGCTGGCGGCAGGTCCTGCGGGACGCGGCGCCGCGACTCGCCTACGTGGTCGCCGACTTCCACAACCCGACCGGCGCGCTCGCCGACGAGGAACAGCGCCGCTCACTGGTGGACGCGGCCCGCTCGGCGGGCACCGTGCTCGTGGTCGACGAGACCATGACCGAGCTGTACTTCGACCGCGACCTGACGATGCCGCGCCGCGTCTGCGCGTTCGACCCGGCCGGCTCGACCGTCGTCACGGTGGGCTCGGCCAGCAAGGCGTTCTGGGCCGGCATGCGGATCGGCTGGGTGCGGGCCGCGCCGGACGTGATCCGCAGCCTGGTCGCCGCACGCGCCTACGCGGACCTGGGCACTCCGGTCCTCGAACAGCTGGCCGTGAACTGGCTGCTGAACACCGGGGGCTGGGAGGAGGCCGTGGAACTGCGCCGCGGCCAGGCGCGGGAGAACCGGGACGCCCTCGTGACCGCGCTGCGCCGGGAGCTGCCCGAGTGGGAGTTCGACGTGCCGGAGGGCGGCCTGACGCTGTGGGTCAAGGCGGGCGGGCTCTCCGGGTCCCGGCTCGCCGCGGTGGGGGAGCGGGTCGGGGTGCGGGTGCCGTCCGGGCCGCGGTTCGGCGTCGACGGCGCCTTCGAGGGCTATGTGCGGCTGCCGTTCACCGTGGGCGGCGCCGTGGCCGACGAGGCCGCCGTACGGCTCGCGGCGGCGGCCCGGCTGGTGACGGACGGCCAGGGTGCGGGCGGGGACGTGCCGCGCACCCTGATCGCCTGATCCGCCGTCAGCGCTCCGCGAGCGCCTCGGCCTCGTCCGGGACCGCCTCGACGGCGGTGTCCGAGGCGTCCTCCGCGGGTGCGAGCCGCTTCGGCAGCAGCGCCATCACGGCCTGCCGGTGCGCCTCGCTCGTCGCGTCGTCGTACGGGTCGGGCGTGGCCGGCACCTGGAGCCGGTGGACCGCACCCGTGCCGAGCCGGGCGTAGCCGCGGCCGGGCGGGACCTCGGAGGTGGGGGTGGTCGGCGGCTGGACGCCGAGGACGTCCTCCAGCTCCTCCGTGGTGGCCGGACCGAGCACCACGCGCGCGCGGGTGTGCTGGCGCACCGGCTCGATCAGGGCGTCGAGGCTGTCGAACTGCTCGGCCACGACCACCGTCACCCCGGCCGCGCGCCCGTGCCGCAGCGGCACCTGGAGCAGGCTCTGCGGATCCTTGCGGCCGTCGGCCGCGGCGAGGTGCCCCAGCGCGCTCGGCCGGTCGAGCAGGATCCACAGCGGGCGCTTGATGTCGTCCGGTGTGGGGTGTCCGGCCTGCCGTGCCCGGTTCGCCGCGATCAGCCGGCGCTCGGTCTCGTGCGCCGCCCATTCGAGGCTGGCGAGCGCGCCCGCGAGGCCGCACTCGACGGCCAGGACGCCGTCCCGGCCGACCAGGCAGGCGTAGTCACCGGTGCCGCTGCCCTCGATGATCAGTACGTCGCCGTGCTGGAGGGCCTGCAACGCGATCGAGCGCACGAGGGACGTCGTGCCGCTGCCGGGCTGGCCCACGGCGAGCAGATGGGGCTCGGTGGAGCGGACGCCGGTGCGCCAGACGACCGGCGGCACGTCCCGCTGCTCCTCGCCGTCCATGACCGGCAGCGTGCGCTGCACCCCGGTCTCGTCGGTGAAGCCCAGCACCGTCTCGGCGGGGGCGGTCACGAAGCGCTGGGCGGCGATGTCGGTGGGGAGCGGGGCGAGCACCGTCACGGTGAGGTGGTTGCCTTCCTCGTCCCAGGCGAAGTGGTACTCACGGCCGCGGCCCAGCTTGGCGCCGAGCAGCTGCTCGATCCGGGCCCGCGACTCCGCCTCGCCGTCGGCGAAGTAGGCGGGATAGCTGATCGTGAGCCGGTCGAAGCGGCCGTCGCCGTCGAAGTCGTACGTCTCGAAGGCCTTCTCCCACTCGCCGCCGTGGGCGTAGAGCGGGCTGGGGTCCTCGGCCACCGAGAAGTACGGGACGAGCGCCTCGTAGAGCGAGGAGAGGCGCTTGACCTGCGACTCGTCGGGTCCGGCCGGTTCCTCGGGCTGCTTGGGGTCGCGGCCCTTCCACGCGGCCGCCGCCATGACCGTGATGATCGCGAGCAGCGGCCCGTAGGGAATGAACACCACGACCAGGACCACGGCGGCCACCAGGAACAGCAGCGGTCCGCGCCGGTCCTTGGGGGTGTCCGTCCACTTGCGTCGTCCGGCGGCAGCCAGACGACGCAGTCCACGGGTGATCGTGATGAGCGGGTGGAGGACGTCGGTGGCGCCGTCGGCGGCCGTCCGTGCCATTTCCCGGCTCCGGGCGATGGAGGCGCTGCCGGTGCTCAGAATGCGGGGCAACGGGGAGTTGGGACGCCTGACCACGTCGGTCTCCTGAAGGTGTGTGCGGGTGGATGGGCCGTCAGAACTTGATCCCGCCGAGCAGGCTGGCGAGGCTCGCGCCGCCCGCCTTGATGCTCGGGGCGATGGCCGTGCCCGCCAGGTAGAAGCCGAAGAGGGCGCATACCAGTGCGTGCGAGGCCTTCAGTCCGTCCTTGCGGAAGAAGAGGAAGACGATGATGCCGAGCAGCACGACGCCCGAGATGGACAGGATCATGAGGGTTCTCCTGGTTGGTGGGGACAGTCACCATGAGTTCTTCCAGGCTCACAGCATGTATCTATACGACAAAAGGTGCAAATGGGTGGATTTTCCCGTGTTTCACCCGGTCGGCAGACGCTGATGAGGTGCCCGGGCGGGCTGTCGGACGGTCGTCCGTACTGCTCGTGATCTTTGCCTCGCCGGGGTCGGGTCATGTGCCCCGGCGGGCAGTACCCTGGCGATTCACTCGTACGGCCGCACGGCCGTACCAGCACGGATGTGAAAGGCGGTTCGGCCGATGAGCGAAGCCCCCGACCCGGAGGTCGTGGAGCTGGCCACCAAGATCTTCGACCTCGCGCGCCGCGGCGAGACGGAGGCACTCACGGGCTACGTGGACGCGGGCGTGCCCGCGAACCTCACGAACGACCGGGGGGACACGCTCGTCATGCTCGCCGCGTACCACGGCCACGCACGGACCGTGACCGCCCTCCTGGAGCGCGGCGCCGACGCCAACCGCCCCAACGACAAGGGACAGACCCCGCTCGCGGGCGCCGTCTTCAAGGGCGAGGAGGCCGTGATCAGGGCGCTGCTCGCGGGCGAGGCCGATCCGGCCGCCGGGACGCCCTCAGCGGTCGACACGGCCCGGATGTTCGGCAAGGCGGAGCTCCTGGAGCTCTTCGGCGCCTCCTGACACACAGGCGCTGACCAGGCACGACGGGGGTGCGGGAAATGTGGTCGCGGCGGGCGGAACCGCTGGGTCATGATGACGGCGTGATTTACGGACGCGATGGTGGGGCAGGTGCTGCCCACGTGCCACGCGGGCCGTAAGTGGCCCGGATCGGGCCTTGGACGAGAGGCAGAGAGATGGTCTACAGCAAGCAAGAAACGGCGGGCGCTCCGACGTGTTGTCACGTGGCCAGGTGAGTGCGGATTCCCGGTTGCGTCGACGCTTGATGTGAGGCTGTTTCCCATGTTCGAACCGGTCATAGCGCCCAGCGGTACGCTGCTCGGCCTGCTGCAGCGAGGCCGCGGTGACGGCACGCTGCACGCGCTGACGGCGCCGCGGGACGAGGCGCTCGCGGCTCTGGATCACTGTGTGCTGAGCGACCCCCGCCACGACTGGCAGGTGGAGAACCGCTCGCTGTACTACGCCCGTCTCTACCTCGATCTCCACGGCGGGCTCGGGGAGATCGAGCGACACCTTTTCGACCCCGACGACCTCCTCGACACCGACGAGTGCCGTACGGGTCTCGCCCTGTCCGTGCTCGGGCACCTCGCCTCCTACGGCAGGCGGGACGCCCTGGAGCTGCTGCGCAGGTACGCCGCCCTCGGCGGGAACTGGGCGTGGGCGCTCGACGAGCTGGCCCTGCGCGACGACGACGCCGGGCTGCGCGCCCTCGCCGAGCCGGTCCTCGCCCGCTTCCCGCTGGACGCCGAGACCGACCTGGTCGCGGCCGTCCGTGACGCCTTCGAGCCCCGGCCGTGGCGGCTGTGGGCCGAGGATCCGCGGCCCCATGTGGGCGCACGCGTGCGTGCCGCCCAGGAGTCCGGCTCCTTCGACCGCTGGCAGCGGCAGATGCGCCCCTCGGGGCCGCGCCCCGAATGGAGCGTGCAGGCGGTCTTCGACTGGGCGCAGGCGGGCTTCGAGCGCGGCGCGGCGCTCTACGTGCCGGCCGCCCGCTGCCTGACCGCCGTCGCGGGCCCCGCCGACCGCGCCGAGATCCTGCGCGCCGCCCGCGACGGCTCCGACGGAGCCCGCTGCACCGCCCTGCGCTATCTCACCGACACCCACGATCCCGACGTCCTGGATCTCGTCGAGGCCGCCGTGGCGTCACCCTCCCGGGTGGTCGTGGACGCGGCCGTCGACTGCTTCGAGCGGATGCGGTCCGTCGCCGCCGTGGAGCGCGCTCGCCGCTGGGCACCCCGGCCCGACGTGCTCGGCGCCGCCGCCGGGCGGATGCTCGCGTGCCGCGGCGGCACCCAGGACCAGGAGCTGGTCCTGACCGCCCTCCGGGAGGCCGTCCGCGGCGACGGACCCGACGCCCCCACCCTCTGGCCGCTCGTCGACGGGGCGGGCCGTCTCGGCATCGCCTGCGCGGCCCCCGTGCTGCGGCACATCTACCGCGAGACCGCCTCGTCCCACGGACGCGGCCGGGCCGCTCGTGCCCTCGCCGCCACCGACCCCTCCTTCGCCGCCGGATTCGCCGTCGAGTGCCTGTGGGACTGCGAGGAGTCCACCCGCGAGATCGCCGCACGGCACGCCGAGACCGGTGACGCCCGGGTCGTCGACCAGTTGCGCAGGCTCGCCGCCGATCCGGCCGAGGAGGCCGAGGTGCAGACCGCCGTACGCAGCAGGATCGGGCCGGACGCGACGGCCCTGTGACGCCCTGATGGACGGGAGGCGGCCCCTGGACGAGGGGCCGCCTCCCGCCGTTCTCCCAGGTGTCGCAGGGTGACGCAACGCTCACGGGACGTTCCACAACGGGAAAGATCCACTTTGACGTGGGCACGCCGGACGGGGCGAGAACACCCGTATGCGTGTCGTCATCGTGACCGAATCCTTCCCGCCCGACATCAACGGAGTGGCGCACTGCGCCCTGCAGACCGCCCGGCACCTCGCCGCCCGCGGTCATGACCCCCTGGTCATCGCACCCGCCGTCGCAGCAGGCCTCGAGGCGGACGCGGCCGCGCCCTGCCCGGTGGTCCGCGTCCCCTCGCTCCCGCTGCCCGGCTATCCCCAGGTGCGGGTCGCGCTGCCGAGCCGCCGCGTCGCTCAGACCCTGGCCGCGCACGGCGCCGAACTCGTCCATCTGGCCAGCCCGTTCGTGCTCGGCGTGCGGGGCATGGCGGCCGCCGCCCGGCTGCGGATCCCCGCCGTCGCCGTCTACCAGACCGACCTCGCCGGCTACGCCCGTACGTACATGGGGACCGGGGAGGCCACGGCCTGGCGGCGGATCCGCGGCGTGCACGGCGCCGCCGACCGCACCCTGGCCCCGTCCACGGCGGCCCGGCGCGACCTGGAGGCGCACGGGGTGCCGCGGGTGCGGCTGTGGCCCCGCGGGGTGGACGCCGTACGGTTCCGCCCCGAACTCCGCGACGAGCGGCTGCGGGCCGACCTCGCGCCGGGCGGCGAACTGCTCGTCGGATACGTGGGACGGCTCGCGCCCGAGAAGCAGGTGGAGCTGCTTGCCCAGGTGTGCGGGCGGCCCGGTGTGCGGGTCGTGATCGTCGGCGACGGGCCGAGCGAGGCGTCGCTGCGCGGCGTGCTCCCCGGCGCCCGCTTCCTCGGGCGGCGCACCGGCGACGACCTCGCCCGGATCTACGCCTCCCTGGACGTGTTCGTGCACACCGGCCCCTACGAGACCTTCTGCCAGACCGTGCAGGAGGCCATGGCGAGCGGCGTACCGGTGGTCGCGCCCGCGGCCGGCGGCCCGCTCGACCTCGTCGCGCACGGGACGACCGGACTGCTCGTGCCGCCCGGCGACGCCGGTGCCGTGCACGACGCGGTGGAGACGCTGGCCGCCGATCCCGCGCTGCGGGCCGCCTACGGCGGCGCGGGACGGGCGGCGGTGGCCGGGCGGACCTGGTCGGCGGTGGGGGACCAGCTGATCGACCACTACGACGAGGTGCTGCGCGCGCGGACGGCGGTGGCGGCATGAGCCGGGCCCTGCGCATCGTCCGGCTCGCCAACTTCGTCACGCCGGCCTCGGGCGGCCTGCGCACCGCGCTGCGCGAACTGGGCGCGGGGTACGCGGCGGCCGGGCACGAACCCGTGCTGATCGTGCCCGGGGAGCGGGCGGCCGACGAGGAGAGCTACCAGGGACGGGTCATCACGCTCCCGGGGCGGCCGCTGCCGGGCACCGGCGGCTACCGCGTGCTCGCCGACCGGCAGCGTCTGACACGGCTCCTCGAACGGCTGCGCCCCGACCGCCTGGAGGTCTCGGACCGGACGACCCTGCGCTGGACCGGGGAGTGGGCGCGGCGGGCGCGGGTGCCCGCCGTCATGGTCTCCCACGAGACCGCCGACGGCGTCCTGCGCGCCTGGGGTCTGCCCGAGGCGGCGGCACGACGGGCCGCCGACGCCCTCAACACCCGTACGGCGCACGCCTACGCGCGCGTGGTGTGCACCACGGAATGGGCCGAGCGGGAGTTCGTCCGGCTCGGCGCCCGCAACGTGGTGCGGGCCCCGCTCGGCGTCGACCTCGTGAGCTGCGGCCCGACGGCACGGGACGCGGGCGTACGGGCCCGGTACGCGCGCGAGGGCGAGGTTCTGCTCGTCATGTGCACCCGGCTGTCCGTGGAGAAGCGGCCCGGTACGGGGCTCGCCGCGCTGGCGGCGCTGCGCGCGGCCGGCGTCCCCGCCCGGCTGGTCGTCGCCGGGGACGGCCCGCTGCGGGCACGGCTCCAGCAGCGGGCGCGAGGGCTGCCGGTGGTGTTCCTCGGGCATGTCGCCGACCGGGCCGCGCTCGCCGCGCTCCAGGCCACGGCCGACGTGTGCCTGGCGCCGGGGCCCGCGGAAACGTTCGGCCTGGCCGCTCTGGAGGCTCTGGCCTGCGGGACCCCGGTCGTCGTCAGCGCGTCCTCCGCGCTGCCGGAGGTGGTCGGCGCGGCCGGTGCCGTGGCCGCCGACACCGGAGCCGCCTTCGCCCGTGCCGTACGGGAGGTGCTGGCGCGGCCCGAACGGCAGCGCAGGGAGGCCGCACGCGCGCGTGCGGAGTGTTTCGGCTGGGACGCGGCGGTGGACGCCTTCCTGGCGGCCCACGACGCGGAACCGCTCAGGGTCGCGCCCCGGCTGCCCGTGGTGCGGGAGCCGCGATGAGGCCGCTGCGGTTCGCCGCGCTCGGCGACTCCCTCACCGAAGGCATCGGCGACCCCGTGGGCGGCGGCCGGTGGCGGGGCTGGGCCGCGCTGCTCGCGGCGGGGCTCGCGCCCGCCCACGTACCCGTGGAGTTCCGGAACCTCGCGGTGAGCGGGGCACAGACCGGCGACGTCCTGGAGCGGCAGTTGCCCGCCGCGCTGGCCTTCGCCCCCGACGTCGTCTCGGTCGTCGTCGGCGTCAACGACACCCTGCGCCACACCTTCGACATCCAGGCGGTCGCCGCCCGGCTCGACACCGTCTACGGCGCGTTCGGCGACCGGGGCGCGGTGCTGCTCACCGCCTGCCTGCCCGATCCGGGTGCGCTGCTCGGCCTGCCCGGGGCCCTGGCCCGCCCGCTCGCCCGCAGGCAGCGCGCGGTGAACTCCGTCGTGCACGTCCTGTCCGAACGCCACGGCGCCGTCCATCTGCACGCCGCCGAGGGCGACGGGGTGGCCGACCGCGCGCTGTGGAGCGCGGACCGGCTGCATCCCGGGGAGCGCGGGCACCGGCTGCTCGCCGCCCGCTTCCACGCCCTGCTCGCCGCGTCGGGGGTGGCGCACGGCCCGGCACCGGGCACCGAACCCGACGGGCCCGTGCCGACCCGCACCGCCGCCTGGTGGTGGCTGGCCACCGCGGGCACCGGCTGGGTCGCCCGGCGCTGCACCGACCTGCTGCCCCAACTCGTGGCCCTGGCCGCGGACGAGGTGCGGCACGGGCTGCGCGGGACCGGCGCACGGCTCGACCTGCGCGCGTCGGCCGCAGTGGCGGCGGCCCTCTCCGCGACCTCCGCCGGTGCGCTGCGCGTCGGGGGCGAGCGGAGCGTGCCGCGCCGGTCAGTCCTCGAGCAGCCCGAGGTCGCGCAGTGATGTCGCCGAGTCCACGAGGGTCGTGGCCACGTCGCGCGGCCGCCAGCCCAGTTCCGTACGGGCCCGGTCGTTGTGGATGACCGGGCGGGGCAGCGGGGCGCCCGGTGCCTCCTCGGCCGGCACGCGCGCGGCGAGCGGTCCGAGCCGTTCGCGCAGAACGGCCGCCAACTCGACGAAGCTGAGCGTCGGACCGTCCGCGACAGCGAGGAACCGCCGCCCCGCCGCCTCGGGAGCGGCCATCGCCCGCAGGTGCAGGTCCACCACGTCACGGACGTCCACGACGCCGAAGCGCGCCCGCGGGGCCACCGGCATCGCGCCGTCGAGCATCGCCTTCACCAGCTGCATGGAGGAGCCGAGCGTGGCCGTCAGGGTGGGCCCGAAGATGCCCGTCGGGTTGACCACCACGAGTTCGGTGCCGCCGCCCGGGCGCTCCATCAGGTCCCACGCGGCCCGCTCGGCGATCGCCTTGGAACGCGGATAGGGCGCGAGCCCCGGGGTGTCGGGGTCGGTCCAGTCGTCCTCGGTGAACTCGGCGCCCGGCTTGGGCGTGTAGCCGACCGCCGCGAACGACGAGGTCAGCACGGTGCGCCGGACGCCCGCGGCACGCGCCGCACGCAGCACCCGCAGGGTGCCCTCACGGGCCGGGACGATCAGCTCGTCGGGGTCGTCGGGCTGGACGGCCGGGATCGGGGAGGCCACGTGGTGCACCTCCGCGCAGCCGGCCACCGCGGCGGGCCAGCCGTCGTCGCTCATCAGGTCCGCCGCGACGACCTGGAGCCCGGCGTCGTCGGCGCCGCCGCGCCGCACCGCCGCACGCACCTCGGCCTCGCGGGCCGTCGAACGCACGGTGGTCCGCACCTCGCGCCCGGCGAGCAGCAGAGCGGCGATCAGCTGCGTGCCCAGATAGCCGGACCCGCCGGTCACCAGCACCCGGCTCATCGCAGCACCTCCAGACGGCGTGCGGCGTCGAGTGACCGCTGCGTCGCCACGGCCTCCGCCGCGCCGTCGCCGCGCTCACGCGCGTCCCACAGGGCGGCCTTCTCGCGCAGATAGCCGAGCCGGGCGCGCTGCGCGGCGATCTCCTCCTCGACGCGCGCCGCGTGGCGCAGCAGCAGATCGCGCTGCTCGGCCGCCGCCGCCCGGCCGCGCGCCCGGTTGGCCTGGTAGGTGCGCATGTCCTCGATGCTCATGCCGACCGCGCGCAGACAGGCCAGTGCCTGGAGGAGATCCAGATCCTCCTCGGCGTAGCGGCGGTGCCCGCTGTGCTCGTCGCGGCCGACCGGCCCGATCAGCCCCACCTCCTCGTAGTAGCGCAGGGTGGGTTCGCTCAGCCCACTGCGCCGCGATACGTCCTGAATCGTGTAGTTCGACATGTCCGGCAGCAGAACACACCTCAAGCGCTTGAAGGCAAGTACGGACCGTCTGTGGTGCTCGCGCGGGTCGCCCGGTGTCAGTACGGCGGCTCGATCCGGTACTGCTCGTCCCGGGTGTCCGCGACGAACATGTGCCCCGGCGCGTGGGTGATCGCGAACGGCGGCCTGGACGTCATCACGGCCGCCTGCGGAGTCACCCCGCAGGCCCAGAAGACCGGGATGTCGCCGGGGGCCCGGTCCACCGGGTCGCCGAAGTCCGGAGCGTCGAGGTCCGTGATGCCGAGGACCCTCGGATCGCCGATGTGCACCGGGCCGCCGTGCACCGCCGGCATCAGGGAGCTCTCCCTGATCGCCGCCTCCAGAGCCTGCGGCGGGACCGGCCGCATCGACACGACCAGCGGGCCGTGCAGCCGCCCCGCGTCGCGGCACGCGCGCGTGGTCACGTACATGGGCACGTTCTTGTTCTGCTCGACGTGGCGCAGCGGCACCCCGGCCGCCGCGAGCGCCCACTCGAAGGTGAAGCTGCACCCGATCAGGAAGGAGACCAGATCGCCGCGCCAGTGGTCGGCCACGTCGGTCGGCTCGGCCGTCAACTCGCCGTGCTCCCACACCCGGTAGCGCGGCAGATCCGTGCGCAGATCGGCGCCGGGGGCCAGGACGGTGGTCAGCCCGCCCGCGTCCGTGACGTCCAGGACCGGGCACGGCTTCGGGTTGCGCTGGCAGAACAGCAGCATGTCGTAGGCCCAGTCGGCCGGTACGGCGATCAGATTGGCCTGGGTGTGGCCGCGCGCCCAGCCCGCGGTGGGAGCGCTCGCGCCCGCGCGGAAGTGGGCGCGGGCCCGCCGGGGGCTCCAGGCGGCGGTGCGGCCGAGCGCCCGCAGCCGGCCCGGGGCACCGTCGGGGCGGGGGAGCGGGGAGGGCGGCGCGGACGGGTGCGGGGCGGTGGCGCCCGGCGTCGGCGGAGTCGTGCTCATGAAGCACCTCGCAGGAGTACTCGGGAACTCACGGGGAGACGAGCGAGCGGATCAGCGTGCGTGGTGGTGCGTGCAGCGGAGCGGTGCCTGACCGCCAAGGTAGAGGATCGTTGAACGATCCCTCAATACCCACGTTGTTTCGTTCTTGCATCTACGCTTGAATTCGGCCGTGGCCACGGAAGAACTGAACGCACTCGCCGACGACCGGGCGCTGCTGGGACGCACCAGCACCGCCGAGCGCGTCGCGGACATCCTCAGGACCCGGATCGCGGAGGGCTTCTTCCCGCCCGGAACCCGCCTGTCCGAGGACAGCATCGGCAGCGCGCTCGGCGTCTCCCGCAACACCCTGCGCGAGGCGTTCCGGCTGCTCACCCACGAGCGCCTGCTCGAACACCGGCTCAACAAGGGCGTCTTCGTACGGGTCCTGAGCATCGACGACGTCGAGGACATCTACCGCACCCGGCGCATGATCGAGTGCTCCGTCGTGCGCTCGCTCGGCCAACCGCCCTTCGCCCTGGACCGGGTGGCCGCGGCCGTCGAGGGCGGACAGCGCGCCGCGAAGGCACGGGACTGGAAGGGCGTCTCCACCGCCAACATCCACTTCCACCGCGAACTCGTCGCCCTCGCCGGCAGCGAGCGCACCGACGAACTGATGCGCAGCGTCCTCGCCGAACTCCGCCTCGCCTTCCACGTCGTGGACGACCCGCGCCGCCTCCACGAGCCCTACCTCGCCCGCAACGCACAGATCGTCCGGACCCTCGCCGACGGGCACCGCGACGAGGCCGAGACGCTGCTCGCCGACTACCTCGACGACTCCCGCGACGGACTCGTCGAGGCGTACGGGCAGCGTGTGGCGCGCGAGGCGTAACGCCCGCCGAGGACCGAGGCATCTGCGTCGTTTCGACCGTTGTCGGACCCAGCGCCTAGTCTGTGCTCCGTGACTTCGCCTGCCACCACGGAATCCGTTCCGCCCCAGCTCAGCGCGGGGCCGCGCCCCGCACCGGGCCCGGCCGCCGACGAAGGGCTCGCGCGGCGGCTGCGCGCGCTCGCCTGCACCGCGCCGCTGCACGACCTGGACGTGCGCAAGGCGAACCTCGCGGGCGAGTACTCGACGTACGGCATGGCCGAGGTCGCCCTCTCCGCGATCGACCTCGTCACGCTGAACATGGACTTCGACACGGGCGCCGACCACGAGCAGATAGTGGCTCGCCTGATGCCCCGCATCGCCGCCCAGGCCCCGCAGCGGCCCACCGCGGAGCACGAGCGCGTGGCGCGCTGGGTCCTGGAGAACCTGATCAACGTCGGCAGCGTGGACCGCGGCTTCCGCGCCGTCTACGGGACGTTCGCGACGGACGGCTCCTACGTGCGCCGCGACTACGACTTCAAGCTGATCGAGGAAGTCCCCGGCTACGGCGGCAGCGTCTACCTGCGCACCACGGACGAGGCGGTGAACGTCCTCGTCGGCGCCCTCGACACCGATGTCACCAGCGCCCAGATCGCCGCCGAGGTGAAGCTGGAGGTCCTGATCAGCCGCGGCCGGCTCGCGGACGCCCAGCTCGCCGCCGAGCAGGCCCGCTACCGGACCGTGCAGTACTCGGAGACCCTGCGCAAGGCGCTCGACGCCACCCGCCGCAATGTTCGCGCCGTCGACTGGCTGCGGACCGTCCCCGACATGATCGCCGAGGCCCTCGACCACGTGGCGGACCGCTACCGCCACGAGAACGCGATCCTGACGAACATCCGCAAGGCGCGCGACGAGTCCGAGGACCCCGAGCAGAAGCGCCGCGCCGCCGAGCTCGTCGACATCGTCAAGGACTGCATCCGCCGCCACACCCAGCTCCAGTCCCGGCTCCTGGAGGCCGGACCGCTGTTCCGCGCCGAGCAGGACCGGCAGGCCTTCGCCACCCCGTCCGCGCGCGCGGGCCTCGACCTGTACGGGCAGCTCGTCGCACCCCTGCTGCCGCTGCCGGTGCAGGACGCCCGCAAGGTGACCGACGCCTTCTTCGCCCGCGGTACGGGACTGCGCACCCCCGTCTCCGTACGCGTCGGGGACCTCGTCGACATACTGCTGACCCCGCCCATGGAGCGGGAGCACCTCGGCGCGGAGATGCCCGAGCCGGACCTCATCGAGACCCCGGACGACAGCCGGTTCAGCGAGGCACAGCTCGCGAGCGCCAAGCAGCTCCTCGACCTGCCCGCGGACGCGCCGCGCCGCCTGTCGGGACTGCTCGCCGAAGCCCGCCGCCGCGACCCCGAACTGCCCTACCTGGTCGCCCTGCTGGCGGTCCACGCGGCGAGCCCGGCCGTCGGCACCGCCTACCGCCAGGGCGAGGAGAAGCTGCTGTTCGCCGTGGACGACGGCACCGAGCTCGACGACGACGAGTTCGGCGGCGCCGACCTCATCGTGGGCACCGCCCTCCTCGACGCGGCAGGCATGGCCGCGGACCGGACGGAGGCCGCGTGAGCCACGGACCGCGCCGGATTCCCGGGCACCGGATGTACGTAGGAACGATCAAGGAGCACCGCCCGTGACCGAGCACCCCGAAGAGCACGCCGAATGGGGCGAGCCCGAGGCGTCGGGCCCGGCCAGGGTCGCGGCCCCGATCACCCCTGCCGACGCCGCCGACGCCGCGCGGCTCGTCGCCTTCGGCCTGCAGCCCAAGCTCCAGCCCTCCCGTGACCAGGAGTACCAGGAGCTGCTGCGCCGCTACCGCGAGGACCCGGCGTTCGCCCGCCTCGCCGACGCCGTCGCCTCCGGGCTCGGCCTCGTCGTCCTCGAGGTGTCCCCGCGCGCGGGCATGGCCGTGACCGCCGCCGAGGACTCCGTGTTCGCGGTGCGGATGGGCGACTACGCGCGCCGGACCGCCGCCGACTCCACCGACCGCTTCCTGCACGGCCTCGCCCATCTCGCCGTCGCCGCGCTCGCCTTCCCGCGCCCCGAGGACCTCGCCGACGACGGCTACATCGGACGCGTGAGTGTCAACGGCGTGGACGCGTTCGTCCGCCAGGCCTGCCACAAGCTGGAGGAGCGCGCCGAGGAGCAGGGCGAGAACACCGACCCCGCGACCGACGCCCCCGGCCTGGAGGCCGCCTGGCGGATCTGGGCCCGGCGCAGCTCCACCGGCGCCACCAAGGACACCCGCCGCCTGGCCAACTCGACCACCGGCATCGTCGCCAAGGCCGTCGCCTTCCTCACCGACTCCGGATTCCTGCAGCGCACCGGCGACGACGGCGGCGGCACCTACCGCACCACGGCCCGCTACCAGCTCCAGGTCCGCGACATGGCGGGCACCGCCGCCATGGCCGAACTGCTCGACCTCGGCGTCGTGGCCGTCACCGACGGCTCCGCGAGCCTGGTCCCGCCGATGGACGAGGACGCGGGCGATCTCGTCGCCGACGCGGGCCTGCCGTTCCACTCCTGATCGCGCACCCGCCGCATCCTCTGAACTTCCGTATCTACCACGAGAGTCCGCCATGTACGAGCTGTCCCGAGTTCGCCTCTACTCCATCGGGCCCGCCGGCGCGCGCTACGCCGACACCGTGCTCGACCTGCGGGGCGTCGGCGAGCCCGTGCCCGACCCCGCGCCCACCCAGGCGGAGTTCTTCGAGGACGAGCCCGTCGGCCCGCCGCGCCGCCCCGCGCCGGCCGGAGTGCTCTTCCTGGAGAACGGCGGCGGCAAGTCGGTCCTGCTCAAGCTGATCTTCTCGGTGATGCTGCCCGGCCACCGCAACACCCTGGGCGGCGCCAGCTCCGGCGTGCTGCGCAAGTTCCTGCTCGCCGACGACTGCGGACACGTCGCCCTGGAGTGGCAGCACACCCTCACCGGCGAGTGCGTCGTCGTCGGCAAGGTCAGCGAATGGCGCGGCCGCCAGGTCTCCAACGACCCGCGGAAGTTCGCCGAGGCCTGGTACTCCTTCCGGCCCGGCCCCGGAATGAGCCTGGACGCCCTGCCGGTGGCGGAGTCCAACGCGGTACGGCCCATCGTCGAGGGTGCCTCCAGCGCGCAGGGCCGCCGCCGCACGATGAAGGGCTTCCGCGACGCGCTCGTCGAGGCAGGCAAGGCCTACCCGCACCTCGAAGTGCACTGGGAAGAGATCCACGACCGGTGGAACGAACACCTGGGCGACCTCGGCCTCGACCCCGAACTCTTCCGCTACCAGCGCGAGATGAACGCGGACGAGGGCGAGGCCGCCGGCCTCTTCGCCGTCAAGAAGGACTCCGACTTCACCGACCTGCTGCTGCGCGCCGTCACCGACACCCGGGACACCGACGGCCTCGCCGACCTGGTCAGCGGCTTCGGCAACAAGCTGGGCCGACGCTCCGAGCTGATGGCCGAGCGGGACTTCACCGCCGGCTCCGTGGACCTGCTCACCCGGATCGTGGAG
Organism: Streptomyces sp. HUAS MG91; assembly: GCF_040529335.1. Classification (GTDB taxonomy): domain Bacteria; phylum Actinomycetota; class Actinomycetes; order Streptomycetales; family Streptomycetaceae; genus Streptomyces; species Streptomyces tabacisoli. The sequence continues at coordinate 1,341,495 of NZ_CP159534.1, read as the reverse complement.
GCCGCCGACGCACGGTCCCGCGCGCGCGACATCCACGCCGGAGCCGAGCGCCGTACGCGCACGCTGGCCCGGCGCCTCTCGGCCCGTGCCGCCGTCGAGCGCGGCCGCGCCGGAGACCTCGCCCAGCAGGTCACCGCCGCCGCCCACACCGTCACCGAGGCCGAGTCCGCGCGCGAGCGCAGCGCCCTGATCGCCGCCGAACTCGCCTACCGGCACGCCTCCCTGGCCCTCGCCGGGGCCGAGAAGGCCGCCGCCGCCCAGAAGCGCGAGCTGGCCGACGCCCGTACGCTGCACTCCGCCTGGCAGGCCGCCGAAGCCGTCCTGCGCCACCGCGCCGCAGCCGACCGCTCCGCGCGCGTCGCCGTCGCCATCCGCGAGGCCGAGCGGGACGCCGCCCCCGCACTCGCCGCCCGCGCCAAGGCCGCCTTCGACCTCGTCCGCGCCCTGCACAGCGCCGCCGAGCGCGCCGAGACCCACGCGAACGAGGAGGAGGAGCGCTCCGCCGTCCTCCAGGAGGCCGGCGAGACCGCGCACCGCGACGCGACCGCCGCCGCCACCGACGCCCAGCGCGCCCGCAGCGAGCTCGGCCACCTGCGCCAGCGGCTCAGCGAAGTCGAGCAGGAGACCGCCGAGGCCGTCCGGGCCGGCTGGCTCGACGACAGCGCGCCCGACGCCGACCCGGCCCGCGCCGCGCTCGCCGCCGCCGACGCCGAGAAGACCACCGTCGCCGCCTGGGACACCGCCCGCGAGGCCGCCCGCCGCGCCTCCGAGCACGCCCGCGAGACCGCCTCGGCCGAGGCCCGCGCCGAGCTGACCGCCGCCCGCGCCGCCGACGCCGCGAGCGCCGCGGAAAGCGCCCACCAGGCCGAGGACCGGGCCGCCGCCTCCCTCGCCGCCGAGGAGCGCCTGGCCGAACTGCTGGGGGTGAACGGACCGTTGCGGGAAGGCGGGAAGGCCTCGCCCGGCGCGGCCGACGCGCCGCTCACCACGGACGACCTCGACCGCGCCGCCGACGACCTCAAGACCCTCCTCGACGACTCCGTGGCCTCCGCGGAGCGGCAGCTGTTCGACCTGCGCACCGCCGCGGCCGACGACTCCCGCATCCTGGGCGCCCTCGGCGACGGCGGCCTGCTGCCGCCGGGCCCGGACGTCCTGGCCACCGTCGAGTTCCTCGGCGAGCACGGCATCCCGGCGCTGCCCGGCTGGCGCTACCTCGCCCAGTCCGTCGACCCGGCCGACCACGCGCGCGTGCTCGCCGCCCGGCCCGAGCTGGTCGACGGCGTCATCATCACCGACCCCAACTCCCACGTCCGGGCCAGGGAAGCGCTCGCGGGCGCCGCACTGCTGCCGCGGTCCGCCGTCGCCGTCGGCACCGCCGCCGCCCTCCTCGCCCCGACCCCGGCGGAGAACGCCTCCGACGAGGGCGTCTTTCTCGTCCCGCCGAACCCGGCCATGCACGACGAGCACGCCGCCGACGAGGAGCGACAGGCGCTGCGCGAGCGCGCCGCCCGCCGCGACGAGGACATCCGCGCCCTCGCCGGACGCCTCGCCAAGGACCGTGAGCTGGCCGCCCGGCTCGGTTCCTGGCGCTCCGGCTGCCCGGCGGGCCGGCTCGCCGAACTGGCCGCCGCCGCACAGGAGGCCCGCACGTTCGCCGAGGAGGCCGAGGCCGAACTCGCCGAGGCCCGCACCGCGCGCGCCGAGGCCGACGAGGTCGCCGCCGAGGCCACCCGGGTCCGCGACGAGCGACAGGAAGCCGCACAGAAGGCCCGCCGCGCCGCCGACGCGCTCGCCGGACTCGCCTACCGGCTGCGCGAGCGCGCCGCCTGGCAGGCCAAGGTCCGCGAACTCGCCGACGAGGCCGTCGAGTTCGAGGCCCGCGCCCAGACCTGCCTGGAAGGGGCCCGCGCCGCGGACGAGGACCGGCGGGCCGCCCAGCGCTCCGCCGACGACGCCCACCGCACCGCCCGCACGCTGCGCGCCGAGCGCGCCGAGATCGCCGGCGCCCCCGACGACGTACCCGAGGGAGAGGTCCCCAAGGCGTCGCTGCCCGCCCTGCGCGAGGCCTACCGGGCCGCGTCCCAGGTGTACGAGAAGGTCGGCGTCGGCGCCGACCTGCGGGCCGAGCAGGCACGCGCCGAGAGCGACGAGAGCGCCGCGCTCGCCGAGCTGAACCGGCTCAGCAACAAGGTGCGCACCCGCGCCGCCACCCTCCTCGAATCACCGGAGGGCTCCGACGGCCCGTCCCGGCAGGCGGCCGCGGCCCGCGCCGACGAGCACGTCCAGCTCCTGGAGACCCGCGCCTCCACCGCCAGCGAGCAGCTGGGCCGGCTGCGCGGTGAGGCCGAGCGGCACGCACCCGAGGACGGCGCCGCGCACACCGAGCTGCCCGACGAGCAGGTCCCCTCCGACACCGAGCACGCCCAGTCGCTGCTGCGCACCGCCACGACCGAACTGGCCGTGCGCACCGACGCCCTGGCGACCGCCCGCGCCGCGCACGCCGAACTGCTCGACGCGCACCGCACCGCCGAGGACGGGGCCGGCGGTTTCGACGAGACGGCCGCGCTCCTGCGTGACCTGCTGCGCGACCACACCTCGGACGCCGACGAGCAGGAGGAGCCCGAGCCGTACCCGGGCAGCCTGGAGGAGGCCCGCACCGCCGCGGGCGAGACCCGGCGCTCCCTGCGCGGCTGCGCCGCCGACCTGTCCGCCGCCGAGGCAGCGGTCCGCGAGGCGAGCGACATCCTCGTACGGCACGCGAACGCGACACGGTACGAGGCCGTGCGCACCCCCGCCCGTCAGCAGATCCGGGAGCTGCCGGCCGCCGCGCTGCCGGAGCACGCGCAGAAGTGGGCCGACGCGTTCGCCCCCCGGCTGCGCGTGCTGACCGACGAGCTGGCGCAGCTGGAGCGGAACCGCGACTCGATCGTCGACCGGCTGCGCGGACTGGTCGAGTCCTCGCTCGCCACCCTGCGCTCGGCCCAGCGGCTGTCCCGGCTGCCCGAAGGGCTCGGCGAGTGGTCCGGCCAGGAGTTCCTGCGGATCCGCTTCGAGGAGCCCGACCAGGCCACGCTCACCGAGCGTCTCGGCGAGGTCATCGACGAGGCGACCCGGGCGGCCGTCAAGAAGAACTCCGACCTGCGCCGCGACGGCATGTCCCTGCTGCTGCGCGGCGTCAGCGCCGCCCTTCAGCCCAAGGGCGTGGCCGTGGAGATCCTCAAGCCGGACGCCGTGCTGCGCGCCGAGCGCGTCCCCGTCGGACAGATGGGCGACGTGTTCTCCGGCGGGCAGCTGCTCACCGCCGCCATCGCCCTGTACTGCACGATGGCCGCGCTGCGCTCGAACGACCGGGGCCGCGACAAGCACCGCCACGCGGGCACGCTGTTCCTCGACAACCCCATCGGCCGCGCCAACGCCACGTACCTCCTGGAGCTCCAGCGCGCCGTCTCCGACGCACTCGGCGTCCAACTCCTCTACACGACCGGCCTGTTCGACACGACGGCGCTCGCCGAGTTCCCCCTCGTGATCCGGCTGCGCAACGACGCGGACCTCAGGGCGGGCCTGAAGTACATCAGCGTGGAGGAGCATCTGCGCCCGGGCCTGCCGCAGCAGGATCCGGAGGGGGAGACGGTGCACGGCAAGATCACGGCCACCCGGATGTTCAAGCGCCCGGACTCGCCGCCGCAGCAACGGCAGCCTCAGAACCAGACCCAGACCCAGCCCCAGACTCAGCCTCAGTCGAGCTGATGACGTGCGGGGGCGGGCGCTAGGTGTGCGTCAGCTGCCCGGCCCCGCCCCGAGTCCGTATGTTCTCCGCGTGCCGGCCGCCGGAGCGTGCCGCCCGGCGGGCGCGGCGGCGCTCTCTGCGCAGCTGCCGGGCCGTGCTGGCCGGGACCGAGACGACGCCGTGGCGCTGGTTCCACACCTGGCGCGTCACCCAGACGTCCAGAACGCCCCAGGTCGCCACGACCGTGCTGGCCACACTGCTCAGCACCATGGGGAAGGCCAGCCAGGAGTCCGCCAGGGTGCACAGCGTCGCGACCATCGCCTGGATCAGGGTGAGGGAGGCGATGAGCACCGCCCGCACAGCCGCCGTCCGCACCGGGTCGGGCATCCGGCGCCGCTTCGCCGGCTCCTCGACCCACAGTTCGCGCTGTCCCGCCGTACTCATCACTGCATCACTCCCCGCCGCTCCCGGGCCTCGGGCCTGATGCCCCCGCATCGGCCTGCACATTGACTGCCCGGTTTGATCACCTTTACGCCGTCGATGCCGCGTGTCCGGCTCTCTGCGCATGCCCCCGTACCGCCCTGTGATGTACGACGAACGGCACGGTCCGAAGATTCCCGATCCCGAACCGGAAGATCGCCGACTTCGCCACCGACCCCGCCTGCCTGCCGAGTTCGGGCGACGGGCGAATAATTCCGGCCAACTCTGCGTGAAGCGCGGCTGATTGTGATCGCAGAAGATTGATTGAATCTCGTGCCGCAATCTCACCCAATGATCGGACAACTCCGGACGACCACGCGAAATACGTGTCGGACAGCATCCGGACAGGCCTACGAGTTGTTCTTGTGTCAGTAGTAGGCTCGCGCCGCTTGTTGACGCACATGTGTGCCCCTGACCGACCACAGGGGGCCGATCTGGGGGAGGCCATGCGCTTTCGCGGGAAGTCCATCCGCCGGAAGATCGTGGCGCTGCTGACGGTGCCGCTGCTGTCCCTGACAGCCATCTGGGCCTTCGCCTCAGTGATCACGGGACGCGCCGCCCTGGAGATGTTCTCGGCGGGCAAGGTCGTCGACAGCATCGGCTACCCCCTGGCCGAGACCGGTCGCGTCCTCCAGGAGGAGCGTCGCCAGACGCTCGTCTATCTCGCGGATCCCCGTGCCTCCGACGCCCAGTCCGCCCTGCGGGCCAAGCGCGGCGCCTCCGACGAGGCCATGGGCAGAATCAGGGAGAAGGCCCGCGACACCGGCCTCCGCGGCGAGATGGACGGCGAGGCACGCGCCATTCTGGACGCGGCCGTGGAGGGCTTCGACGGAATCGAGTCACTGCGTCGCAACGTCGACGAGGGAACCGTCACCCGCGGCCAGGCCCTCACCTTCTACAACCGGCTCATCGAACCGGCGCACGACTTCCTGCTGAGCATCGTCTCCTTCGACGACGCCCGGGTGGAACGCGAGGGACGCGCCGTCGTCGGTGTGGTCCAGGCCCGCGAACTGCTCGCGCGGGAGGACGCGTTGGTCGGCTCCGGGCTCGTCGCCCGCCGGCTCACCCAGGACGAACTGCGCCAGGTCTCCGACCTCATCGCCCAGCGCACCCTGCTCAACGAGACCAACCTCGCCCTCCTCTCCGAGGACGAGCGCTCCCGCTTCCAGCGGTACTGGAGGAGCGCCGACACCGCCCCTCTGCGCAATGCCGAGGAAGCCGTCGTGAACGGCAGGCCCGGCACCCCGAAGGGCGTCACCGTCAAGAGCTGGGACCAGGCGTCGGGCCATGTCCTGAACGGCCTCGGGACCCGTAACACCCAAGCCGCGGAACACTACGAGGACCGGGCCCGGCCCGTCGCCGTCCAGGTCTTCGTGCGGGCGGGGATCGCCGGCGTGCTCGGCCTGCTCGCGCTGCTCTTCTCCCTCTTCCTGTCGGTCCGTGTCGGCCGCGGCCTCGTCCGCGACCTGCGCCGCCTGCGCCTGGAGGCGCACGAGGCGTCCGGCGTGCGCCTGCCGAGCGTGATGCGCCGGCTCGCGGCGGGGGAGACGGTCGACGTGGAGACCGAGGCACCCCGCCTGTCGTACGACAAGGACGAGATCGGCCAGGTCGGCCAGGCCCTCAACACCCTGCAACGGTCCGCCGTCGAGGCCGCCGTGAAACAGGCCGAACTGCGCCGCGGCGTCTCCGAGGTCTTCGTCAACCTCGCCCGCCGCAGCCAGGTACTGCTGCACAAGCAGCTGACCCTCCTCGACGCCATGGAGCGCAGGACCGAGGACACCGACGAACTCGCCGACCTGTTCCGCCTCGACCACCTCACCACCCGTATGCGCCGGCACGCGGAGGGCCTGGTGATCCTCTCCGGTGCCGCCCCGTCCCGGCAGTGGCGCAAGCCCGTCCAGCTGATGGACATCGTGCGCGCCGCCGTCGCCGAGGTGGAGGACTACGAGCGGATCGAGGTGCGCAGGCTGCCGCGGATCGCGGTGACCGGGCCCGCCGTCGCCGACCTCACCCACCTGGTCGCCGAACTCCTGGAGAACGCCACGGTGTTCTCGCCGCCGCACACCGCCGTACAGGTGCTCGGCGAGAGCGTCGCCAACGGCTTCACCCTGGAGATCCACGACCGCGGCCTCGGCATGGCCTCCGACGCGCTGCTCGACGCCAACCTGCGGCTCGCCGAGACCCCCGAGTTCGAACTCTCCGACACCGACCGGCTCGGCCTGTTCGTGGTCAGCCGGCTCGCCCAGCGGCAGAACGTCCGCGTCTCGCTCCAGCCGTCGCCCTACGGCGGCACGACCGCGGTCGTCTTCATCCCGGACGCCCTCCTCACGGACGCGACGGACACCGAGGGCGCCGGATTCCGTCTGGACCGGCCCGAGGCGGTGCGCCGTGCCCCCGACGGCCTGCGCGGCCGGAGCCTGCCCGCCTCCGACGACGGCCTGCCGGGCCTGCCGTCCTCACTGCTCGACGGGCCCGTGGAACTCGAAGCGCCGCTCGCCACCTCCGACATGACCTCGTTCCCCGGGGCCCTCGGCGACGACGACAGCGAGCGCGGCGCCCTCTTCCGCCCCCGCCGCCCCGTGGCCGGCACCCCCGGCGAACAGCACCAGCAGGCCGACGAGGGCGACCGCGACGGCGTCCTCGGCCCCCGCCGGGGCAGCGACGGCGACCACGACAAGGCCCCGGGCGGTCTCGTACCGCTGCCCCGCCGGCGCACCCCCAAGCTGGTCAGCTCGCACGGCAGGCCCGTCACGCACACCCGGCCGGGCGAGAACGACCGTACGGGCGCGGGAGCCGGTGACCGGCACGACCGGGACAGCGCGGACCGGCCGCGGAACACCGTCGCGCCCTCGCCGCCGGCCGACCTGCCCCGGCGCCGCGCCCGCGCCACCGAGCCCGCGGCCGCGCCAGTGACGCCGCCCCCGCCCGCCGGCACCGGTCTGCGGGACACCTCCGCCGCCCCGGGAGGCCTGCCCCGCCGCGTACGCCAGGCGAGCCTGGCCCCGCAGCTGAAGGACGGCCCCGACCGACGGGGCGACCGGGCCACGGGCCCGGACGCGACGACCTCCCCGGAACCCGCCGAGCGGGACGCCGATGAGGTGCGCAGCCGCATGGCCTCGCTGCAGAGCGGCTGGCGACGCGGCCGCGCGGAGAACGCCGTGGACGACGCCATCACCACGGCCGACGGAACCGCCACGAGCGACGGAACCGCCACGACTGACCAGAACGCCGTGGGCGACGAGCACGCCACAAGCGACGAGAGCGCCGACGGCACAGCACAGGGAACGACATCTGAGGGGGACGGTCGATGACCGCACCGAAGGCCAGCGCGCACACCACCCCGGGGGGTTCGGGTGAGCTGAACTGGCTTCTGGACGATCTGGTGGATCGCGTGGCCAGCATCCGCAAGGCGCTCGTACTGTCCGGGGACGGGCTGCCGACCGGGGTCTCCCGGGACCTCACCCGCGAGGACAGCGAGCACCTCGCCGCGGTCGCCTCCGGCTTCCACAGCCTCGCCAAGGGAGTGGGCCGGCACTTCGACGCGGGCGGCGTCCGGCAGACGGTGGTCGAGCTCGACGACGCGTTCCTGTTCGTCACCGCGGCGGGCGACGGCAGCTGTCTCGCCGTGCTGTCGGACGCGGACTCCGATGTCGGCCTCGTGGCCTATGAGATGACCTTGCTGGTCAAGCGGGTCGGCGCGCATCTGGCGACGGCACCGCGCACGGATCCACCCGCCGGAGGGTAGTGGGTTGGCATGAGCGCAGACGGTCAGGGGACGCAAGCGACGCACCACTGGTTCGACGACGACGCCGGGCCCGTCGTGCGTCCGTACGCGATGACACGCGGCCGCACCACCAGTGCGGGCCGGCACCGTCTCGACCTGATCGCGGTCGTCGTCGCGCAGCACGGCGGCGGCGACCCGGTCGCCGACCAGACGCTGTCGCCGGAACACGTCGACATCGTCGAACTGTGCCGTGACAGCCCGCAGTCGGTGGCGGAGCTCGCCGCGGAACTCGACCTGCCCGTCGGGGTCGTCCGCGTCCTGATAGGCGATCTCGTGGACGACGAACTGGTCCACGTGACCCGCCCGGTGCCACCGGCGGAACTGCCCGACGAGAGCATTCTGCGCGATGTGATCGACGGCCTGAGAGCCCTCTGAACGACAGAACGACCAGCGAGCCGGGCCGGCACCGGGCCGGTCAGTCAGGAGAGACAACCCATGATCTTCGGGCGTTCCGAGCGCGGCAGGGCTCCCGTCGAGCCCGTCACGCTCAAGATCCTGGTGGCCGGCGGATTCGGCGTGGGCAAGACGACCCTCGTCGGCGCGGTCAGCGAGATCCGGCCGCTGCGCACGGAGGAACTGCTCACCGAAGCGGGCCGCCCGGTCGACGACACCCAGGGCATCGAGGGCAAGCACACCACCACCGTGGCCATGGACTTCGGCAGGATCACCGTCCGCGACAACCTGGTCCTGTACCTCTTCGGCACACCGGGCCAGGACCGCTTCTGGTTCCTGTGGGACGAACTCGCGACCGGTGCGCTGGGCGCCGTCGTCCTCGCCGACACCCGGCGGCTCGAGGACTGTTTCGCGGCCATCGACTACTTCGAGCGGCGCGACATCCCGTTCGTCGTCGGCGTCAACTGCTTCGACGGCGCGGCCCGTTACCCGACCGACACGGTGCGCGAGGCCCTGGACCTCGACCCGGCGGTCCCCGTGGTGCTGTGCGACGCGCGCGAGAAGGACTCCGTGAAGAACGTGCTCATCGGGGTGGTCGAGCACGCCGCGGCCGTGTCCGCGCGGCGCCGCGCCCCGGCCGTCACCTGAGCCGTCACGCGGCGGCACGCGCGCGTAGAAGCATTTTTCGCCTCTACGCGCGCGTACCGCTCACCCCGTGATCGGGGAGCCCTGCGGGGGAGCCCTACACGCCGTCCTCGTGCCAGCCGAGGCTCTTCTCCACCGCCTTGTGCCAGTTGTGGTACTCGCGGTCCCTGATCCGCGCGTCCATCGACGGCGTCCACTCGACGTCGCGCTGCCAGTGCGCCTTCAGCTCGTCCAGGTCGTTCCAGACTCCCGTGGCGAGCCCCGCCGCGTAGGCGGCGCCCAGGCACGTCGTCTCCGACACCTTCGGCCGGATCACCGGCACGTCGAGCACGTCCGCCTGGTGCTGCATCAGCAGATTGTTCTTCGTCATGCCGCCGTCGACCTTCAGGGTCGTGATCCGCACCCCGGAGTCCTGGTACATCGCGTCGACGACCTCACGGGTCTGCCAGCTCGTCGCCTCCAGGACGGCCCGCGCGAGATGCGCCTTGGTGACGTACCTGGTCAGCCCCGTGACCACGCCGCGCGCGTCGGAACGCCAGTACGGCGCGAACAGACCGGAGAACGCGGGCACGATGTACGCCCCGCCGTTGTCGTCCACGCTCGCGGCCAGCGTCTCGATCTCGTCGGCGGTCTTGATGATGCCGAGTTGGTCGCGGAACCACTGGACGAGCGCCCCCGTGATCGCGATCGACCCTTCGAGGCAGTACACCGGCGCCTCGGAGCCGATCTTGTACCCCATGGTGGTGAGCAGCCCGTTCTTCGAGGGGACCGGCCGGTTACCGGTGTTGAGCAGCAGGAAGCTGCCCGTGCCGTACGTGTTCTTCGCCGTCCCGGTGTCGTAGCAGGCCTGTCCGAACACGGCGGCCTGCTGGTCACCGAGCGCGGACGCGACGGGCACCCCGGACAGCTGTCCGACCGCCGTGCCGTACACCTCGGCCGACGAACGGATCTCCGGCAGGACCGCCTCGGGCACCCGCATCGCGGAGAGGATCGAGGCGTCCCACTGGAGGGTCTCCAGGTTCATCAGCATGGTGCGCCCGGCATTGGTCACATCCGTGACGTGCACACCGCCGTCGGTGCCGCCGGTCAGGTTCCAGATCAGCCACGAGTCGATCGTCCCGAAGGCGATCTCACCGCGTTCGGCGCGCGCCCGCAGCCCCGGCACGTTGTCCAGCAGCCAGGCCGCCTTGGGTCCGGAGAAGTAGCTCGCGAGCGGCAGCCCGGTCTGCTCGCGGAACCGGTCCTGCCCGTCGGAGCCGCCCAGTTCGGCGCAGAGCGCCGAGGTCCGGGTGTCCTGCCACACGATGGCGTTGTGCACCGGCTTCCCGGTCGCGCGGTCCCAAAGGACCGTGGTCTCCCGCTGGTTGGTGATGCCGAGGGCGCTGAGCTGGTCCGCGCGCAGACCGGCTTTGGCGATCGCACCGGACACGACGGCCTGGACCTTGGACCAGATCTCCGTGGCGTCGTGCTCGACCCAGCCGGGCTTCGGGAAGATCTGACGGTGTTCGCGCTGGTCGACGGCGACGATCTCGCCGTTCTGGTTGAAGATGATGCAACGGCTCGACGTGGTGCCCTGATCGATCGCGGCTACGTACTTCACGGAAGTCTCGGGCATGGCTACCCCTTCGTGAGAAGACGGTCGTACGTGGATCGGGTGGCGGAACGCCGCGGAACCCGGCCGGCGCGATTCCGCGGCCGCGCTTCAGAACGCTGCGTTGTAGATGACCCCCGCCAGCGCGCCGCCGATCAGCGGCCCGACCACCGGGACGAGGGCGTAACCCCAGTCGGAGGTGCCCTTGTTGGGGATGGGCAGCAACTGGTGCACGATGCGCGGGCCGAGGTCGCGCGCGGGGTTGATGGCGTAGCCCGTCGGCCCGCCCAGCGACAGGCCGATGCCGACGACCAGCAGCGACACGATCAGCGCCGTCGTCCCCGACTCGCCGAGGCCCTTGGTGAGCCCGAACGCCAGGATGGGCAGCACGAGCGCGATCGTCGCGACGACCTCGGTGAGCAGGTTCGCGACCGGGTTCCGGATCTCGGGGATCGTCGAGAAGATGCCCAGCGTCGGCAGCGGACCGTCGTCGTCCGGCGCGCCCTCCCCGGTGGAACCCACATTGGCGTTGAACTGGGCGAGGTACACCACGTACGCGAGGGCGGCGCCCAGCATGGCGCCGACCATCTGGCCGCACAGATAGACCCAGACCTGGTCCCAGTCACCGGTGTCGATCGCGATGCCGACGGTGACGGCGGGATTGAGATGACCGCCCGACAGGGGCGCGGCCGTGTACGCGCCGGCCAGCACCCCGAAACCCCAGCCGAACGCGATGACGATCCAGCCCGAGGCTCTGGCCTTGGAGTGTTTCAGGGTGACGGCGGCGCAGACGCCCGCGCCGAACAGGATCAGAATGGCGGTGCCGATGACCTCACCGACGAAGATGTCTCCGTTGCTGTGCATAGCGGCTCCTAGCCCCTCGCCCGGGGCGGGGCGCCCCGGTCCTCCGCGCAGGGGGCGTTTCCCCTGGCTGGTTCTGGCTACTTCGGCCGAGGCCAGGGGAGATCCCGTGCCCTGCCCGGCGTCCGTGACGAGCGTGCCCGCACAGCCGGAACCGCGCGTGGGGGAGCGGCCCTGACCTGCCACGATCAGAGGTGGGCCGTCATGCGGCGATGCCGACTGACACCCGGAAGTGTTCACCGGCGGTACAGGAGCGTCAAGGATGCCGACCGCACCGGTTGGCCGGGGGCGAGCGGACCCGCGGGCGCCCTCTCCCGAACGATGTTCGGCGGCACGGCCGTGACGTGCGCGAAGTGTCCCCGCGCCGCCCGCCGCCCTACGGCGCCGGCACTCCGGCGGTCCCGTCCGCGGCCGTCCCGCGCCGCACCACGTATCCCGCGCGGCCCGCCTGCCCGCACACCCAACTCGCCCCGGGAAGCGCCTTGGCGGCCCGCTTGAGCGGTGCCAGCGACGCCGCCGCGCCGCGATGGTCGGGCACGCTGCCCGGCGGACACACCAGCGTGGCCAGTGACAGCGTCACCGCGCGGCCACCCGCCGTCCAGGGCGCGTCGAGCATCGCGGCAGCGAGCGGATCCAGCCGTTCCGGAGCGGCCAGGACCAGGAAGTCGTCGCCTCCGATGTGCCCGACGCGCACGGCCTCCGACTCCGTGCGCGCCAGGGCCCGCCCCACCGCGCGGATCAGCTCGTCCCCCGCGGCGAACCCCGCCCCGTCGTTGACCTGTTTGAACCCGTCGATGTCCAGCCACGTCAGGGCGAGGCCCCGGCCCTGCGCGAGCCAGCGGTCGACCTCGCCGGTGACCGCGTCCGAACCGGGCAGCCGGGTGAGCGGATTGAGACCGGCCGCCTCCTCCACCCGGCTCTCCGCGAGGGCCCGTACGAGGTCGGCGAGGCGGACGACGCCCACGCACCGCCCCTTGTCGTCGACCACGGCGACATCGTCGGCGGTGCGGCTGCGCTCGCCGTCCGCGACCACGTCCAGCACCTCCCAGGCGGTCGCCGCGACACCCACGGTGCGCGGCGGATCACCGAGGCGCGCCGCGGGCCGGTCCGCGTAGAGCGCGTGCCCGTACCGCGCGGACAGCGACAGCAGGAACCGATCCCGCTGCACCGACCGCACCGGCACCCCGGCCGCGTCCACGAGCAGGACGCCCGACACCTCCGGCGCGCCGGTCAGCAGCTTGCGCACCCGCTCCGCCGAGGCGCCCTGCGGCAGCAGCGCGGCGGGCCGCACGAACTCCCGCACCGACGGTCCGGCGGGCCTGAACCCGTCGGCCGCGGACGGCAGCCTGGGCAGGTAGACGTCCGACGTCGGCAGCCGGGACGGTGGCGCGAACAGATCGCCCTGGGCGAGCTGCGCCCCGGCGTCCCGGGCCGCGGCGCACTGCGACTCCGACTCCACTCCCTCGACCGCGAGCAGCGCCCCCGACTCCTCGCACAGGGTCCGCATCGCCCGCACTGACGCCGCGCGCGTGAGCAGCGACGCGTCCAGCTTGACCAGATCGGGCGCCAGATCGTCGAGGAGCCGCAACGGAAGGTCGCCGTCCCCGACCCCGTCCGCACAGATCCGGAACCCCTCGTCCCGCAGCGCCGCGACACCGTCCAGCAGCGCCCGGTGCGGTACGTGCGTGAACGGCGGCCCCACGTCGACGGTGACCTCCCACGGCAGCCGCCCCGCCGCCCGCACCGCGTCCCGCAGCGCCCAGAGCCCGCCGAGATCGGCGAGCGTGCCCGCGAACACGTTCACGTGCAACGGCAGCAGCGTCTCCTTGCGCGCGGCGTCGCCGACCGCCAATGCCGCGAGCCGCCCGTCGAGTTCGGGCTCGCGCCGGGCCCGCGCCAGCACGTCGCCGTGCTCCGGACGGGCCAGGATCTCCAGCGCTGCCACGGTCCCCGTGGTCAGGTTGACCACGGGCTGGAAGGCGAAGCGAAGACTGTCCGTCCAGGAGCGCACGGCAGCATGATGGTGCCCCCGGCGCACCTCCAGGGCCAGTTCACGCGCTGTTCACGCAGCATTCCGAGGTGGTCACGCTGTGTGCGAAACCGCTGATCAAGCCCGCCGGACGAGCCCGCGACCGAGTCCGCCGGTCAACGTACCGCGACGACCGACGAACCGTGCCCGAAGAGCCCCTGGTTGGCCGTGATCCCGACCCGGGCCCCGGTCACCTGCCGCGCCCCGGCCGTGCCCCGCAACTGCCAGGTCAGCTCGCACACCTGGGCGATGGCCTGAGCCGGCACCGCCTCCCCGAAGGACGCGAGTCCGCCGCTGACGTTCACGGGTATGCGTCCGCCGGGTGCCGTCGCCCCCTCGCGCAGCAGCTTGGCCGCCGCCCCTTCCGCGCACAGCCCCAGGTCCTCGTACCACTGCAACTCCAGGGCGGTGGACAGGTCGTAGACCTCGGCGAGCGACAGCTCCTCGGGCCCGATGCCGGCCTCCTCGTAGGCGGCGCGGGCTATGGAGGACCGGAAGGAGGCGCCGTCCGGCTCGACTCCCGCGGCCGAGTCCGTGGCGATGTCCGGCAGGTCGAGGACCGTGTTCGGATACGTGGGCGTCACCGTCGACACCGCCCGGATCCGTACGGGATCGGTGGCTCCGTGCCGTCGCGCGAACTCCATGCTGGAGAGCACCAGTGACGCGCCGCCGTCCGACGTGGCGCAGATGTCCAGGAGCCGCAGCGGATCGGCGACGACGGCGGAGGCGGCCACCTCCTCGGCCGACACCGCCGTGCGGTAGCGGGCGTGGGGATTGAGCGCCCCACAGGCCGCGTTCTTCACCTTGACCTGGGCGAAGTCCTCCAGCGTGTCACCGTGCACGGCCATCCGCCGACGCGCGTACAGACCGAAGTACGTCGGATTGGTGGCGCCGAGCACACGGAACCGCAGCCAGTCGGGATCGTCCGGCCGATCGCCCCCGGCGGGCCGGAAGAAGCCCTTGGGCGCGGCATCGGCGCCGACGACGAGCACCACGTCCGCGAGCCCCGCGAGGATCTGCGCCCGCGCCGTGGCGATGGCCTGCGCCCCCGAAGCGCACGCCGCGTACACGCTGGTCACGCGGGCACCCTGCCAGCCCAGCGCCTTCGCGAACGTCGCCCCCGCCACGTACCCGGGATACCCGCCGCGCACGGTGTCGGCGCCGACCACCGACTGCACGTCGCGCCAGCCGATCCCCGCGTCGGCGAGCGCCGCCCGCGCCGCCGCCGTCCCGTACTCGACGAAGCTGCGCCCCCACTTGCCCCAGGGATGCATGCCCGCGCCGAGCACCGCCACGTCCCCCGTCATGCCGTCACCCCCGTCGGCCGCCAGTGCCATGTCGTCCAGGCCGTGCCGCTCGCCTCGTCCCCGTCCTCGCCGAGCAGGCCCGGCACGACCTCCACCTCCATGCCGATCTCCAGATCGGCCACGGACACCCCGGGAACCCCCTGCCCGAGCACCACCAATCGCTCGGCGGCAAGCTCCACAGCGATCAACGTGTACGGCTCCCACGGAAGTTCCCGGTCCGAGACGTACGGTTCCGGCGGCCGGTAGCGCGCGTCGGTGTACGACCAGATCCGCCCGCGCCGCGACAGCGGCACCTCGACCAGATCGCCACCCGCACACCCGGGATTGCGGCAGGCCCCGTCCTGACGTGGGAAGTACACGGACGCGCAGGCCGAACAGCGCGTCCCCAACAGGCGGAAGTCCTCACCCTCACCGGCGAACCAACCGGCCACGACCGGTGTGCGCGTACGCGTCACGAATCCTCCCGACACCGAATCTGACGGAACGTCAGAAGTGTGCCACGGGTAACCGCCCGCCGTCAGGGGTCCCGCGGAACCGCGTACGGCTCAGTGCCCGGTCAGCGACCTCCGCGCGATGGGGAAGTCGAAGTAGGTGTCCGGGAACAGCTCCGGCTTGTAGGTGAAGTGCCACCACTCCTCGGGCAGATTGACGAACCCCTGACCCGACAGGGCGTCGCGCAGCAGGTCCCGGTTGGCTCGCTGAACGCCCTGGACGCGCGGGTCGTCCGTATGGGCCAGCGTGTCGAAGCAGTCGAACCCCGTCCCCATGTCGACGGAGTTGTCGGGGAAACGCTCCTTCTGCGGCCCGTAACAGGCCTTGAGCGTCTCACCCGGCAGATACGGGCGCGTGGGCCGCGCCGGCAGCTTCACGACCGTCAGATCGACGGTGGAACCACGGCTGTGACCGGACTTCTCGGCGATGTAACCGTCCGCGAACAGCCGTGTCTTGTCCACCTGCGGATAGAACTCCGGCTTCATCTTCTGGGCGTCGAGATCCTCGGCCCACCGCACGAAGTGATCGACGGCCCGCTGCGGCCGGTAACAGTCGTAGACCTTCAGGGAGTAGCCCCGCTTCAGCAGCCCGGCCTGCGCCTTGTGGAGCGCCTTCGCGGCCGGTCCCGTCAGGATGCACATCGGCTGCTTGTAGCCGTCGACCCGCTCGCCCACGAAGTTGTGCGCGGTGAAGTAGCGGATCTCCTGGATGATCGTGGGATCGACATCGGCGAGCGCCACGAACTCCCGGGGCGCCTTGGGATCGGGAGTCGCGCGGGCGACCGACGGAGCGGCGGCCGTACCGAGCAGGGCGGCGGCCGTGAGGACAGCGAGTCTCCGCAGAGCGGCGGCGGTTCGATTCATGGCCCTGCGTCTATCAGGCGACGGGCCCTCAGGGGAAGACCGGACTCCGGTGATCGGATACAGTCCGCGCCGTGTCCGCATCAACCCACACCACGGTCAACCCCGCCCCGGATTCGCACTGTTCGAGCTGCGGGGCCGCCTACGGGACCGACGTACGCGGCTGGCCGCGCACCTGCCCCGCCTGCGCCTCCGTCGCCTATCGCAACCCGCTGCCCGTGGCGATCGCCCTGCAACCCGTGTACGACACGACGGGCACCGCCCTCGTCGTGATCACCCGCACCATCGCGCCCGCGCGCGGCGAGGTGGCACTGCCCGGCGGCTTCATCGACGACCGGGAGGACTGGCGCCACGCCGTCGTCCGGGAACTGAGGGAGGAGACGGGCATCGACACGGCACCTCGCGACGTACGCCTCATGGACGCGATGAGCGCCCCGGACGGCCACCTCCTCCTCTTCGGCCTGCTGCCGGAACGCCCCGTCGCCCAGTTGCCGACGAGCGCCCCCACGGACGAGACCGACGGATGGCACCTGCTGCGCCGCCCCGCCGAACTCGCCTTCCCACTGCACACGGTGGCGGTCCGGGCCTGGTTCGAGGGCCGCTACATCTAGCCGGTACGCCGCCGACGGCCGCCCCGGCGCGTCACAGACCCCGTACCCGCACCGGGTGCGGGGGCCGCCCACCGCCCTCGCCCGCGGCCTCGACGACGACCCGCTCCCCGCTGCGGTGCACCCGGTAGCGCTCGATCTCCGGCTCGTCCCAGCCGTCTCCGGCGTCCACGGCCACGTAACCGCCGCCCGTGCGCCCCGGCGCCGGAGCCCACACATCCAGCGCGATACCCCCGTCGCCGGCCCGCACCGGAACCACGCCGCCCGCGCGCGCGAGAACAGGAATCCGCGACAGCGGGGCGCTCACCGTCACCCGCCCCGGGCCGTCGAACACCTCACCGGTCACCGTGTCGTACCACCGCCCCCGCGGCAGCAGGACGTCCCTGCTCCGGACGCCGGGCCCCCACACCGGAGCGACCAGCAAGGAGTCACCCACCAGGAAAGCGTCCTCACAGTCGCGCAACGCCCGGTCCTCGGGCGCCGCCCACCACACAGGACGGACATACGGAGCCCCCGTACGGCGGGCGAAGTGAGCGAGCGTCATGAAGTAGGGCAGCAGGCGCCGGCGCTCATCGAGCGCCACGCGCGCGTACCCGAGCACCTCGTCGCCGAACCTCCACGGCTCGCGGCCACCACCGCGCAACGCCGAACGCGTCCGAAAGAGCGGCAAGTAGGCGCCCAGCTGCAACCACCGCAGGAACAGCTCGGGCGACGGCTCACCCTCGGACCCGCCCACATCCGCTCCCGCGTACGGCACCCCGCACAGACCGAGCCCCACGACCAGCGAGAGCGACGCCCGCAGACCGTCCCAGCCGGTCGCGACCTCGCCGGACCAGCTCCCCCCGTAGCGCTGCATCCCGGCCCAGCCCGAACGCGAGCACACGAAAGGCCGCTCCTGCGGCTGGAGTTCACGCAGCCCCTCGTAGGCCGCCCGCGCCATGCACAACCCGTACACGTTGTGCACCTCCCGATGGTCGGCCCCCCGGCCGTCCAGATCGTGCCGCGCCGACAGCGGCAGCGAACGACCCCCGAACGCGGCGAACGACAAGGGCTCACTCACATCGTGCAAGAACCCCGAGGAACCCTGGGCCAGACGCGCCTCGTACAGCCCGCCCCACCACTTCCGCACCCGCTCGGCGGTGAAATCCGGGTACACCGATTCACCGCCCGGAACGACCCCGCGCACCGATCTGCCCGCCGTGTCGCGCACGAAGGCGTCGATCGCACGCCCGCCTTCGTAGACCGCGTCACCGCGCTCCGGACCGACCCCGGGTTCGACCACGGACACCAGCCGCACCCCCTCGGCGTGCAACGCGTCCGCCAGACGGCGCACGGAACCCGGCGGATCACCCGGCAGCCCCGGACCCCGCCGCGCCCTGTGCTGATCGATGTCCAGATGCACCGCGTCCAGCGAAAGCCCCCGCTCCCGGTGACCGTCCACCACACGGCGCACCTCCCGCTCCACGCCGGACGCGTCGCCGGAGCCCCGGCCGACGTGCTGATGCCCCAGCGCCCAGGACGGCGGCACCACCGCACCACCGGTCAACTGCGCCCACCCCCGCACCACCCGCGCCGGCGTCCCCACCAGGGCCCAGCACCGCAGCGGACCGCCCCGCATCCGCAGCTCGCACGACCCGGCGCGGTCGTGCCCCGACCCGTCGCCCTCACGCCCCTCGCGCAGCACGACCGTGCCGTCCCACGTCGTGTCGTGGAACACCAGATGCGTCCCCGCGTCGGCGACCACCAACTGCACCGGCATGGTGACGGACAGCGGATCGTCCCCCGGACCGAACGCACCGCGCGAAGCGGTGTTCCACAGCCGGTACGTGCCCCCACGCAGCCGCGGCCCCGAAGAACGCCCGCCGAGACCGAAGAACCGCGCGTCCGCGGCCACCTCCGACCGCTGCGCCCAGCGCGCCTCGCCCCCACCCGCCGGCTCCCACCAGCGCGGCGGCAGATCGCGGCGCAGCAGCACGCCACCCGGCGTGCACAGCTCGATGGTGCCGTGCCGGGACACCGTCACCGTCGCCCGCTCGGCGACCACCCGCCACCCACCGTCCTTGTCCGGCTCGAGCGTCACCCGGGAGTCCGGTTCCGGACACACCCCGGCCAACGCGTACGAGGGCTCGGGATCGGCCCCGTCCCACCCCCAGAAGACGGCACCGTTCACCGTGACCAGGATCCGCAGCACAGAGCGCGCGAAACGCACCTCCCCACCACCGGGCGCCGGATCCACCCCGACCACACAACCCGGAACCCGCGCCCGCGCGGGGCCCTGCTGCGGCAACCCCGCCGAGTCCGCTCTGCGATGCCGCCACGACGCGCGCACCACCCGCAGCCCCTGGGCGGCGCCCACCCGAGAAACCGCCTTCACCGAGCGCACCAGGTCACGACCGTTCATGCTGCTCACCCTGCCACTGACGGCCACGCGCGCGTGCCGCGTTCAACTGCCGTTCACCGGTGGTGCAGACACATCTTCACGACACGGACTATGTGGCGGACGCCCTGGTGCCAAAGTCGATCACGTGGCATCGTCCCTGTCAGCCGCGTCACGCGCACACCCCAGCCGTGCGCGCAGAGAACGCTCACGCCGCGTACTTCCGGGAGCCGCCCCATGGACACTGCGAACCCCTCGCCGCTCTGGCAGCCCGATCGGGAACAGATCGCCGACGCGCGGATCACCCGATTCCAGGCCTGGGCGGCCGACCACTACGGGGCACCCGCCGACGGCGGCTACGAGGCACTGCACCGCTGGTCGGTGACCGAACTCGAAACGTTCTGGAAAGCCGTCACCGACTGGTTCGACGTCCGCTTCACCCACCCCTACGCGCGCGTGCTGGGCAACCGCTCCATGCCGGGCGCCGAATGGTTCCCCGGCGCCACCCTCAACTACGCCGAACACGCACTGCGCGCCGCGGAAGACCCCGCGCGGGCGGACACCCCCGCCATCCTGCACGTCGACGAGACCCAGGAACCCCGCCCCGTCACCTGGAACGAGCTGCGCCGCCAGGTCGGCTCGCTCGCCGCGGAACTGCGCACCCTCGGCGTCCGCCCCGGCGACCGCGTCAGCGGCTACCTGCCCAACATCCCCGAAGCGGTCGTCGCCCTGCTCGCCACCGCCGCCGTCGGCGCCGTCTGGACCTCCTGCGCGCCCGACTTCGGCGCCCGCAGCGTCCTGGACCGCTTCCAGCAGGTCGAACCGGTCGTCCTGTTCACCGTCGACGGCTACCGCTACGGCGGCAAGGAGCACGACCGGCGCGACACCGTCGCCGAACTCCGCTCGGCTCTGCCCTCCCTGCGCGCCGTGGTGCACATCCCGCTGCTCGGCACCGAGGCCCCCGACGACGCCCTCGAATGGGCCGCCCTCACCTCCGGCGACGTGGCACCCGTCTTCGAGGCGGTGCCGTTCGACCACCCGCTGTGGGTGCTGTACTCCTCGGGCACCACCGGCCTGCCGAAGGCCATCGTCCAGTCCCAGGGCGGCATCCTCGTCGAACACCTCAAGCAGCTCGGACTCCACTGCGACCTGGGCCCCGACGACCGGTTCTTCTGGTACACGTCCACCGGCTGGATGATGTGGAACTTCCTCGTCTCCGGCCTGCTCACCGGCACCACGATCGTCACCTACGACGGCAGCCCCGGCTACCCCGAGACGGGCGCCCAGTGGGCCATCGCGGAACGCACCGGAGCGACCCTCTTCGGCACCTCCGCCGCCTACGTCATGGCCTGCCGCAAAGCCGGCGTGCACCCCTCGCGCGACCACGACCTGTCCCGCGTCACCTGCGTGGCCACCACCGGCTCGCCCCTCCCGCCGGACGGCTTCCGCTGGCTCCACGACGAGGTCCGCGACGACCTCTGGATCGCCTCCGTGAGCGGCGGCACCGACGTCTGCTCCTGCTTCGCCGGAGCCGTCGCCACCCTCCCCGTCCACGTCGGCGAACTCCAGGCCCCCGCCCTCGGCACGGACCTCCAGGCATGGGACCCCCAGGGCAACCCCCTCATCGACGAAGTCGGCGAACTCGTCGTCACCAACCCCATGCCGTCCATGCCGATCCGCTTCTGGAACGACCCCGACGGCAGCCGCTACCACGACAGCTACTTCGACACCTATCCCGGCGTCTGGCGCCACGGCGACTGGATCACCCTCACCTCACGCGGCTCCGTCGTCATCCACGGCCGCTCCGACTCCACCCTCAACCGGCAAGGCGTCCGGATGGGATCGGCCGACATCTACGAAGTCGTGGAGCGGCTCCCCGAGATCCGCGAGTCCCTCGTCATCGGCCTGGAACAACCCGACGGCGGCTACTGGATGCCCCTCTTCGTGCACCTCGCGCCCGGCGCCGTCCTCGACGACGACCTCCGCTCCCGCATCAAACAGGCCATCCGCGAACAGCTCTCACCCCGCCACGTCCCCGACGAGATCATCGAGGCCCCCGGCGTCCCCCACACCCTCACCGGCAAGCGCATCGAGGTCCCGGTGAAGCGCCTCCTCCAGGGCGCACCCCTCGAAAAGGCCGTGAACCCCGGCTCCATCGACAACCTCGACCTGCTCACGTTCTACGAGGACATCGCCCGCAAGCGCGCCTGACCACCGCTGGTCCGGGCCCGTTGTCAGTGCCCCTGATTACTCTGAGTGAGCATTGATCGAGCACGCTCAGGGGGAACCATGGCGCACACACGGCACGGCCGCACCACCACCTCGCGGCACATCCTGCGTCGCGAGGTGGCCGGAACCATCGGCCTGTTGGCGGACGAGCAGGACTTCACGGCGATGCGGCGCTACCGCAGCTTCACCTTCGAGGACCACCGGACATACCTACGGCAGGTGGAAGGACTGCTCAAATCCCTGGCCGCCTCCGGCAGTCACACCAGCGTCGCGCTCTTCGACCCCGACGAGTACGCGGAGTTCTGCGCGGAGACCGGCCTCGAACCGGACACCGCCACGAGCCGCGGCCGATTCACCGCGGAGCTCGCCTCGATCGGCCCGGCCCTTCCCTACGAGGGACAGCCACTGGCCGACCTCGTCCCCGACCTCGTCGAGGCGGCCGTCCGCCAGGCGACGTGGACGTATGCCTCCTCCGTCCTCGCCCGCCTGGGCCCCTGCGCGATCTGCCACCAGGACATCGGCAGGATCGCCTTCTCCCGCGCCTCGTATCTCCTCGCCCGCGTGCTCGACGCGATCGGCGAAGGCATCCACCATCTGGTGTGCAGCGCCTCCACCGGCCGCGACCCGCTCCAGGCGGTGCTCCACGTGGACGCCACCACACCCGACACCGTCAAGCTGGACGAGACCGCGGCCATGGAGCTGACCACCGTGCTCGCCCTGGCCCTCGCCACCGGCAGCGCCTGCGCCCTCGTCCTGCGCACGAACAGGTCGGGGGAGCGGGACCAGGTCTACGGCTGGCAGGTGAAGGAGGAGAGCCTGCGAGGGCTCACGGCGGCCCAGGTCTTCGACGCCTACTGCGTCGACGCCTATTCCGGAGACGTACTGGCACCCGAGCCAGACGTCGACTACTGCGCCGCGCCGGAGGTCATCACCGCCGACCCGGAGGGCAGGCACCGGCACTGACGCACCGGAACAGCGCGAAGGGCGCCCCACCAGAAGCGGAGCGCCCTTCGCGACGCGGCAGACCGAAGCCTGCCTGCTCGTCTACTCGCCGGAGAGCACGGCCTGAGCGGCGTTGCGGGCCTCGTCGGCGGAGTCGGCGGCACGCGCCGCGGCCGCCGCACGCTCGCACTGGGCCAGCGTGTACTTGCCGAGCGTCGCGCGCACGTAGGGAATCGACGCGGCACCCATGGACAGGGAGGTGACACCCAGACCGGTCAGCACACAGGCCAGCAGCGGGTCGGACGCGGCCTCACCGCAGACACCGCAGCTCTTGCCCTCGGCCTTGGCGGCCTCGGCGGACAGCGCGACCAGGTCGAGCAGCGCGGGCTGCCACGGGTCCTGCAGACGCGACACCGCACCGACCTGACGGTCGGCGGCGAACGTGTACTGCGCGAGGTCGTTGGTGCCCAGCGACAGGAACTCCACCTCCTGCAGCACGGACCGGGCCCGCAGCGCGGCGGACGGGATTTCGACCATCGCGCCGAACTTGGCCTGCAGACCGGCCTCGCGGCAGGCGTCGGCGAACGCCTTGGCATCGGCACGGTCGGCCACCATCGGTGCCATGACCTCGAGGTAGACCGGCAGACCCTCGGAGGCCTTAGCCAGCGCGGTCAGCTGCGTCCGCAGCACCTCCGGGTGGTCGAGCAGCGACCGCAGCCCCCGCACGCCCAGCGCGGGGTTGGGCTCGTCGGCGGGCGTCAGGAAGTCCAGCGGCTTGTCGGCACCGGCGTCCAGCACCCGCACGACGACACGGCCCTCGGGGAACGCCTCGAGCACCTTGCGGTACGCCTCGACCTGCTTCTCCTCGGACGGAGCGTGCGCGCTGTCGTCGAGGAACAGGAACTCGGTACGGAAGAGACCGACGCCCTCGGCGCCCGCCT
Organism: Streptomyces sp. HUAS MG91; assembly: GCF_040529335.1. Classification (GTDB taxonomy): domain Bacteria; phylum Actinomycetota; class Actinomycetes; order Streptomycetales; family Streptomycetaceae; genus Streptomyces; species Streptomyces tabacisoli. Next base: position 1,318,229 of record NZ_CP159534.1, on the reverse strand, counting down.
CGACGGCCGCCGGCACGTCCGCGGGGCCGCCGATGTTCGCGAGCAGCGGCACCTTGTGCCCGTCAGAGGTGGCACCCGGACCGGTCGAAGCCGCCAGCGCCGCCTTGCGCTCGGCGGCCGCGGCCTCGAGGGACGCCCGCTTCTCGGCGCTCGGGTCGACGAAGATCTCGCCCGTGCTGCCGTCCACGGCGACGACGGTCCCCTCGGCCAGCTCTCCGGCACCGGGCAGCGCCACGACGGCGGGCACCCCGAGGGCACGCGCCAGGATGGCGCTGTGGCTGGTCGGCCCGCCCTCCTCCGTGACGAAGCCGAGCACCAGCGCGGGGTCCAGCAGAGCGGTGTCCGCAGGCGCCAGGTCGCGGGCGATGAGGACGTACGGCTCGTCGCTGTCCGGCACACCCGGCATCGGAACGCCGAGCAGCCGCGCGACGATACGGTTCCGCACGTCGTCGAGGTCGGCCACACGGCCGGCCATGTACTCACCGGCACCGGCCAGCAGCTCGCGATAGTGCGAGAAGGCGTCGTAAATCCCGCGCTCCGCCGTGCTGCCGACTGCGATACGGCGGTCGACGTCGGCGATCAGCTCGGGGTCCTGAGCGATCATGGCCTGGGCCTCGAGCACCGCCTGTGCCTCGCCACCGGCCAGATTGCCGCGCGCAATCAGGTCGGCCGCCACAGCCTCGACGGCCTGGCGGGCGCGCCCCTGCTCGCGCTCCGCGTCCTCCGCCGCAATCTGCTTGGCCGGCGGTTCGAGCACCGCCGTCCCCATGTGCCGAACCTCGCCGATCGCCACACCGTGGCTCACGCCGACGCCTCGCAGCGTTGTCTCCATCTCACCCGTCTCCGATAGTGCGGCGGCCGTGCCGCCGCGATGGTTGTCCTGCCGGCCGTCAGTGACGGCGCACTGTTACTTCCAGCCGAACAGTGCCGCGCCCGCCGTGAGGTCGCCGGACTCGACGACATCGGAGAGCGACTCGGCGGTGGCCTCAAGCGCGACGACGGGGCAGACCGGCGACTTGCCGGCGGCCTCGACGGCGGCGGGGTCCCAGCGCACCACGGCCTGGCCGCGCGTCACGGTGTCACCCTTGTTCACGAGCAGCTCGAAGCCCTCGCCGTTGAGCTGCACGGTGTCGATACCCAGGTGCGTCAGCACCCCGTGTCCTTCTTCGTCTACGACGACGAAGGCGTGCGGGTGCAGGGAAACGACGATGCCGTTGACGGGAGCGACGGCCTCGGAAGGCTCGCGCACGGGGTCGATGGCGGTGCCGGGCCCGACCATCGCGCCGGAGAAGACCGGGTCAGGAACGGCGGAGAGCCCAATGGCGCGTCCGGCGAGCGGCGACGTCACATCGGTCATGGCAAGCCTCCCAGGGGTGGAGATTGATGGTCGTCGTCACTGCCTGTCCTGGACGACGTACCGTTTCGAAGCGTAAGTCATAAAAAGTCCCGGTTCCGCACGAGAGGTACCGGTTGGCTGATGTAGAGCACCCCGCAAACGATTTGCACCGCGCGCGGCGCCCCATGTACTGTCGTATCTCCGCCCGGGAGCACGAGGTACCAACGAGTACCGCGCTCCTGCGGGCCTCTAAGAGTCGAACCCTACATGTGGTCTAGACCTCTGCGTGCAGAGGTGTGGTCAGCGGGGCGAAAAAAGACTGCTAGAGTTACGGCCGCCGGAAAGGAAACCGCGAAAGCGGAATCCCGGAAAGCGGAGCAGGACCCCGAGGAAATCGGCCGGTGAAACGGTCTGATAGAGTCGGAAACGCAAGAACAAAAGAAATACCGAAGGGAAGCGCCCGGAGGAAAGCCCGAGAGGGTGAGTACAAAGGAAGCGTCCGTTCCTTGAGAACTCAACAGCGTGCCAAAAATCAACGCCAGATATGTTGATACCCCGTCTCTCTGAGACGAGGTTCCTTTGTAAAAACACAGCGAGGACGCTGTGAACCGGGAGATTATTCCTCTTCCGGTTCCGCTCTCGTGGTGTCACCCCGATGACGGGGAAACATTCACGGAGAGTTTGATCCTGGCTCAGGACGAACGCTGGCGGCGTGCTTAACACATGCAAGTCGAACGATGAAGCCCTTCGGGGTGGATTAGTGGCGAACGGGTGAGTAACACGTGGGCAATCTGCCCTTCACTCTGGGACAAGCCCTGGAAACGGGGTCTAATACCGGATACCACTCCTTCTCGCATGGGAAGGGGTTGAAAGCTCCGGCGGTGAAGGATGAGCCCGCGGCCTATCAGCTTGTTGGTGAGGTAGTGGCTCACCAAGGCGACGACGGGTAGCCGGCCTGAGAGGGCGACCGGCCACACTGGGACTGAGACACGGCCCAGACTCCTACGGGAGGCAGCAGTGGGGAATATTGCACAATGGGCGAAAGCCTGATGCAGCGACGCCGCGTGAGGGATGACGGCCTTCGGGTTGTAAACCTCTTTCAGCAGGGAAGAAGCGAAAGTGACGGTACCTGCAGAAGAAGCGCCGGCTAACTACGTGCCAGCAGCCGCGGTAATACGTAGGGCGCAAGCGTTGTCCGGAATTATTGGGCGTAAAGAGCTCGTAGGCGGCTTGTCGCGTCGGTTGTGAAAGCCCGGGGCTTAACCCCGGGTCTGCAGTCGATACGGGCAGGCTAGAGTGTGGTAGGGGAGATCGGAATTCCTGGTGTAGCGGTGAAATGCGCAGATATCAGGAGGAACACCGGTGGCGAAGGCGGATCTCTGGGCCATTACTGACGCTGAGGAGCGAAAGCGTGGGGAGCGAACAGGATTAGATACCCTGGTAGTCCACGCCGTAAACGGTGGGAACTAGGTGTTGGCGACATTCCACGTCGTCGGTGCCGCAGCTAACGCATTAAGTTCCCCGCCTGGGGAGTACGGCCGCAAGGCTAAAACTCAAAGGAATTGACGGGGGCCCGCACAAGCAGCGGAGCATGTGGCTTAATTCGACGCAACGCGAAGAACCTTACCAAGGCTTGACATACACCGGAAACGTCTGGAGACAGGCGCCCCCTTGTGGTCGGTGTACAGGTGGTGCATGGCTGTCGTCAGCTCGTGTCGTGAGATGTTGGGTTAAGTCCCGCAACGAGCGCAACCCTTGTTCTGTGTTGCCAGCATGCCCTTCGGGGTGATGGGGACTCACAGGAGACCGCCGGGGTCAACTCGGAGGAAGGTGGGGACGACGTCAAGTCATCATGCCCCTTATGTCTTGGGCTGCACACGTGCTACAATGGCCGATACAATGAGCTGCGATACCGCAAGGTGGAGCGAATCTCAAAAAGTCGGTCTCAGTTCGGATTGGGGTCTGCAACTCGACCCCATGAAGTTGGAGTTGCTAGTAATCGCAGATCAGCATTGCTGCGGTGAATACGTTCCCGGGCCTTGTACACACCGCCCGTCACGTCACGAAAGTCGGTAACACCCGAAGCCGGTGGCCCAACCCCTTGTGGGAGGGAGCTGTCGAAGGTGGGACTGGCGATTGGGACGAAGTCGTAACAAGGTAGCCGTACCGGAAGGTGCGGCTGGATCACCTCCTTTCTAAGGAGCACTTCTTACCGAGTTCGCTCGGTCAGAGGCCAGTACATCAGCGAATGTCTGATGCTGGTTGCTCATGGGTGGAACGTTGATTATTCGGCACACTTGACCTGCTCTGGTCGTAAGTACTGCTTCGGCGTGGAAAGCGAGATGGAATAGGCGAGAGTGTCGGGCACGCTGTTGGGTATCTGAGGGTACGGATTTGATCCCGACCTCAATGCCGGCCCCAGTGCACTCGAACCGCAACTGGTTCGGGGTGATGGGTGGTTGGTCGTTGTTTGAGAACTGCACAGTGGACGCGAGCATCTGTGGCCAAGTTTTTAAGGGCGCACGGTGGATGCCTTGGCACCAGGAACCGATGAAGGACGTGGGAGGCCACGATAGTCCCCGGGGAGTCGTCAACCAGGCTTTGATCCGGGGGTTTCCGAATGGGGAAACCCGGCAGTCGTCATGGGCTGTCACCCGCTGCTGAACACATAGGCAGTGTGGAGGGAACGCGGGGAAGTGAAACATCTCAGTACCCGCAGGAAGAGAAAACAACCGTGATTCCGGGAGTAGTGGCGAGCGAAACTGGATGAGGCCAAACCTCAAGCGTGTGAGACCCGGCAGGGGTTGCGCTTGGGGGGTTGTGGGATCTCTCTTTCACAGTCTGCCGGCTGTGAGACGAGTCAGAAACCGTTGATGTAGGCGAAGGACATGCGAAAGGTCCGGCGTAGAGGGTAAGACCCCCGTAGTCGAAACATCAGCGGCTCGTTTGAGAGACACCCAAGTAGCACGGGGCCCGAGAAATCCCGTGTGAATCTGGCGGGACCACCCGTTAAGCCTAAATATTCCCTGGTGACCGATAGCGGATAGTACCGTGAGGGAATGGTGAAAAGTACCGCGGGAGCGGAGTGAAATAGTACCTGAAACCGTGTGCCTACAAGCCGTGGGAGCGTCGGACATCAAGCTTGCTTGGTGTCTCGTGACTGCGTGCCTTTTGAAGAATGAGCCTGCGAGTTTGCGGTGTGTTGCGAGGTTAACCCGTGTGGGGAAGCCGTAGCGAAAGCGAGTCCGAATAGGGCGATTCAGTAGCGCGCTCAAGACCCGAAGCGGAGTGATCTAGCCATGGGCAGGTTGAAGCGGAGGTAAGACTTCGTGGAGGACCGAACCCACCAGGGTTGAAAACCTGGGGGATGACCTGTGGTTAGGGGTGAAAGGCCAATCAAACTCCGTGATAGCTGGTTCTCCCCGAAATGCATTTAGGTGCAGCGTCGTGTGTTTCTTGCCGGAGGTAGAGCACTGGATAGGCGATGGGCCCTACCGGGTTACTGACCTTAGCCAAACTCCGAATGCCGGTAAGTGAGAGCACGGCAGTGAGACTGTGGGGGATAAGCTCCATGGTCGAGAGGGAAACAGCCCAGAGCATCGACTAAGGCCCCTAAGCGTACGCTAAGTGGGAAAGGATGTGGAGTCGCAGAGACAACCAGGAGGTTGGCTTAGAAGCAGCCACCCTTGAAAGAGTGCGTAATAGCTCACTGGTCTAGTGATTCCGCGCCGACAATGTAGCGGGGCTCAAGCGTACCGCCGAAGTCGTGTCATTGCAGCAATAGGGCCAACGCCTGCTGTGATGGGTAGGGGAGCGTCGTGTGCCGGGTGAAGCAGCGCCGGAAGGCAGTTGTGGACGGTTCACGAGTGAGAATGCAGGCATGAGTAGCGATACAAACGTGAGAAACGTTTGCGCCGATTGACTAAGGGTTCCTGGGTCAAGCTGATCTGCCCAGGGTAAGTCGGGACCTAAGGCGAGGCCGACAGGCGTAGTCGATGGATAACCGGTTGATATTCCGGTACCCGCTGTGAAGCGTCAAACATCGAATCCAGTGATGCTAAGGCCGTGAAACCGCCGTCCTCGTCTTTGACGTGGTTCGGAGTGGTGGAGCCGCCGGCCCAAGTTGGTAGTAGGTGAGTGATGGGGTGACGCAGGAAGGTAGTCCATCCCGGGCGGTGGTTGTCCCGGGGTAAGGGTGTAGGCCGGACGGTAGGTAAATCCGCCGTTCATTAAGGCTGAGACCTGATGCCGAGCCGATTGTGGTGAAGTGGATGATCCTATGCTGTCGAGAAAAGCCTCTAGCGAGTTTCATGGCGGCCCGTACCCTAAACCGACTCAGGTGGTCAGGTAGAGAATACCGAGGCGTTCGGGTGAACTATGGTTAAGGAACTCGGCAAAATGCCCCCGTAACTTCGGGAGAAGGGGGGCCACACCTGGTGATCACTCTTGCAGTGTGAGCTGGGGGTGGCCGCAGAGACCAGCGAGAAGCGACTGTTTACTAAAAACACAGGTCCGTGCGAAGCCGTAAGGCGATGTATACGGACTGACGCCTGCCCGGTGCTGGAACGTTAAGGGGACCGGTTAGTGCACTTTCGGGTGTGCGAAGCTGAGAACTTAAGCGCCAGTAAACGGCGGTGGTAACTATAACCATCCTAAGGTAGCGAAATTCCTTGTCGGGTAAGTTCCGACCTGCACGAATGGCGTAACGACTTCTCGACTGTCTCAACCATAGGCCCGGTGAAATTGCACTACGAGTAAAGATGCTCGTTTCGCGCAGAAGGACGGAAAGACCCCGGGACCTTTACTACAGTTTGATATTGGTGTTCGGTTCGGCTTGTGTAGGATAGGTGGGAGACTTTGAACCAGCCACGCCAGTGGTTGGGGAGTCGTCGTTGAAATACCACTCTGGTCGTGCTGGATGTCTAACCTCGGTCCGTGATCCGGATCAGGGACAGTGTCTGATGGGTAGTTTAACTGGGGCGGTTGCCTCCCAAAGAGTAACGGAGGCGCCCAAAGGTTCCCTCAGCCTGGTTGGTAATCAGGTGTTGAGTGTAAGTGCACAAGGGAGCTTGACTGTGAGACCGACGGGTCGAGCAGGGACGAAAGTCGGGACTAGTGATCCGGCGGTGGCTTGTGGAAGCGCCGTCGCTCAACGGATAAAAGGTACCCCGGGGATAACAGGCTGATCTTCCCCAAGAGTCCATATCGACGGGATGGTTTGGCACCTCGATGTCGGCTCGTCGCATCCTGGGGCTGGAGTCGGTCCCAAGGGTTGGGCTGTTCGCCCATTAAAGCGGTACGCGAGCTGGGTTTAGAACGTCGTGAGACAGTTCGGTCCCTATCCTCTGTGCGCGTAGGAATATTGAGAAGGGCTGTCCCTAGTACGAGAGGACCGGGACGGACGAACCTCTGGTGTGCCAGTTGTCCTGCCAAGGGCATGGCTGGTTGGCTACGTTCGGGAGGGATAACCGCTGAAAGCATCTAAGCGGGAAGCCTGCTTCGAGATGAGTATTCCCACCCCCTTTGAGGGGTTAAGGCTCCCAGTAGACGACTGGGTTGATAGGCCGGATCTGGAAGCACCGTGAGGTGTGGAGGTGACCGGTACTAATAGGCCGAGGGCTTGTCCTCAGTTGCTCGCGTCCACTGTGTTGGTTCTGAAACCACGAACAACCGTCGTAGCCTTTTGGTCACGGCTCCGGTTGACAGTTTCATAGTGTTTCGGTGGTCATAGCGTGAGGGAAACGCCCGGTTACATTCCGAACCCGGAAGCTAAGCCTTACAGCGCCGATGGTACTGCAGGGGGGACCCTGTGGGAGAGTAGGACGCCGCCGAACAAATTTTGAGAAAACCCCCGTGCCGTTCGGCACGGGGGTTTTCTGCGTTCGTGGGGACCCCTCGCGTCCGCCGGGCAGGGCTGAGGGTAAAGTCAGGGGGCATCGTTGGCTTAATTACCCAGGAGGCCCCCGGGTGGAGGTCCAGGAGACCCGTGTCCAGACAGACCGGGTCCTCACCATCCCGAACATCCTCAGCATGGCGCGGCTCGTCGGCGTACCCCTGTTCCTGTGGCTGATCCTCAGGCCGGAGTTCGGCGGGCCGAAGAGCGATGGATGGGCGCTGCTCGTGCTCGCGCTGAGCGGTGTCAGTGACTATCTCGACGGGAAGCTCGCGCGCCGCTGGAATCAGATCAGCAGCCTCGGCCGGCTGCTCGACCCCGCCGCCGACCGGCTCTACATTCTGTCCACCCTGGTCGGCTTGACCTGGCGCGACATTCTTCCCATTTGGTTGACGGCTGCACTGCTTGCGCGAGAACTGCTGCTTCTGGTGATGGTGGGGATCCTCAGGCGTCACGGCTATCCGCCGCCCCAGGTGAACTTCCTGGGCAAGGCGGCCACCTTCAACCTGATGTACGCGTTCCCGCTCTTGCTGCTCAGCGACGGAAGTGGCTGGATCCATGAACTCGCTGCTATTTTCGGATGGGCGTTCGCTGGATGGGGTACAACGCTGTATTGGTGGGCAGGGATCCTCTACGTGGTCCAGGTCCGCCGAGTTGTCAGAGCGGACTCCACGGCCGATTGAGCTCGCCACCCAGCGTCGGGTGAGGCCAGGGCGCTCCCGCTGTTCCTACAGGTGAGCGATACTTGATGAGCGCAGTCGGTTAGACAGTCGTCTCTTCAAGGAGGACGCTTCCGACATGAAGGCCGTCGTGATGGCCGGAGGCGAAGGCACACGCCTTCGCCCCATGACCTCGAGTATGCCCAAGCCGCTCCTGCCCGTGGCCAACCGGCCGATCATGGAGCACGTGCTGAGGCTGCTCAAGCGGCATGGGCTCAGCGAAACCGTAGTCACCGTTCAGTTCCTGGCATCGCTCGTCAAGAATTACTTCGGAGACGGCGAAGAGCTCGGAATGGAGCTCACCTATGCCAATGAGGAGAAGCCACTCGGCACCGCCGGCAGCGTGAAGAACGCGGAGGAGGCGCTGAAGGACGACGCGTTTCTCGTGATCTCCGGTGACGCTCTGACTGATTTCGACCTCACCGAGCTCATCAATTTCCACAAGGAAAAGGGCGCGCTCGTCACCGTATGCCTGACACGTGTGCCCAACCCTCTGGAATTCGGCATCACCATTGTCGATGAAGAGGGGAAGGTGGAACGGTTCCTCGAGAAGCCGACCTGGGGACAGGTCTTCTCGGACACCGTGAACACGGGCATCTATGTCATGGAGCCCGAGGTCTTCGACTACGTCGAGGCCGATGTTCCGGTGGACTGGTCCGGTGACGTCTTCCCGCAGCTGATGAAGGAAGGCAAGCCGGTCTACGGATACGTGGCCGAGGGGTACTGGGAGGACGTCGGCACCCACGAGAGCTACGTCAAGGCGCAGGCCGACGTGCTCGAGGGGAAGGTCGACGTCGAGCTCGACGGGTTCGAGATCTCGCCGGGAGTGTGGGTCGCCGAGGGTGCCGAGGTGCATCCCGACGCCGTGCTGCGCGGGCCGCTGTACATCGGCGACTACGCCAAGGTCGAGGCCGACGTCGAGATTCGCGAGCACACAGTCGTGGGCTCCAACGTCGTCGTGAAGAGCGGGGCCTTCCTGCACAAGGCCGTTGTCCACGACAACGTCTACATCGGGCAGCACAGCAATCTGCGGGGCTGTGTCGTCGGGAAGAACACCGACATCATGCGGGCCGCCCGGATCGAGGACGGTGCCGTCATCGGCGACGAGTGCCTCGTCGGTGAAGAATCGATCATCCAGGGCAATGTGCGGGTGTACCCGTTCAAGACGATCGAGGCCGGCGCCTTCGTCAACACCTCGGTGATCTGGGAGTCCCGCGGGCAGGCCCATCTGTTCGGGGCCCGTGGCGTCTCCGGGATCCTCAACGTCGAGATCACGCCGGAGCTGGCCGTGCGGCTCGCGGGGGCGTACGCCACGACCCTGAAGAAGGGGTCCACCGTCACGACCGCCCGTGACCACTCCCGTGGCGCGCGGGCGCTGAAGCGGGCCGTCATCTCCGCCTTGCAGGCCAGCGCCATCGACGTACGGGACCTGGAGAACGTGCCGCTGCCGGTGGCCCGGCAGCAGACCGCCCGCGGCAGCGCCGGCGGGATCATGATCCGTACGACGCCCGGAGTGCCGGACTCCGTCGACATCATGTTCTTCGACGAGCGCGGAGCCGACCTCTCGCAGGGCAGCCAGCGCAAGCTGGACCGCGTGTACGCCCGCCAGGAGTACCGCAGGGCGTTCCCCGGAGAGATCGGGGATCTGCACTTCCCCTCCAGCGTCTTCGACTCGTACACCGGATCGCTGCTCAGGAACGTCGACATCACGGGGATCGCCGACGCGGGCCTCAAGGTCGTCGTCGACGCCTCCAACGGAAGTGCCGGGCTCGTGCTGCCCAGCCTCCTGGGGCGGCTCGGGGTCGACTCGCTGACCATCAACCCGGGGCTCGACGAGTCGCGGCCCACGGAGACCGCCGACGCACGGCGGTCCGGGCTGGTCAGGCTCGGGGAGATCGTCGCCTCGGCGCGGGCCGCCTTCGGCGTCCGGTTCGACCCGGTCGGTGAGCGGCTCTCGCTCGTCGACGAGAAGGGCCGGATCGTCGAGGACGACCGGGCGCTGCTGGTGATGCTCGACCTCGTGGCCGCCGACCGCCGCAGCGGACGGGTCGCGCTGCCCGTCACCACCACCCGGATCGCCGAGCAGGTCGCCGCGTACCACGGGACGCAGGTCGAGTGGACGACGACCTCGCCCGACGACCTCACGCGGGTGGGGCGCGACGACGGGACCATCTTCGGCGGTGACGGGCGCGGCGGATTCATCGTGCCCGAGTTCAGCAGCGTGTTCGACGGGACCGCGGCGTTCGTCCGGCTCATCGGTCTTGTCGCGCGGACCCAGCTGACCTTGAGCCAGATCGACGCGCGGATCCCGCGGGCGCACGTGCTCAAGCGGGACCTGGCGACGCCGTGGGCCGTCAAGGGACTCGTCATGCGGCGGGTCGTCGAGGAGGCCGGTGACCGGTCCGTGGACACCACCGACGGGGTACGTGTCGTCGAGGCCGACGGACGCTGGGTCATGGTGCTGCCCGACCCGGCCGAGGCCGTCACCCACCTGTGGGCGGAGGGCCCCGACGACGCCTCCGCGCAGCAGCTCCTCGACGAGTGGACGGCCGTCGTGGACAGCGCCGGCCACTGAGCCCGCGACGGACCGGTCACCCTCCAGCTGGGCGGTGGCCGGTTCGTCCGTGGGGCCATTCGGAGGTAGCGGGCACGTCGTGCGACGATGTGCGGCATGCCGCAGCAGCACCCCGTTCGGAGCAGCCCCAGGCGCCTCGCGCGCCCCGACGCGTCCATGTCGCTGCTGACGAACGTGATGGACCACAGCCTCGACGACGGCTACGCGGAGGCCGCGGCCCGCAAGCGGGCCCAGGGGCAGAGCGGGCTGCCGAAGACGCTGCGGGCGAAGCTGGGGCTCGCCGCGGGCCTGGTGCTGGCCGCGCTGGTCGTCACCGTGGGGGCTGCGCAGGCGCGGATCGCGGCGCCGGTCGTGGCCAAGGAGCGCGAAGAGCTGATCGACCGCATCGACAAGGAGAGCGACTCCGCCGACAGGCTGGAGGGCCAGGTCGACTCGCTCCGCACCGACGTGGGCAACAAGCAGCGCGAGGCGCTGCGGAAACACGGCGGTGAGCAGGGCGAGTTGGTAGGGATGCTGTCGGGGGCCATCCCGGTCCACGGGCCGGGCGTCAAGCTGGTCGTCGACGACGCCAAATCCGCCCAGAGCGGTACCGGGGGACCGCGCGAGAGCGCGGACTTCTCCGACACGGGGCGGGTGCGCGACCGGGACATGCAGCGTGTCGTCAACGGCCTGTGGGAGTCGGGCGCCGAGGCCGTGAGCATCAACGGGCAGCGGCTCACCGCACTGTCCGCCATCAGGGCGGCCGGTGACGCGATACTGGTCGACAACAAGCCGCTGGTGCCGCCGTACACGGTGCTCGCGGTGGGGGACGGGCAGCGGCTGAGCACCCGGTTCCAGAACAGCTCCGACGGGTTGTACCTGCACGCCCTGACGGAGAACTTCGGGATCCGGAACAGCATTTCGACGCAGGACGACGTCAAGATCCCCGCCGCGCCCAGCGTGATCGTACGTACAGCACAGCCGAGAGCAGAGCAGAAGGGCACATCGTGATCGCCGTACTGGGCCTCGTCGTGGGAGTCGTGGTCGGGTTGTTCATCCGTCCCGAGGTTCCGGCGGTGGTGGAGCCTTACCTTCCGATCGCCGTCGTCGCGGCGCTCGACGCGGTGTTCGGCGGGCTGCGCGCCATGCTGGACGGGATCTTCGACGACAAGGTGTTCGTCGTGTCGTTCCTGTCGAACGTCGTCGTGGCCGCGCTGATCGTCTTCCTGGGCGACAAGTTGGGCGTGGGCGCGCAGCTGTCGACCGGTGTCGTGGTGGTGCTCGGCATCCGGATCTTCTCCAACGCCGCCGCCATCCGGCGGCACGTGTTCCGGGCGTGAGGCCGATGAACCCGGACGAGACGCCGCGTAGCCCCGAGCCCCCGGAGACTCCGGAGGGTGCCGAGACCGCGTACCGGCTGCGCAAGGAGCTGCCGGCGGAGGTCCGGGCCGCCGCGCCGCCGCAGGAGGCCCGGCCGGAGCCGACGGGCGATCCGCAGCTGACCGGGCGTCAGCGGCTGGTGAAGGGACTGTGGCCGCCGCGCGTGTCACGCGCTCAACTCACGGTCGCCGTGCTGTTGTTCGTCCTGGGCCTCGGACTCGCCATCCAGGTGCGGTCCAACAGCGACAACAGCGCGCTGCGCGGTGCGCGTCAGGAAGATCTTGTGCGCATCCTCGATGAACTCGATGACCGGACTCAGCGTCTGGAAGATGAGAAGCAAGGTCTCGAGGACCAGCGCACCGAGCTGGAGAACAGTTCGGACCAGGCCGAGGAGGCCCGTAAGCAGACGGTCGAGAAGGAACGTCAACTCGGCATTCTGGCGGGCACCGTCGCGGCGCAGGGCCCGGGGATCACGATGACCGTCAGGGATCCGAAGGGAGCGGTCCAGGCCGACATGCTGCTCGACGCGATCCAGGAGCTGCGGGCCGCCGGCGCCGAGGCGATCCAGGTGAACGGGGTGCGCGTCGTGGCGAACACGTACCTGACGGACGGAACCGGAGGGAAGGGGGTCAGCGTCGATGGAAACAAGATCAATCAGCCGTACACCTTCAAGGTCATCGGCAAGCCGCAGGACCTCGAACCGGCCCTCAACATCCCCGGAGGTGTGGTGCAGACGCTGGAGAAGGAGCAGGCCACCGTGGACGTGAGCCGTTCGGAGAAGATCGTCGTGGACGCCTTGCGAGCGGCGCGACAGCCTGATTACGCTCGGTCGTCCTCCCAGTGAGGCGTATGTGCATGGGGGATGTAGTGCGAGGGCATGAGGTTGCGGGGGGTCGGCGCACCGTAGGCGGGGTGCGTGGTGGAAACTGTTTGGCGGATACGGACGTTGTGAGGATGTCCGTGTTCGTGATGTACGCCGATGTGTGCAGTCAGGGTTCGTCCTGCCCCACGGGCGGGTCTGTTTCGGTCAAGGGGAATCGCCCGTGAAGTTGTTTGCGAAGTTGTTCGGCAAGAGCGCACGTGAGGATGGTCGTCACCGTGCGTCGCGCCAGGGAGACGTGCCGGAGACGCAGGTGGGCGAGCGCCCGCTGTTCCGGGACCAGGTCGGGGGTGACAATTCGGGCGGACAGGGCGCGTCGTCTGTTGACCCGGCCGGTTCCGGCCGCATAGGTTTCGGGGAACCGTCAACCTCAAGTACGGGTGGAGGGTTTGGCCCTGGCCCGTACGCGTCCCAAGCCCCCGCGGGGCAGCCGCGGCAGGAGGATCCGTCCATGTCGGCTCTGGTGTGTCAGAGGTGCGGGAACCGGAACGGCGAGAACAGCCGGTTCTGCTCGAACTGCGGTGCGCCGCTGCGGGGCGGAGTCGCGGCCGAAGGGCCGTCGGAGACCACCTCCACGATCTCCATCTCCGGTCTCGAGTCCTACGACCCCGAGGCCACCGGTCAGACCCAGCTGCCGACCCTGTCGCCCGAGGCCCAGGCCGCGGTCGACGCGCTGCCGCTGGGCTCGGCGCTCCTGGTGGTGCGGCGCGGCCCGAACTCGGGCAGCCGCTTCCTCCTCGACGGCGAGCTGACCACGGCGGGCCGCCACCCGCAGAGCGACATCTTCCTGGACGACGTGACCGTGTCGCGCCGCCACGTGGAGTTCCGTCGCCTCCAGGACGGCTCGTTCACCGTCGCCGACGTCGGCAGCCTCAACGGCACGTACGTGAACCGTGAGCGCATCGACTCGGTGACGCTGAACAACGGCGACGAGGTGCAGATCGGCAAGTACCGACTGGTCTTCTACGCGGCGACCCAGCGGGGTATCTGACCCACCAGCGAACCGTCAGGAAGGTCCATGCTTCACACACCGAGGGGCGGTGCCGGCAGCGGCACCGCCACCGTGGACAGTCGGCTGATGAGCATCGGCACCGTACTGAACGTGCTGCGCGACGAGTTTCCCGAAGTCACGATCTCCAAGATTCGGTTCCTGGAGTCGGAGGGGCTCATCGAGCCGCAGCGGACGCCCTCGGGCTACCGCAAGTTCAGCCCGGAGGACGTCGAGCGACTCGCCCACGTCCTGCGGATGCAGCGGGACCACTACCTGCCGCTGAAGGTCATCAAGGAGCAGCTCGACGCCCTGGAGCGGGGCGAGCCCTTGCCGGTGCCCGCGCCGGGGCGCCCCGGCGACCTGGCGGCGGAGGAGAGCGGCGACGCTCCGACCGCCGCCCGCGTCGGCCGGGACGAACTGCTCGCCGCCGCCGGGATCGATGAGGCGGAGCTCGACGAGTGGGAGTCCTACGGGCTCATCGCCCAGTTGCCCGACGGCGGGTACGACGCCTCGGCGGTGCTGGTCGTCGAGCTCGTCGGCGAGCTGGGCCGCTTCGGTATCGGTCCGCGCCACCTGCGGGTGATGCGGGCCGCCGCGGACCGGGAGGCGGGCCTGGTGGACTCCGTCGTCGCACCGCTGAAGGTGCACCGCAATCCGCAGACCAGGACGCTCGCGCAGGCGCGCGCCAAAGAGCTCGCGGGGCTCACGGTGAAGCTGCACGCGGCACTTGTGCAGACCGCTCTCGGGGTGCGTCTTCCCTGATCGCAGGGGCGGGTGAGCGCCGTCGGCCCGGCATGCGGCGCATGCCCGACTACCCAAACCTGCCGGGCACGTCCTAGGGTTGCTGTGTGAACGAGCTCGACGTCGTAGGTGTCCGGGTCGAAATGCCCTCCAACCAGCCGATCGTGCTCCTGCGTGAAGTGGGAGGCGACCGCTACCTCCCCATCTGGATCGGACCGGGGGAGGCGACGGCCATCGCCTTCGCTCAGCAGGGCATGGCCCCCGCGCGTCCGCTGACGCACGACCTCTTCAAGGATGTGCTGGAGGCGGTCGGACAGGAGCTCACGGAAGTACGCATCACCGACCTGCGGGAAGGCGTCTTCTACGCGGAGCTGGTGTTCGCCAGCGGTGTCGAGGTCAGCGCCCGCCCGTCGGACGCCATAGCGCTCGCCCTGCGCACCGGCACGCCGATCTTCGGCAGCGACGGGGTGCTGGACGACGCGGGGATCGCGATTCCGGACGAGCAGGAGGACGAAGTGGAGAAGTTCCGCGAGTTCCTCGACCAGATCTCGCCCGAAGATTTCGGGACGAACAGTCAGTGACCAGCAGATTGTGACCTGCTGGTCGTGAAGAGAGGCGGTCGCCTGGTGGCGGCCGCCTCGGCGCATTCGGCTAGCCTTTCCCCGCTGTGGGGTACGGGAAACCACTCTTAGGGTGATTATCACTCGGCGTGGCGAGTGTGGCGTTCGTTGACGCACCCCCAGTGACTGCTTACCGTCGAGAAGGCAGGTCATAAGAGGAGGTCGGCGTGAGAAGCAGCGGCGACGGTACGGCTACGGGCGGTCCGTACACGTTTCACGGCAGCGCGGCCGATCACACTCCGCAGCGCCCGCAGGCGGTGCCTGTGGCGGCGGGAGCGGATGGCGACGCGACTTCCGAAGAGATCGGATACCGGGGACCGACCGCGTGCGCGGCGGCCGGCATCACCTATCGGCAGCTCGACTACTGGGCCAGGACCGGCCTGGTCGAGCCTAGTGTGCGGCCCGCGTACGGGTCGGGGACGCAACGGCTCTACAGCTTCCGGGACGTCGTCGTCCTGAAGGTCGTGAAGCGGTTCCTCGACACGGGGGTCTCCCTCCAGAACATCCGGACCGCGGTGCAGCACCTGCGGGAGCGCGGTTTCGGGGACCTGGAGCGCATGACCCTGATGAGCGACGGCGCCACGGTGTACGAGTGCACGTCGTCGGACGAGGTCCACGATCTGCTCCAGGGCGGGCAGGGGATCTTCGGCATCGCGGTGGGGGTCGTCTGGCGGGACGTGGAGAGCGCGCTGTCGCAGCTGCACGGGGAGCGGGTGGACACCGGCGAGACCATCGTCAGGACCAACCCCGCGGACGAGCTCGCGAGGCGGCGCAACCGCGCCGTGTGACGGTCGTGCGGCCGCGTTGTCAGTGGCGTAGGGCAGCATCGGTGGTGTGAGGACCGCACCGACGATTCTGCATCTCGACATGGATGCCTTCTACGCCTCCGCGGAGCAGGCGGCGAAGCCCAGCCTGCGCGGGAAAGCCGTCGTCGTGGGCGGGCTCGGGCCGCGCGGTGTCGTGGCCACCGCCTCGTACGAGGCGCGCGCGTTCGGGGTGCACTCGGCGATGCCGATGGGGCAGGCGCGGCGGCTCGCGCCGAACGCCGCGTACCTGGTGCCCCGGTTCCGGCTGTACCGCGAGATCAGCGAGCAGGTGATGGCCCTTCTGCGGGAGCTTTCGCCGCTCGTGGAGCCCTTGAGCCTGGACGAGGCGTTCGTCGATCTGGAGGCCGGTGAGACGGCTTGGGACGCGTCTTCCGCGGAAGCCGTGGGGCTGAAGTTGCGC
Organism: Streptomyces sp. HUAS MG91; assembly: GCF_040529335.1. Taxonomy (GTDB): domain Bacteria; phylum Actinomycetota; class Actinomycetes; order Streptomycetales; family Streptomycetaceae; genus Streptomyces; species Streptomyces tabacisoli. The sequence goes on along the minus strand of NZ_CP159534.1, from coordinate 1,301,888 downwards.
GGTGACATTCGACGGGTGACCGGGCTGAGCGGATCCGTGGGGCTCGCCGTCTCCAAGATGCTCGCCAAGATCGCCTCCGAGGAGGCCAAGCCGGACGGGCTGCTGCTGATACCGCCGGGGACCGAGCGGCAACTGCTCGGGCCGAAGCCCGTGCGGATCCTGCCGGGCGTCGGGCCGGCGACCGGGGACCATCTGCGCCGGGCCGGGATCCACACCGTCGAGGAGATCGCCGAGGCGGGCGAGGACGAGCTCGTACGGATGCTGGGGAAGGCCCACGGAAGTCATCTGTACGCGATGGCGCTCGCGCGCGACGAGCGGCCGGTCGTCGCCGAGCGGGACTCCAAGTCCGTCTCCGTCGAGGACACCTACGACGTCGACATCCATGACCGGGTGCGGGTCCGCATGGAGGTGCAGCGGCTCGCCGACCGGTGTGTGGAGCGGTTGCGGGCCGCCGGGAGATCCGGGCGGACCGTGGTGCTGAAGGTGCGGCGGTACGACTTCTCGACCCTGACGCGGTCCGAGACGCTGCGCGGGCCGACCGACGACCCCGGCGTGGTGCGGGAGGCCGCGGCGCGGCTCCTCGAGGGCGTGGACACCACCGGAGGCGTGCGGCTGCTCGGCGTCGGGGTCACCGGGCTCGCCGACTTCACGCAGGAGGACCTGTTCGCCCAGGCGGCGGCCGCCTCGGAGGAAGCGGCGGCGGCGGGTGCCGCGGAGGAGGCGGCCGAGGAGACGGCCGGGCCGGCCGAGGACGTACCCGAAGAGCCGGCCGCGCGGCGGTGGATGGCGGGGCTCGATGTGCGGCATGCCGAGTTCGGGCCCGGGTGGGTGCAGGGGAGTGGGGTCGGGCGGGTCACGGTGCGGTTCGAGACGCCGTACTCCGTGGTGCCGGGGCGGGTGCGGACGTTCTCTGTGGATGATCCGTCGCTGGAGGCCGCTGATCCGTTGCCGCTCGTCGAGGTTCCCGCGCGCTGAGGCGTCTGCCGGGTGAGGTGCGTGGGCGTGTGCGGGTACGCGGTGGCTGGTCGCGCAGTTCCCCGCGCCCCTTACGGGGCGCGTCCTACGAAGCCTCGGGGTCCGGTGCGCCCGCGATGTGGCCGAAGGAGACGTCCTGGTCGGTCGGGGACGAGATGTCCAGGCCGTAGTGGTGGTAGAGCTGCAGTTCCTGTTCGGGGGAGAGGTGGCGGCCCACGCCGAAGTCGGGGGCGTCCTTGATCAGGGAGCGTTCGAAGGGGACGTGCAGGGCGCCGTCGACCAGTTCGCTCGGCTCCAGGGGGACGAAGGCGTCCCGGCTGAACAGGCCGGTCCGTATGGCCGCCCACTCCGGAACGCCCGTGGCGTCGTCGAGGTAGACCTCGTCGATGGTGCCGATCTTCGTTCCGTTGCGGTCGAGTGCCTTGCGGCCGATCAGGTTGCGCGGATCGATGTCGGTCTGCACGTGCCCTCCAGCTGGTCGCAACTCGTCTGTAAACACTACGAAAGAGCACATTGAGGAAGGCGGCCACTCGAGGAAGACTCCAGGTCGCCGCTGGTAGGCTGGCGAATGGCTGCTGACCCCGTGCGGGAGAGTCCCCCGACTGTCGTCGGAGGGCGCCGAAGGAGCAAATCCTCCCCGGAATCTCTCAGGCCCCTGTACCGCACGGACGAGGTCACTCTGGAAAGCAGGGCGGGGTGCACGGTGCCCGCTCTCACCGACGGTGAAAGCCGGTGTGCCCCGTGATCTGGCGGGCGGCCGGTGAAGCTCTCAGGTTGAGATGACAGAGGGGGAGGCCGTCCGGGCACCAGCGCCGTGGTGCCCCTCGCAGGTCGTACTGACCAGGAGGCCTCCGCCATGACAGCCAACCGTATTCCGCTCGCGCAGCTGGAGCAGGGAATCCCCTTCGAGCAGCGCCACATCGGTCCCGACGACGCCGCGCAGGCCAAGATGCTCGCGCAGGTCGGCTATGGCTCGCTCGACGAGCTGACGGCGGCCGCGGTGCCGGACGTGATCAAGAGCGCCGACGCCCTGGAGCTGCCGGGCGCGCGCACCGAGGCCGAGGTGCTGGCCGAGCTGCGCTCCCTCGCCGATCGCAACCAGGTGCTCGGCTCGATGATCGGACTCGGCTACTACGGGACGTTCACGCCGCCCGTCATCCTGCGCAACGTCATGGAGAACCCGTCCTGGTACACGGCGTACACGCCCTACCAGCCGGAGATCTCGCAGGGCCGCCTGGAGGCGCTGCTCAACTTCCAGACCATGGTCGCCGAGCTGACCGGACTGCCCACCTCCGGCGCCTCGCTGCTCGACGAGGGCACGGCCGCCGCCGAGGCCATGGCGCTGTCCCGGCGCATCGGCAAGGTCAAGAACGGCGTGTACGTCGTCGACGCCGACGCGCTGCCGCAGACCGTCGCCGTGATCGAGACGCGGGCCGAGCCGACCGGTGTCGAGATCGTCGTCGCCGACCTGAGCGACGGCATCCCCGCCGAGGTCGCCGAGCGCGGTGTCGTCGGAGTGCTCGTGCAGTACCCGGGCGCCTCCGGCGCCGTGCGGGACATCAAGCCCGTCATCGACCAGGCGCACGAGCTGGGCGCCGTCGTCACCGTCGCCGCCGATCTTCTCGCTCTGACGCTGCTGACCTCGCCCGGTGAGCTGGGCGCGGACATCGCCGTCGGTACCACGCAGCGGTTCGGTGTGCCGATGGGCTTCGGCGGGCCGCACGCCGGATACATGGCGGTCCGCGAGAAGTTCGCGCGCTCGCTGCCGGGCCGTCTCGTGGGCGTCTCCGTGGACGCCGACGGGAACAAGGCGTACCGCCTCGCCCTCCAGACGCGTGAGCAGCACATCCGCCGCGAGAAGGCGACCAGCAACATCTGCACCGCGCAGGTGCTGCTCGCCGTCATGGCCGGCATGTACGCCGTCTACCACGGGCCCGACGGGCTGAAGTCCATCGCGCGGCGCACCCACCGCTACGCCACGGTGCTGGCCGCCGGTCTCACCGCGGGCGGCGTCGAGGTCGTGCACCAGGCGTACTTCGACACCGTGACCGTACGGGTGCCGGGCCGCGCCGCCGCCGTGGTGAGCGCCGCGCGGGAGAACGGGGTGAACCTGCGGCTCGTCGACGCCGACCACGTCTCGGCCGCCTGCGACGAGACCACCACCCGCGCCCAGCTGGGCATCGTCTGGGAGGCCTTCGGCGTCGAGGGCGCCGACATCGAGGCGCTGGACGCCGCCACCGGGGACACGCTGCCGGACGCGCTGCTGCGCGACGACGCGTACCTGACCCACCCCGTCTTCCACCAGTACCGCTCCGAGACCGCGATGCTGCGCTACCTGCGCCGGCTCGCCGACCGCGACTACGCGCTGGACCGCGGCATGATCCCGCTCGGCTCCTGCACGATGAAGCTGAACGCGACGACGGAGATGGAGCCGGTCACCTGGCCCGAGTTCGGCCAGCTGCACCCCTTCGCGCCGGCCGAGCAGGCCCAGGGCTACCTCACGCTCATCCGTGAGCTGGAGGAGCGGCTCGCCGAGGTCACCGGCTACGACAAGGTGTCGCTCCAGCCGAACGCCGGGTCGCAGGGCGAGCTCGCCGGTCTGCTGGCGGTGCGCGGCTACCACCGGGCCAACGGCGACGAGCAGCGCACCGTCTGCCTCATCCCGTCGTCCGCGCACGGCACCAATGCCGCGAGCGCGGTGATGGCCGGCATGAAGGTCGTCGTCGTCAAGACCGCCGACGACGGCGAGATCGACGTCGAGGACCTGCGCGCCAAGATCGAGCAGTACGCCGATCAGCTCGCCGTGCTCATGATCACGTACCCGTCGACGCACGGTGTGTTCGAGGAGCACGTCGCGGACATCTGCGCCGCCGTGCACGACGCCGGTGGTCAGGTGTACGTCGACGGTGCCAACCTCAACGCCCTGGTGGGGCTCGCCAAGCCCGGGCACTTCGGCGGCGACGTCTCGCACCTGAACCTGCACAAGACGTTCTGCATCCCGCACGGTGGCGGCGGCCCGGGTGTCGGTCCGGTCGGCGTGCGCGCGCACCTGGCGCCGTACCTGCCGAACCACCCGCTCCAGCCGAGCGCCGGTCCCGAGACGGGGGTCGGGCCGATCTCCGCCGCGCCGTGGGGCTCCGCCGGGATCCTGCCGATCTCCTGGGCGTACGTACGGCTCATGGGCGGCGAGGGCCTGAAGCGGGCCACGCAGGTGGCCGTGCTGTCGGCGAACTACATCGCCAAGCGGCTCGAGCCGCACTTCCCGGTGCTGTACACCGGGCCCGGCGGCCTCGTCGCGCACGAGTGCATCATCGATCTGCGGCCGCTCAGCAAGGCGACCGGCGTCAGCGTCGACGACATCGCCAAGCGGCTCATCGACTACGGGTTCCACGCGCCGACCATGTCGTTCCCGGTCGCCGGGACGCTGATGATCGAGCCGACCGAGAGCGAGGACCTCATCGAGCTCGACCGGTTCTGCGACGCGATGATCGCGATCCGGGGCGAGATCGAGCGGGTCGCCTCCGGCGAGTGGCCGGCCGACGACAACCCCCTGCGGAACGCTCCGCACACGGCCGGGATGCTCGGCGGGGAGTGGGAGCACGCGTACAGCCGGGACGAGGCTGTCTTCCCCGCGGGGGTCGTGGCGTCCGACAAGTACTGGCCGCCGGTGCGGCGGATCGACCAGGCCTTCGGTGACCGGAACCTGGTGTGCTCCTGCCCGCCCATGGACGCCTACGAGGCGTGATCCGACGGGGGTGCGCGGCCGGCCGTTGTGCGTGGCTGGTCGCGCAGTTCCCCGCGCCCCTTGGGGGGCTCTAGGCCGCTGTCACCACCGTGCCCAGGGGGCGGTGGGGGGCGATGATGGTGCCGTTGGGCAGCAGTTCGCCGGTGTCCTCGAAAAGCAGGACTCCGTTGCACAGAAGGCTCCAGCCCTGCTCCGGGTGGTGGGCCACGGGGAGCGCGGCTTCCCGGTCCGCGGAGTCTGCTGTCGGGCACGGTCGCTGGTGCTGGCACATGGATGGGATCTTTCGCTGCGTAGTGATGTCGATGACGGTGGCGTCGCTGTCCGTGCTGCGGCGTGAAGGCTTGTTCATGGCCGCACCCCCGTTGTCAGTCGGTCGGAACCCAGTGTTGCCCTGTGGGCGTCAATCCGCAGGGATTTCGTAGCAGCGGTCCTCACAGGTTGGAGACGCGTCACCCGTGCGGACGGTTCAGCTCAACGGCACTGTCCCTTCGGGTGGTTCGGGGTGGCCGGATGGGGCTAGTCCGGTCGGGGCGGTCGCGCGCGGACAGGGCTGTGCCCCGCGGCCGGACGGCGGGCGGCGCGGGGCACAGGTCTTCGGTCGGGTCGAGCGGGACGGTCTCCGGCCGCGTCAGGCGAGCAGGGTCGTGGCGCGCGCGGGCGTCAGCCGGTGGGTGAGGACCGGCAGCAACTCGGCGACGCGGTGCGGCCGGTGGGCCGCTATGCCGGGCGGGGCCGGCGCGAGCGGGACCAGGATGTCGTCGGCCGCCGGATGACCGGTCGCCGGGTCCGCGGTGTGGTCCCCGTGCAGCCACAGCGTGAGCATGTACAGCTCGGGCACCGAGAGCAGCCGGGGCTGGTAGTGCTTGGTCAGGGACTCCGCCTGGCGCAGGGCGCGTTCGGTGGACGCGATGTAGGGGCCCTCGAAGAAGTGCGAGAAGGCCCAGCCGTCGGGGGTGAGCATCGTGTCGGCGGCGGCCACGGCCCGCTCCCCACAGCGGATCAGGAAGCGCCAGCCGGTGAGACGGGCGCGCGAGGGGCCCGTGGTCTCGGTGATGTGGTCCAGGACGTGGACGGGAAGCGGGAGTTCGGGGCTTGCGGGCCCTTGGGCGGCACGCAGTGACGGGGTACGCGCCTCACGGACGGCGGTGGGGGAGCCGAGAGCCGTGAGGACGGTGCGCAGGGCGGGCGCGGGGGCCGGAGGGACATGCAGCGGCATGGTGGGTCGCCTCTCATTCGACAGGCACGTGGTGCTGGGGGCGGTGCGGGAGAGCGGACGGCGCTGTCTGCTGCTGGGGGCACGTGAGTACACAGAAGGTGCGTGGCGGGCCAGAGAGGGCGGGGGCATCGGCCACGGGCGCCCACACTCTGTCTCGTTCGCGGAGTTTATACGACGTATGTTCACTCTGTGTTTCGGCTACCACACCCCGTGGCATCAGCAAGGGCTTAATCAGCCGGAGTTCCGGGGCTAATTTGCGGGTATTTTCCGCGGTTTCCGCGAGTGGCCCGGCCGTGACCTCGTTGTCTTTAGGTCAAGGGGTCGGCTGGTTCTCGTCGGCGTTTTTCACCAGATCTCGGCCCGGTGAATCTGCTGGAGGCCGCATGCCTAAGGAATGTGCCTCGGGGTAACTGCGTGGAGCGTACTGCCCCACGGGCCCGAGGGGGGCGTTATCGATCACATTGCCTGGGCATCATCCACCGTGACATGCGGCCGGGTGGTCGGGCCGCCCATGCGAGGAGGGACGCTTCCATGGGGGAGAAGGTCGTTGCGGGTACGGTCGACATGGCTGACCGGCGACGCTACCGGGACAAGCACAGGGAGTGTCTCGAGGGACTCCAGAGGCTGCTGGAGGAGAAGCGGTTCGACCGGCCCAAGAATCTCATGGGTCTGGAGATCGAGCTGAATCTCGCCGGGCCGGACGGTCTGCCGAGAATGATGAATGCGGAAGTGCTGGAGAGGATTGCGAGCCGCGATTTCCAGACGGAACTCGCGATGTTCAATCTCGAAGTGAATATCGCGCCGCACCGGCTCGGCGGGCGAGTGCTCGACCAGCTGGCGGAAGAGCTGCGGACCGGTCTCGGCTATGCGCACCGCAAAGCCAATGAGGTCGCCGCGGGAATCGTGATGATCGGTATTCTTCCGACGCTGAGCGCGGAGGATCTCGTCTCCGCGAATCTGTCGGACGTCGACCGCTACACCCTGCTCAACGACCAGATCGTGGCCGCGCGGGGCGAGGAGTTCGCCCTCGACATCGACGGCGTCGAGCGGCTGAGCTGCACCTCCGCGTCGATCGCCCCGGAAGCGGCGTGCACCTCGGTGCAGCTCCATCTCCAGGTCACACCGGGACGTTTCGCCGATGTGTGGAACGCGGCGCAGGCGGTCGCCGCCGTACAGATTGCACTCGGTGCCAACTCGCCGTTCCTGTTCGGGCGTGAGCTGTGGCGGGAGTCGCGGCCGCCGTTGTTCCAGCAGTCGACGGACACCCGGCCGCCGGAACTCGTCGCGCAAGGAGTACGGCCGCGGACCTGGTTCGGGGAGCGGTGGATCGATTCCGCGTACGACCTCTTCGAGGAGAATCTGCGCTTCTTCCCGCCGCTGCTGCCGCTGCTCGACGACGAACAGCCGCTGGAGGTCGTCGAGAAGGGCGGCACACCGAGCCTCGCCGAACTCGTGCTGCACAACGGCACCGTGTACCGCTGGAACCGGCCCGTGTACGGGGTGGTCGACGGGGTTCCGCATCTGCGGGTGGAGAACCGGGTGCTGCCGGCCGGGCCCACCGTCACCGACGTCATCGCCAACGCGGCCTTCTACTACGGCGTTGTACGGGCGCTCGCCGAGGACGCGCGCCCCGTGTGGTCGCGGCTCTCCTTCGACGCGGCGTCGCGGAACTTCGACGCCGCCTGCCGGTACGGGATCGAGGCGCGGCTCCAGTGGCCGCGCCGGGGCCGGTTCGGCGGCACGGAGGCGGTGCCGGCCGTGACGCTCGTACGGGACGAGCTGCTGCCGCTCGCGGCCGCCGGGCTCGACGCGTGGGGCGTCGAACCCGCCGACCGGGACTTCTACCTCGGGGTCATCGAGGAGCGCTGCGCTCGCCGCACGAACGGCGCGCAGTGGCAGGCCGCGACCTACCACCGGGCCCTGGAGAGCGGCCTCGGCCGGGACGCGGCGCTCGCGGCGACCACCCGCCGGTACGCCGAGCTGATGCACCTGGGCGAACCGGTCCACACCTGGCCCGTCGGGCTGCCGGAGCCCGCCGTGCCGCTGCGCTGATCAGTTGGTCCGCGCGCCCGCCTCCATGATGGCCTTGAGGATGACCTGCTGGATGTCGGCGGGGTCGCGGACCTGATGGCCCGAGCCGCCGGTGGCCTCGGCGATCTGCTCGATCTCTTCCTTGTCGGTGTTCGGGCCGACGGCGATCGCGATGAGCGGCACGGGCCGCTCGGAGTCGGTCATCGACTGCAACTGCTGGATCAGGCTGCTGCGGGAGATCGACCCGGGGTCCTCGTTCACGCCGTCGGTCACCACGACCACGGCGTTGAACTTGCCCTTCTTGTACGTCGCCTTGGCGTCCTTGTAGGCGGCGAGCGTCGTGTCGTACAGGCCCGTCGCGCCGTCCGGCACCGGCTGGAGCGCGGCGAACGCGGCGGAGAGGCGCTCGCGCTGGGTGCCCGAGCCGCTGCGGTCGCCGAGACGGGTGGTCGGGACGAGCTTCTTGTAGTCGCGGTCGCCGTCCAGCTTGGTCGCGAACTCCCACAGGCCGATGTCGTCCTCGTCGGTGAAGGAGGTGGACAGGGCCGCCAGCATCGACGCCTTGGTCACCTCCATCCGGGACTCGGCGCGGCCCGGCGCCGGGTTCGCCATCGAGCCGGAGGCGTCCACGACCACGAGGACGCGGGCGCTCTGCACCGTGATCGTCCACATGCCGAGGGTCTGCTCCAGCTGCTCGTCCGAGGCCGGCTCCGAGGCGGCGTCGTCGTAGGGCTGCGGCGCGCGGCCGCCGGCGCCCTCGGCGACCGACTTCACCACCGCGTCGTCCTCGTCGCGGAAGCCGTACTTGCTCAGGATGCGGTGGCCCTCGGAGGTGTTGAGCAGCGTCATGAAGCGGACGGCGGCGCGGCTCTCCTCCGTGCTCAGGGAGGACTCGTCGACCAGGGTGAAGGGGTAGCTCAGCTCCGGCGAGCCGTCCTTGGGATAGAAGAGGTCGAGGGCGCCGGAGTCGCCCACCTCGGCGTTGTGCGCGAAGGCGGCCTGTTCGGAGAGGACCAGCGCCTCGTTGCGCTTGGGGTTGCCGTTCTCGGTGCCGGACTCGTCACGGGCGACGGTGTCCATCAGCTGGCCGTCGCTGTCCGACGTGCGGTGGGAGAGGATCTTCGCCATGGCGGCGGCCTGGGTCCCGTCGTCGCCCGACTTCGCCGAGGCCGTGGCGAGTCTGGTGAGCGCGAGCAGCCCCGTGGCGCTGCGGGCCGGGTCGGCGGCGCCCAGGCGCAGCTTGTTGTCCTGGAACGCGGCGCCCGCCAGCTCCGTCCAGCCGTACTTCTTCTCGGGGAAGCCGAAGGACTTGGCGGCCGAGGCGACCATGCCCACGCCGATCGGTGACGTGGCGACCGTGCCCGTCGTCGACACGCTCGTGGCCTTGTCGTTCTGCTCGACCCGCTTGATCCACAGCTCCGCGTCCGGCACCCAGACCTGGAAGTCCTCCCCGCCCTTCCCGCTGCGCAGGGTGTCGGCGACCTTGTACGAGTCGCGGGCGGAGACGGCCACGTCGATGCAGGCCCCGTCCGAGGTCAGCTCCTGGTCCCGGGCGTGGGTGGCGGCGGCGCGCAGCGCGGGGGCGATGTCGGGGGAGGCGGCCACGCTGAGATGGACCGTTTTTCCGCAGGAGCCGCCGAGATGGAGCAGGTCGCTGCGGAGCGCCACGGCCGTGCCCGCCGCGACGACGAGGACCAGGGCCGTCGCGATGGCCACCGTGCGGCCGCGCGATCGCGGTCGGCGGTCGGCCGTGGCCGTCCCGTACTCGTCGGGCATGCTGCTGTGACGTCCCATGACGTTGGAGCCCCTCCCTGAGCCGTAAAGGCAGTTGCGATATAAGCGGTGAAGCAAGAAAGGGGAGCGGTTCGCCGGACTGCGGCGCCCCGTCCCCTCGGCCTGTCGCGCGCGATCTTCGTACCTGCATTCGAGACCCTAGCGGGGCGACGTGAGGGATGAGGCGGGAATACACAACTAAGGCAGGTGTGCAGGTGGAACCAGGGTCGGTGGCCGGATCTTTTCCCGGCGAGCGGCTTTCACGGCGATTCCTCCGGGACGAGACACTGCTCGTTCTGGGGCTTTCGCTCGGTGCGAGTGGCGTGTCCGCGCTGATCAGCTTTGTCGGATCGGTCACCAAACCGGGGGGTCTGAAGGATCAGGCGGCGACCCTCAACGCCTCGGCGGCGCCGGGGCGTCCGTGGCTTGATCTGGCGTGGCAGTTGTTCGGGATCGCCAGCGCGCTCGTGCCCGTCGCGCTCGTCGCGCATCTTCTGCTGCGGGAGGGCGGGAGCCTGCGCACGATCGGCTTCGACCGGACCCGGCCGTGGTTCGACTCGGCGCGCGGCGCCGCGATCGCCGCCGTGATCGGCAGCTGCGGGATCGCCTTCTATCTGGCGGCGCGGGGGCTCGGGTTCAACCTCACCGTGGTGCCCGAGGCGCTGCCCGACGTGTGGTGGAAGTACCCGGTGCTGATCCTCTCGGCGGCGCAGAACGCCGTCCTGGAGGAGGTCATCGTCGTCGGGTATCTGCTGCGCAGGCTGGGGCAGTTGGGGTGGACGCCCGGCACGGCGCTCGTCGCGTCGTCCGTGCTGCGCGGCTCGTACCACCTGTACCAGGGCATCGGCGGGTTCTTCGGGAACCTCGCGATGGGCGTCGTCTTCGCGTATCTGTACCGGCGGTGGGGGCGGGTCGGGCCGCTGGTCGTGGCCCACACCCTGCTGGATGTCGGCGCGTTCGTCGGATACGCGCTGCTCGCCGGGAAGGTGGACTGGCTGCCCACCGCCTGATCACCCCGCGCGCGGGTTACGTTGCTTCCCGTCGGACGAGCGCGGGACACCGATCGAGGGGGCGTGACCGTTGTACGAGCGTGTGGTGCCGGAGCGGGTGGCGGCGGCGGAGCGGATCGCGGCCGAGCTGGGGTTCGACAAGAGCTGCCTGCCCGAGGTGGGGCGGCTGCTGAGCGCGGCCGCCGCCTCGAAGCCGCGGGGAACGATCGCCGAGAGCGGCACCGGTGCGGGTGTGGGCGCCGCCTGGCTGCACAGCGGGCTCGGCGACGGGGCGCGGCTGGTCACCGTGGAGCGGGACGCGGAGCTGGTCCGTCGGGCGGCCGGGATCTTCGCCGACGACGACCGGGTGAGCGTGCTCCAGGGGGACTGGCGGCTGCTGGAGCGGTACGCGCCGTTCGACGTCTTCTTCTGCGACGGCGGCGGCAAGCGGGACGACGCCGAGCGCGTCGTCTCCCTGCTCGCCCCCGGCGGCCTGCTCGTCATGGACGACTTCACCCCGTCCGCCGGCTGGCCGCCGCGGTTCGAGGGAGACGTCGACGAGCTGCGCCTGTTCTATCTGACGCACCCGGCCCTCGTGGCGACCGAGGTGCTCACGACCCCGGTCAGTTCGGCGGTCGTGGCCACCCGGCGGTCTCGGGACTGAGTGGCGACACACCCTAGGGACGGCTGTTGAGTTCACCGTCGATCACCGTCACCGCGGAGCCGGTGAGCAGGGTGCGCTCGCCGCGCAGCGCGACCCTGACCAGGCCGGTGCGGGCCGAGGCCTGGAGGCCCGTCAGCTCGGTGCGGCCGAGGCGTTCGGCCCAGAACGGGGCGAGCGCGGTGTGCGCGCTGCCGGTCACCGGGTCCTCGTCGACGCCGACGTTCGGGAAGAAGCAGCGCGACACGAAGTCGTAGCCCCGCGCCGGGTCCTCGGCGGGCGCGGTGGCGATGACCCCGCGCGTGGAGTGCGCGCCGAGCGCCTTGAGGGCCGGGGCGAGGGCCAGGACCGTGCGCTCGTCGGGGAGTTCGACCAGCAGGTCGCCGACGGAGGGGCCGGTGTCGCGCACCGAGAGCGGCCGGGCGCCGAGCGCCTCGGCGAGTCCGTCGGGCACCGGCTCCTCGGTGAGCGGAGCCGTCGGGAAGTCCAGGGTGAGGGAGCCGTCCTCGTGCGGCGTGGCCACGAGAACTCCGCTGTGGGTGGCGAACCGGACCGGCCCCTTCGTGGTCCCCGTGGAGTGCAGGACGTGCGCCGTCGCGAGGGTCGCGTGACCGCACATGGCCACTTCCGTGGCGGGCGTGAACCAGCGCAGGGCCCAGTCCGCGTCGCCGCCCTCGGGCAGCGGGTGCGCGAAGGCCGTCTCGGCGTGGTTGACCTCCTTGGCCACGTTCTGCAGCCAGGCGTCGTCGGGGAAGGCGTCGAGGAGCAGGACGCCGGCGGGGTTGCCGGCGAAGGGGCGGGAGGTGAAGGCGTCCACGATTCGAATCCGCATATCAGAGACGGTAGGCGACGTCCCCGGGCCGCCGCATGCCGCCTGACCTGCGCGGACACGGCAACCTTCGGAGGCTGTTGCCAAACGAACTGTTCCGATATATCGTTGAGGCATCGCGATCGGTCAATGATCGCGGTCAACGAAACCCCCGATCAGTTGTGAAAGGACTGATTCCCATGCGTACCCACGGACACGACCACGGACATGGACACTACGGACCCGGCCGTCACGAAGGCCGGCCCGGATTCGAGGGCGGCCCCGGCTTCGAGGGCCGGCGGGCGTTCGGACCCTTCGGGCCCGGCTTCGGCCCCGGCCCCGGCGGCCCCTGGGGCGGTCGCGGCGGTCGCGGCGGCGGCCCGCGCGGCAGGGCCCGGCGCGGCGATGTGCGCGCCTCGATCCTGGCGCTGCTCAAGGACCGCTCGATGCACGGCTACGAGATGATCCAGGAGATCGCCGAGCGCAGCGGCGGCGCGTGGAAGCCGAGCCCCGGCTCGGTCTACCCGACGCTCCAGCTGCTGGAGGACGAGGGCCTGATCGCCAGCGCCAGTGAGGGCGGCAAGAAGCTGTTCTCGCTGACCGACGCGGGCCGCACCGCCGCCGAGGAGGGCCCCGAGGCCCCCTGGGAGGAGGCCGGCCGCGGCGTCGACTGGGAGGCCATGAACGAGATCCGGCAGGCCGGCTTCGGCCTGATGGAGGCGTTCGGCCAGGTCTGGAAGACCGGCAGCAAGGGGCAGCGCGAGAAGGCCCTCGCCGTCATCAACGACGCGCGCAAGAAGCTGTACCTGATCCTCGCCGACGAGGACTGAGCCCCGTGCGGGCCCAGGCCGAGGCCGGGGGCAGACAGGTGAAGAGGCGTCCCGTACGACACGTGCGGGGCGCCTCTTCGTGTGCGCGGGGTCCGGTGTCAGCAGGGCTTCATGTCACCAGGCCGGCCAGCTTGCGCAGCGACTCGTTGAGCGCCGCCGTCGCCGAGTCCTTCAGCTTGCCCGCCATCAGGGAGACGGCCGCGCCCGTGAACTCCCCGTCGACGCGGACCGTCGTCGCGTCGCCGTCCGCGGTCAGGGTGTAGCGCGTGCCGACGTTCACGCCCATCGGGCCCTTGCCCCTGATCGCCAGCGTGCGGGTGTCCGCCAGGTCCTCGACGGTCCAGGTGACCTCGGCAGGGAAGCCCATGAGCTTCATGTTCTCCTCGAACTGACCGCCCACTTCGAGCGAGGCCGGGGGACCCTTCGGGAAGCTGGTGTGGGTGGCGTTCCACTCTCCGTACACGGAGAAGTCGGTGAGCTTGGCCCAGACCTTCTCGGCCGGTGCCTCGATGCGTGCTTCCGCGCTGACTTCGGCCATGCGGCCACCCCTTACGAGTAGTGAGCCATGATGCGTCGTCGCGGAACGTAGCCGGGCGGCCTCGAACATTCAATACTGATGAACCGTCAGAAATGCGGGGCCCGTGCACTCAGCTCAGCAGGTGGATCTCCGCCGCGTCGAAGAGGTCGTACGCGCGCGGGTGCGGGCCCTCGTCGTGGCAGTGCCAGGCGTCCCAGAACAGGTCCGCGGGCAGCGCGTCGTCCGGGGCGTACACCCGGTACACGTAGAGCCTGCCGTCTGTCGCGGGCAGGGCGACGAGCCAGCACCTGCTCTCCATGACTGTGACGGACGAGCGGCAGAGGGGTCGCGGTTGCGTTCGGGGCGCGGTGCCGGAGCTCTCGCGCCCCTCCGGGCAGGACCTCGCGATGTCATCCGCAAGGAGGAGACGTCGCTCGTCCGTGCCCACCTTGCGTCGGACGCGAAGATGCTCCCCTCCGGGGATGCTCCGGCACATCGGGGCTGATGGGGTGGGGTACGTGCAAAGCTCTCTCCCGTCCGGCGCCGACGCGTGCGGCCACCTTCCGCCCGATCCCGACGACGCCCCGCTCAGCGACGAGCTGGCCCTGGTCGTCGCGGGGGCCCGGCGGCGTGCGGTCCGGGACGGGGACCGGCAGGTCGACTCCGCGCATCTGCTGCACTCCCTCCTGGAGACCGACCCGGACGTGCGCGCGGCCTTCGCCGACGGCGGGCAGGTGGCCCGGCTGCTCGGCTATCTCGTCCAGCGCAGCATCGGCTACGGGCTCCAGTGGCAGGGGACCGTGGAGGACTCCGGGGCCGTGCCCGTGGTGCGCGGTGGCGTCCCCGCCTGGTCGCCCGTCGCGGCCGCCGCGATGGAGGCGGGCGCCCGGCGGGCCGCCGCGCGCGGTGACGAGCGGGCGCGCGGCGTCGACGTGCTGGCCGCGCTCGCGACGGACGGGGAGTCGCGGGCCGTCGAGGTGCTCGGCCGGGCCGGAGTGGACGTCGACGGACTGCGCCGGCGGCTGAATTAGCGGGGTACGGGCGGGTATCGACGGGTGCGGATGTCCGGGCCGTGAGACAGGGGCAATCAAGAATGACGGTCATGACCGACCCTGTCATGATGTGCCGATGCATGGGTCACAGGGATCTCAGGGCCCCACGGGGGCACAGGAGAGCCGGGAGACGGCCGGGCGGGGGTTCGGGCTCGGGCTCGCCCTGGTCTCCGCGCTCGCCTTCGGCGGTTCGGGAGTCGCGGCCAAGCCGCTGATCGAGGCGGGCCTCGACTCGCTGCACGTCGTGTGGCTGCGGGTCGCCGGAGCCGCGCTCGTCATGCTGCCGGTCGCGTGGCGCAACCGCGCGCTGGTCCGCGAACGCCCGCTGCTGCTGGCCGGGTTCGGGCTGCTCGCCGTCGCCGGTGTGCAGGCCTGCTACTTCGCCGCGATCTCCCGCATCCCGGTCGGCGTCGCCCTGCTCATCGAGTACCTGGCGCCCGCGCTGGTGCTCGGCTGGGTGCGGTTCGTCCAGCGCAAGCCGGTGACCCGGGCCGCCGCGCTGGGCGTGGTCCTCGCCGTCGGCGGTCTGGCCTGCGTCGTCGAGGTGTGGTCGGGCCTGAGCTTCGACGTGCTCGGGCTGCTGCTCGCGCTCGGCGCCGCCTGCTGCCAGGTCGGCTACTTCGTCCTGTCCGACCAGGGCAGCGACGCGGACGCCGACGGGCGGGCCGTCCCCGATCCGCTCGGCGTGATCGCGTACGGGCTGCTGGTCGGCGCCGCGCTGCTCACCGTCGTCGCCCGGCCCTGGGGCATGGACTGGTCGGTCCTCGCGGGCAGCGCCGACATGAACGGCACCGCCGTGCCCGCCTGGCTGCTGCTGTGCTGGATCGTGCTGCTCGCCACCGTCGTCGCGTACGTCACCGGGGTGGTCTCCGTGCGGCGGCTCTCGCCGCAGGTGGCCGGAGTGGTGGCCTGTCTGGAGGCGGTCATCGCGACCGTGCTCGCCTGGATCATGCTCGGGGAACACCTGTCGGCGCCGCAGCTGTTCGGCGGTGCCGTGGTGCTGGTCGGGGCGTTCATCGCGCAGTCGTCGAAGACGGCCGCGCCACCCGCGGCCGTCGAGCCGGAAACCGTGTTGTCCTCGTCGAAGAGTCCTGTCTAGGGTGCTGATCATGCACAGGCACTGGCTCGTTCTTCCGCCTCCGGCCGCCCGCTAGGGCCCTGCCGGTCCTGTCCCTGAGGGCGCGCGTACGCGTGTGATCGCCGTCGGGGCGGTCCGTCGGGTCCCGGTGCGGGCGGCCGGTGTTCTTCCCGGGTGGTTCCTACGGGGGCACGGCTGTCCGCCGACGACGGTCCGTGTCCTTCGGCCCCGTGACGTTCCCGGGGCCCGCCTTCGTGGAGAACCACGTGTCGAACGCTGTCCCGGCCGGCTCCGCCGTGCCCGCTGTTTCCGCGCTGCCCGTGACCGGCCCACTGCCGGTCGCCCGCGGCCTGATGTATCTGATCGTCGCCGGTATCGCCTGGGGCACCGCGGGTGCGGCCGCCTCGCTGATGTTCCGGGTGAGTGACCTGGGGGCCGGCGCCCTGTCGTTCTGGCGGTGCGCCGGAGGGTTTCTGCTGCTGCTCGTCGCGCGGCTGCTGCGCGGCCCCGCGCCGCGGGCCGAGGCGCGCGGGCCGAGGGGGCGGGCGGCCGTCCGGCTCGGTGTGCTCGGGCTCTCGCTCGCCGTCTTCCAGACCGCCTACTTCGCCGCCGTGGAGGCGACCGGGCTCGCGGTCGGCACCGTCGTCACGCTCGGCGCCGGGCCCGTCCTGATCGCGGTGGGCGCGCGGGTCACGATGGGGGAGCGGCTCGGCGGGGGCGGGCTGCTCGCCGTCGCCGGTGCGCTCGGCGGGCTCGCCGTGCTCGTGCTGGGCGGCGGAGGCGCGACCGTACGGCCCGCGGGCGTGCTGTGGGCGCTGCTGTCGGCGGCCGGCTACGCCGTGATGACGCTGCTCACCCGCTGGTTCGGCCGTGACGGACGGGGCGGCGACGGGCTCGGGACGACGGCGGGGACCTTCGCCGTCGCCACGGTCGTGCTGCTGCCGTTCGGCGCCGCCGACGGGTTCGTCCCGCACACCGACCATCTCTTCACCGTGGTCGCGCTGTTGGTGTACGTGACCTCGGTGCCCACCGCGCTCGCCTACGGCCTGTACTTCGCGGGCGCGGCCGTCGTGCGCTCCGCCACCGTGTCCGTGATCATGCTGCTCGAACCGGTGGGCGCGGCGGTCATCGCCGTGACGCTGCTGGGCGAGGAGCTGACCCCGGCCACCGTGACGGGCACCGGGCTGATGCTGGTCGCGGTGGCGGGGCTCGCCGTCGCGGAGGCCCGGTCAGCCCGCTGAGCCGCCCGGCCGGCCCTCCTGGCGCCGCCGTCGCTGCGCGGCGAGCGCGGCGGCGTCACGGGGCTCGCCGCGCTCGGCGAGCCCCCGGGCGATCCGGTCCTGGACCTCCTCGGGCTTGTGGCCCGCGTACTTGAACTTGGCGCGTACGCCGGTGACATCGAGCCTGAGCCCCCGGATCCCGGAGAGCTGCCGCCCGTACGGCTCCTCTCCGACGGCCGCGGCGGCCGACATGCCCGGTGGCTGGAAGCGGCCCATCTGGCGGTTGAGGAGCGCGGCCTTCTCCTCGGGATCGTCCACGATGTGCGCGGTGCAGCGGAGCTGGACGGCCGTGTAGACGCTGGTCGGCGTGCCGTGCTCGGGCGGGGCGCCCGGCAGCGCCTGCCACGGCCCCCGCACGAAGGCGTAGTCGTCGACGACGCTCAGCAGCACCTCGGGACGCGCCTCCAGGGCGGGCCACATCGGGTTCGGGCGGGCCAGGTGGGCGAGCACCTCACCGTGCTCGCCCGCCCCGGCCTCGTACGCGAAGTGCATCGGCTGGACGAACGGGGGCTCGCCCGCCGGGCCGTTGACCGCGAGCTGTCCGAAGTCGTGGGCGGCCAGCCACTGCTGCCACTCGGTGTCGGTGCGGGCCGCGTCCCAGGGGTGGATCAGCATCACAGCTCCCGGAGGTAGTCCGGGACGTCGATGCCGGCGGCGAGGTCGGCCGACGGGACCAGGGGGCCGTATCCCTTCTGGAGCGGGACCACGCCCGACCAGTGCGGCAGGTCCATGTCCTCCGGCTCGTCGTTCGGGCCGCCGGTGCGCAGCTTCGCCGAGACCTCCGCCAGGTCGAGGCTGAGCACGGCGGTCGCGGCGAGCTCCTTTGCGTTGGCCGGGCGGGAGTCGGCGGCCCGGCCCGGTACGACGTGGTCGACGAGGGCGTCGAGCGCGCGCCGCTTCTCGTCCGCGTCCGTGACCTGGTGCGCCGTGCCGTGGATCACCACCGAGCGGTAGTTGATGGAGTGGTGGAAGGCCGAGCGGGCCAGGACCAGTCCGTCGACGTGCGTCACCGTCAGGCAGACCGCGAGCCCCGGGTCCTGCTGTCCGGCCATCCGCAGCGGACGCGAACCGGTCGAGCCGTGGACGTAGAGACGGTCGCCGACCCGGCCGTAGAGGGTGGGCAGCACCACCGGGGCGCCGTCGCGGACGAAGCCGAGATGGCACACGTAGGCCTCGTCGAGTATCGCGTGCACGAGGGCGCGGTCGTAGGAGGCGCGTTCCTTGGACCGGGTGGGAACGGTGCGGTCCGTGGGGGTGTAGGCGTCGGGCTGGGACGTCGACTGCTGCTCGGCGGCCGTGCTCATGTTGCGGACTCCATTGCACTAGTGCAAACTACTCTTTGTGCTAGGAGAGTATCCGATCAGAGGGCGCCGCGCAGCAGAGATTTCCGCGAGCGTGGAGCAGGCGGTGGCCGACGGCGGCCTGGAACCGGGGCAACTGCTCCCGCCGATGCGGGAGTTGGCCGAGCGGCTCGGGGTGAACCCCAATACGGTCGCGGCCGCGTACCGGACCCTGCGCGAGCGCGGGGTCATCGAGACGGCCGGGCGGCGCGGCAGCCGGGTGCGGCCGAAGCCCGCCATCACCGCCCGCGAGCACATCCGGGTGGAGGTGCCGGCGGGGGTCCGGGACGTCTCCGACGGGAACCCGGATGTCGCGCTGCTGCCGAGGCTGGCGGACGCGTTCGCCGCCGCCGCTGCCGTCGGTGACGCCGAACCCGTGCTGTACGGCAGCGACTCGCTGGAGCCCGAGCTGGTGCGGCGGGCCCGCGCGGCGCTCGACGCGGACGGAGTGCCCGACGGTCCCGTCGCCGTGACGTCCGGGTCGCTCGACGCCATCGAGCGCGTCCTCGCCGTGCACCTGAGGGCCGGGGACGCCGTCGCCGTCGAGGACCCGGGGTGGGGCAGCATGCTCGATCTCGTGCCCGCGCTGGGGCTGCGGGTCGTGCCGGTCGGCGTCGACGACGACGGGCCGCTGCCGGACGACGTGGAGCGGGCGCTGCGGGAAGGGGCCCGGGCCGTCGTCGTGACCTGCCGGGCGCAGAATCCGACCGGGGCGGCCGTGAGCGCGGAGCGGGCGGTGGCGCTGCGCGCGGTCCTCGCCGCACACGAGGACGTGCTGCTCGTCGAGGACGATCACGGGCACGGCATCGTCGATCTGCCGCTGCACCCACTGGCCGGGGTCACCCGGCGCTGGGCGTTCGTGCGCTCGGTGGCCAAGGCGTACGGGCCCGATCTGCGGCTCGCCGTCCTGACCGGGGACGCCGGAACGGTCGACCGGGTGCGGGGGCGGCAGCGGCTCGGACCCGGCTGGGTCAGCCGGATCACCCAGCGCGCCGTCGCCGGGCTGTGGGCGAGCGGGGCCGTCGACGCGCGGGCCGTCGCCGCGTCGTACGGGGAGCGGCGCGACGCGCTGATCGCGGCGCTCGGCGAGCGGGGGGTCGTGGCGTACGGGCGCAGCGGGATGAACGTGTGGGTGCCGGTGCCGGACGAGACCGGGGCGGTGGCGCGGCTGCTGCACGCCGGGTGGGCGGTGGCGCCGGGGGCGCGGTTCCGGATCGGGGCCGGGCCCGGCGTGCGGATCACCGTGTCCCGGGTAGGAGTGGACGAGATCGCCGGGGTCGCGGAGGTGGTGGCCGCGGCCGTTCGGCCGGGGGGTGGGCGGACGTACGCGTGAGCGGTGCCGTCGGGTGGCGGACGAGCGGGGCCGGGGCTCGGGTCTTTCGAGGCGCTTGCCCAGCGCTGATGTGCCGCCGCGCCCACCTGCCGCCCCTAGCTGCTGGTGGCTGCTACAGGTCGGCCAGTTTCCGGAAGTCCCACGAGGTGATCTTGTCCGGGGTCAGCCGGGCCCAGGCGTGCCGTCCGTCGTACACCATGGTGGGCAGGCCGAAGTTCTTCTCGGCGAACTGCCGCTCCGGAGCATCGAGTTCGGGGCACGGCTCGCCCGTCCGCGGGGACTCGCCGACGAACTCGACACGGCCGGACAGCTCGACACCGCGCAGCTCGCCGTAGTCCTCGCCCGCGTCGACCACCACGGCCACCCGCGCGTCCGCCCGCAGATCGGACCAACGGCGGCTGCGCGAAAGGGAGTACAGCCACAGCGACGTGCCGTCCCACAGGAACCACAGCGGGCTGACGTGCGGGGTGCCGTCGGCCGACACCGTGGCCACCCGGCAGGTGCGCTGCGCCGCGAGAAAGGCGTCCCGCTCGTCGGGACTCATCATGATTCTGCGGCCCCTGCGCTGGGCGACGGTCATGGCTGCTCCTCCACGAGATCACTGCGAGATCACCGCCAAGTACTGACGATGCGTCAGAAAGGCAGCATGGAGGCTCTTCCCTCCGGGCGCAATGGTGGCTACTCTCCAGCAGCCCCCCACGGCACCGGCACGGCGCACGGACAGACCGACGACGGGCAGGGAGAATCATGCCGACACACGAGAAACTGGTCGAACTGCTCGCCCCGGCCCACACCGTACTGCTCACCGTGGAGTGTCAGCAGGGCGTGGTCGGCACCGACAGTGCCCTGCCCGAACTGGCCGACGAGGCACGGAAGTCCGGCGCCCTCGTCCGGGTCGCACGGCTCGTGGCCGCTGCCCACGAGAGCGGCACGCAGGTCCTGCACGCGGTCGCGGAGCGCCGCCCCGACGGGCGCGGCGCGAACCGCAACGGCCGCCTCTTCCGCGCCGCCGAACGCCTGCCCGTGCAGCAGCTCACCGGCAGCAGGGCGGTGCGGATCGCCCCGCCCATCGAGGTCGCCGACGAGGACCTCGTCGTACGGCGGTTGCACGGGCTCTCCCCGATCGCGGGCACGGACGTCGACCCGCTGCTGCGCAACCTCGGCTGCCGCACCCTCGTCGTCACCGGGGTCTCCGCGAACGTGGCCGTACCGAACGCGGTCTTCGACGCCGTGAACCTCGGCTACGACGTCGTCGTCCCCGGGGACGCCATCGCCGGGGTGCCCTCCGACTACACCCCGGCGATGATCCGCAACACGCTCGCCCTGGTCGCCACCGTGACGACGACGCAGGACGTGCTCGGCGCGTGGAAGCGCCGCTGACGCCCGCGGGACGTCCGGTCAGGCCAGGCTGATCGAGTCGCCGCTGACCTTGATCTGTTTCGCGGGCAGCGGCTGGGTGGCCGGCGGGTGCTTGACGCTGCCGTCCTCGATGGAGAACTTGCTGCCGTGGCACGGGCAGTCGATGGTGCCGCCCTCGATCTTCGTCACCTTGCAGCCCTGGTGCGTACAGGTGGCGGTGAACGCCTTGAACTCGCCCTTCTTGGGCTGGGTCACCACGACTCCCTGATCGGCGAAGATCTTGCCGCCGCCCTCCGGGATGTCCGAGGTCTTGGCGAGCACGCCACCGCCGGCCGCCGAGGCGTCGCCCGTGGGCCCCGACCCGCCGCCGTCGCCGGAGCCACACGCGGTGAGCGCCGCGGCGATCCCGGCCGCGCCGACCGCCGCGACGACGCTGCGGCGGCACGGGCCGAGGGCGGTGGGGCCGGTGGGGACAGGGGGATCGGTAGGGGCGGACTCCTGCGAAACGGTCATTCCGTCGGTTCCTTTCGACTCTGCGGTCCGGGTCCGTGGGGGTCTCACTCCGGTACGTGTGGTCGTCCCGGAGTGTTCAACGCCCCGCTGATCTCTTAACCCCGTCCCGGGCTACCGGGCGGCACCATGGCCCGTCATGTCATCCCATCGGGGGAAACATCCGAAAAGGCGCCATGGAGCCCGGAGCCCTCGGCGCGGCGGACGGCAGTTGTGTCCATTCCCTGACGGCGCACGCGGGAGAGCCGACTCCGCCGATGTGCCGTCGGGCCAGGTGAGCGGCCCGTACGGGCTCCCGTCGCCGCGCGTTCGGTGATCGGTCCGTTCGAGTTGTGAAAAGAAGACGTTGCCGAGGTCTTGCCGAACGCTTGCCTCGACCCTTAAATCAAACCGCGAACTAAGTTGATTTCTCTGGCCGTTGAACTCTTCCGGACACGGTAGGAGCACGCTCCACCGCGCCCGTCGATCCAGACGTGCGCTCACTCGGTGAAGGCCGCCCGCGGCCGTTTCACCCTCACCCCCGCACGGAGTGACACGCATGAGACACAGATCCTTGGGGATCGCGCTCGCCACGGCGGCGGCGCTGCTGGCCATCCCCGCCCAGGCCCCGTCGGCGGCGGCCGCCGACACCCCGCTCTCCCAGGGCAAGACCGCCACGGCCTCCTCCACCGAGAACGGCGGGACGCCCGCGGCGTACGCCGTCGACGGTGACAACGGCACCCGCTGGTCGTCCGCGGCCACCGACTCCCAGTGGCTCCAGGTCGACCTCGGCGCGTCGGCGACGCTCAGCAAGGTCGTCCTCAACTGGGAAGCCGCGTACGCGAAGGACTACAAGATCCAGGTCTCCGACAACGGGAGCACCTGGTCCGACCTGAAGTCGGTCACCGGCTCCGACGGCGGCACCGACACCGTCGACGTCTCCGGCTCCGGCCGGTACGTCCGCATGACCGGCGTCACCCGCGCCACGCAATACGGCTACTCCCTCTGGGAGTTCCAGGTCTTCGGCAGCTCCGGCACCACCCCGCCGGCCGACGGCTGCTCCACCGCGAACGCCGCCAAGGGCCACCCGGCGACCGCGTCCTCCACGGAGAACGGCGGCACCCCGGCCTCGGCCGCGTTCGACGGCGACACCGCCACCCGCTGGTCCAGCGCCGCGTCCGACCCGCAGTGGGTCCAGGTCGACCTCGGCTCGTCGCAGAGCATCTGCAAGGTGGACCTGAACTGGGAGGCCGCGTACGCCAAGGCCTTCAAGATCCAGGCCTCCGCCGACGGCCAGAACTGGACGACCCTGAAGGACGTCACCGGCGCGACCGGCGGCACCACCTCCTACGACGTCAGCGGCACGGGCCGCTATCTGCGGATCTACGGGACCACCCGCGCCACCGGCTACGGCTACTCGCTGTGGGAGGTCGGGGTGCACACCGGGTCCGGCTCCACCACCCCGCCCGTCGAGGGCGGCGGCGACCTCGGCCCGAACGTCATCGTCGTCGACCCCAACACGGCCAATCTGCAGGGCAAGTTCGACCAGGTCTTCGCCCAGCAGGAGTCGAACCAGTTCGGCTCGCAGCGCTACCAGTTCCTGCTCAAGCCCGGCACGTACAACAACATCAACGCCCAACTCGGCTTCTACACCTCGATCTCCGGGCTCGGCCTCAACCCCGACGACACGAAGATCAACGGTGACATCACCGTCGACGCCGGCTGGTTCAACGGCAACGCCACGCAGAACTTCTGGCGCTCCGCCGAGAACCTGTCCCTCAACCCGGTGAACGGCACCGACCGCTGGGCCGTCGCCCAGGCCGCGCCGTTCCGCCGCATCCACGTCACCGGCGGCCTCAACCTCGCGCCGAACGGCTACGGCTGGGCTTCGGGCGGCTACATCGCCGACTCCAAGATCGACGGCACGGTCGGCCCGTACTCGCAGCAGCAGTGGTACACCCGCGACAGCTCGGTCGGCGGCTGGACCAACGGCGTGTGGAACATGACGTTCAGCGGTGTCCAGGGCGCCCCGGCGACCAACTTCGACACCGGCCCGTACACCACGCTCGACAACACCCCGGTCTCCCGCGAGAAGCCGTTCCTGTACCTGGACGGCAACGACTACAAGGTGTTCGTCCCGGCCAAGCGCACCAACGCGCGCGGCGTGTCCTGGCCCGCCAACGCGGGCACCTCGCTCCCGCTGAGCCAGTTCTACGTGGTCAAGCCCGGCGCGACCGCGGCCACCATCAACCAGGCGCTCTCCCAGGGGCTGAACCTGCTGTTCACGCCCGGCGTCTACCACCTCGACCAGACCATCAACGTCAACCGCGCCAACACGGTGGTCCTCGGCCTCGGCCTCGCCACCATCGTCCCGGACAACGGCGTCGACGCCATGCACGTCGCCGACGTCGACGGCGTCAAGCTGGCCGGCTTCCTGATCGACGCCGGTTCCAAGAAGTCCGACACGCTGCTCCAGATCGGCGGCGCGACCGCGAGCGCCGACCACGCCGCGAACCCGACCTCCATGCAGGACGTGTTCATCCGGATCGGCGGCGCGGGCCCCGGCCTCGCCACCAACTCCGTGGTCGTCAACAGCGACGACGTGATCGTCGACCACACCTGGATCTGGCGCGCCGACCACGGCGACGGCGTCGGCTGGGAGACCAACCGCGCCGACTACGGACTCGTCGTGAACGGCGACGACGTCCTCGCCACCGGCCTGTTCGTGGAGCACTTCAACAAGTACGACGTGCTCTGGAACGGTGAGCGCGGCCGCACGATCTTCTTCCAGAACGAGAAGGCGTACGACGCGCCCAACGCCGCCGCCATCACCCACGACGGCATCGTCGGCTACGCGGCCTACAAGGTCGCCGACAGCGTCAACACGCATGAGGCGTGGGGCCTGGGCAGCTACTGCAACTTCACCTCGGACCCGAGCATCGTGCAGCAGCACGGCTTCCAGGTCCCGGTGAAGTCGGGCATCAAGCTGCACGACATCCAGGTCATCTCGCTCGGCGGCAAGGGCCAGTACGCCCACGTCGTGAACAACACGGGCGCCCCGACCTCGGGGACCAGCACCACCCCGTCCAAGATCACGTCGTTCCCGTGATCGTGACCCCGGCACACTGACAGAACCGCGCGGGCCGTCCCGGACAGGGGCGGCCCGCGCGGGCGCTTTCCCCCGCCGCCCCCTGACGGAGCCGGCGGGGCCCGCTCAGCGCTCGGCGAGCGCCCGGATCTCGTCGGCGATCAGCTGCGGGTCCTCCTCGGCCATGAAGTGGCCGCAGGACACCGTGCGGTGCTCCAGATCCTCGGCCCAGGCACTCCACAGCCCCCGGGCGTGGTAGCCGAGCGCGGCGCCCCAGTCCTGCTGGAGGACGGTCACCGGCATCGCCAGCCGGTTGCCCGCCTCCTTGTCGGCGCTGTCGTGGTCCACGTCCGCGCCGGCCGAGGCGCGGTAGTCGGCGACGATGGACGGCACGGCCGCCGCGGACGCGGCGAGGTAGTGGGCGCGGACGTCGTCGGGGATCGCGGCCGGGTCCTTGGTCCAGACGTCGAGGAAGTAGCCGAAGAAGGAGTCGGCGGCTCCCTGGATCATCGGCTCGGGCAGGCCGGAGGGCTGCGCCATCAGGTAGAGGTGGAAGCCGACCGCTGCGGAGACCCCGTGCAGGGCGTCCCACATGTCCAGGGTCGGCAGCACGTCGAGGAAGAGGGCGCGGGAGACCGCGTCCGGGTGGTCCAGGGCGGCCCGGAAGGCGACCAGGGCGCCCCGGTCGTGACCGGCCAGCGTGAACCGGTCGTGGCCCAGTTCCGCCGCGAGGCGTACGACGTCACGGGCCATGGTCCGCTTGGCGTAGACGTCGGGGCCGGTCTCGGCGGGCTTGTCGCTGGCGCCGTAGCCGCGCAGATCGGGACAGATGACGGTGTGGTCGGCGGCGAGATCGGCGGCGACGTGCCGCCACATCAGACGGGTCTGCGGAAATCCGTGCAGCAGGACGACCGGGGCCCCCGCACCGCCGACGGCGGCGTTCAGCGTGACGCCGTCGTCGACGCGTACACGGTGCTCGGTGAAACCGGGGATGCTCGGGGTTGTCACAGTGACTCCTGTGGTTCGTGGCAGAGTGGACGTTCCGGGCCTGTGACCTCGAAGGTCCGGCTCGTCCGGGGACGTCTCCCAGGTTGTGGGCGCCGGATCAGCGATCGATGAGTGGACACGTGGCACGCCCGGGACGGCGCCGCGCGCGAAGGGACCCTGCCGTGGGCGTGGAGTTCGGACTGCTGGGACCGGTGGCCGCCTGGGACGCCGACGGCTCGCCCCTTCCGCTCGGCGCGCCCCGCCACCGTGAGGTGCTCGGGCGGCTGCTGATCGCCCGGGGCCGAGTGGTGCCGGTCGACCGGCTGGTGGCGGACCTGTGGGAGGACGAGCCGCCTGCGGGCGCCGTCGGCGCGGTCCGCACCTTCGTCGCGGCGCTGCGCCGGGCGCTGGAACCCGGACGCCCGCCCCGGGAGCCCTCCCGCCTGCTGGTCACCGACGGCCCCGGCTACGCCGTGCGGGCCGGCCGCGAAACGGTGGACGCCCGGCGGTTCGAGGACATCGCCGCGCGGGCCGCCGAGGCGGCGCCGCACGCCGCCGTCGCCCTGTGGGACGCTGCGCTCGCCTGCTGGCGGGGCCCGGTCCTGGCCGACTTCCCCGCCGCCGCGTGGGCCGCGGCCGAGCGGGCCCGCCTCGAGGCGCTGCGCCTCGACGCCGTCGAGCGGCGTGCCGACGCCCTGCTGGCGACCGGCGCCGCCCGCGACGCGGTGGCCGATCTGCGGGCCCATGTCGCCGCCCACCCCGGCCGCGAGGACGGCTGGATGCTGCTGGCCACCGCACTCGACCGGGCCGGGCGGCGCGGCGAGGCCCTGGAGACGCTGGACCTGGCCCGCGACGCCCACGGTCCAGGGGGCGCCCTGGCGCGCACGAGGGCACGCATTCTCAGCGGTACGGAGAACACCGCCGCCGAACCGGCCGGCACGGCCGACAGCGTCTGGGACCGGGTCGCGGCGTCCTGGGACCGCTCGGTGCCCGCCCGGTCCCGGGCCCGGCTGCACGCCACCGCCGGGCTGCTGCGCGACCTCGCCGTGACCGGCCCCGACGGCCTGGAGGAGGCCCACCGGCACCGGCGGGACCTCGTCGCGGCGGCCGAGACGACCGGCGACCCGGAACTGGCCGCCCGGCTCATCGGCTCCTACGACGTCCCGGCCGGGTGGACCCGCGCCGACGACCCCGACGGCGCCGGTGAGCTGTCCCGGGCCGCCGCCCGCGCCGCCGCCCGCCTCGGCCCCGACGGCCCGGCCGCGCTGCGCGCCCGGCTGCTGTCCGTGGTGGCGGTCGAGTCCCGCGGCGACGCCGCCGCCGACGCGCCGCTGCCCCGCGCGGCCGACGCTCCCGCCACCGAGCCGTGGCGCGGGCGCGCCGAACGCGCCGCCGAGGAGGCCGTCCGGATCGCCCGGCACCTGGGCGACCCCGCGCTCCTGACGTTCGCCCTCAACGGCGCCTTCATGCAGGCGTACGCGGAGTGCGGATCGGCCTCCCGCCGGGAGGCCCTCGGCGGGGAACTGACCCGGCTGGCCGTCGACCACCAACTCCCCGGGCACGAAGTACTCGGCCGTATCGTCCGCCTGCAAGCGCTCGCCGGCCTCGGCGACTTCCCGCAGGCGGACACCGAGGCCGAGGAGATCGACCGGCTCGCGCACCGCAACGAACGGCCGCTCGCCGGAGTGTTCACCGCCTGGTACCGGGCGCTGCGCACCAGCGAGACCGACGGCTGGCCCGCCGCCCGTCCCCGGTACGCGCACGTCATGGCGGAGACCGCCGACTGCGGCATGCCCGGCCTGACCCGGGGAGCCGCCGCCCTCGTCGCACTGGTCCCGGTCATGCGCGGCGACGGTCTGCCGGACCCCGGCGACTTCGCCCACCTCGACCCCGGCCCCTACCGGCCCTGGCTCGACCCCCTGCTGCTGGCCGCCTCGGGCGCCGTCGAAGAGGCCGGGCAGGCGCTCACGACGGTTCCCCGGCCCCCGCACGACCTCCTCCAGGAAGCCCTGTGGTGCGTACTCGCCCGGGCCGCCGCCAGCGTGGGGCACCTGCCGGTCCTGCGCCGCGCCCGGGACGAACTCGCCGCCGCCGGAGCCGAGTTGGCCGGGGCGGGCAGTGGTCTCGTCTCCTTCGGCCCGGTCGCCCGCCATCTGGCCGCCGTGGACACGGCACTTGGCGCGGCGCACGCGGACGGGTAGGAGCACCGCCTTCCCCTGAGGTCAGTCGACGCCTCGACGACGTGCCCGGCGAAACATCGTGGCAGGCCGGGGCCGAGCCTGCTTGGATCGCCGCATGAGCGACGAGAACGTGCGGCGGATCGGGATCCTGCTCTTCCCCGACGTCGAGGAACTGGACGCGGTCGGCCCCTGGGAAGTGCTGTCCTACTGGACCCGGGTCCACCCCGAGGACCAGTGGGAGGCATTCTGCTTCTCCGCCGACGGCAACCCCGTGACCTGTGCGAAGGGCCTCTCGATCGGAGTCCACCACTCGATGGACGACATGCCGGCGCTGGACGTCCTGCTGCACCCCGGCGGCCGGGGGACCCGCCCTCAGCTCGACGACGGCCGGCACCTGGAGTGGGTGCGGCGTCAGCGCCGGTCGGTTCCGCTGATGACGAGCGTGTGCACCGGCTCGCTGGTCTACGCCGCGGCCGGCCTGCTCGCCGGGCGTCCCGCGACCACCCACTGGGGATCCCTGGACCGGCTGAGGGAACTCGACCCGACCATCGACGTGCGGCCCGACGACCGGTTCGTCGACGACGGCGACCTGATCACCTCCGCGGGCGTCTCGGCCGGCATCGACATGGCGCTCCACCTCGTCGCCCGGCTGTCGTCGCCGGAGCGCGCCCGGCAGGTGCGGCGAGGCATTCAGTACGATCCGCGGCCACCGGTGTGAGCCGGCCACGGAGCTGCCGGGCGCCGGTGATCACTCTTGGTTACTATGCTCACTTCGTGCCGGACCGTGGATTGCAGGGCTGAAGAGATGGGTGACCCGGGGACATGCTGAAAGAGGTCACCGCGACCCGCTACATCACACCCCTGCGCGAGGGCGGCTCGCTGCCGGGGCTCGTCGAGGCCGACGATCTCGGCGCGTACGTCATGAAGTTCACCGGCGCGGGACAGGGCCGCAAGACGCTCGTCGCGGAGGTGATCTGCGGGCAGCTCGCGCGCCGGCTCGGCTTCCGGGTGCCCGGACTGGCCGCGCTCGACCTCGACCCGGTGATCGGCCTCGGCGAACCCGACCCGGAGGTGCAGGGGCTGCTCAAGGGCAGCGGCGGCACCAACCTCGGGATGCGGTTCCTGCCGCGCGCGCTCGGCTTCGACCCGCTCGCGTACGCCGTCGACCCGGTCCAGGCGGGCCGGATCATCTGGTTCGACGCGCTCATCAACAACGTCGACCGCTCCTGGCGCAACCCCAACATGCTCGTGTGGAACGGCGAGTTGTGGCTCATCGACCACGGGGCGAGCATGATCTGGCACCACAACTGGCGCGGCGCCCCGGCCTGGGCCGGCAAGCCGTACGACGCCACCGACCACGCCCTCGCCCCCTTCGGGCCCGACCTCGCCGCGGCCGCCGCCGACCTCGCGCCGCGCATCACCGAGGACCTGCTCGCCGAGGCCGCCGCCGACGTGCCCGACGTGTGGCTCACCGACGAGCCCGGGTTCGACAGCCCGGACGCCGTGCGCCGCGCGTACGTGGAGACACTGCTCGAGCGCGCCCCGGGCATCCACGAGCGGATCGAGCTGCCGAAGGCCGCCGCCGCGGCCACGCCCCGGGCCACGGGCTGGATCACGTACGAAGGAGCCGGTCAGTGAGCGAGCACGAACCCCGCGAGGCCCGTGACGTCTTCGAGTACGCCCTGCTGCGCGTGGTGCCCCGCGTCGAACGCGGTGAGCAGATCAACGCCGGGGTCGTCGTCTACTGCCGCGCCCGGTCCTACGTCACCGCGCTCACCCATCTCGACGAGGCGCGTCTGCTCGCCCTCGACCCCGAGGCGGACGTGGCGGGCGTGCGGGCCCTGCTCGGCGCCGTCGAGCGGCACTGCGCCGGGGGAGCCGCGGCGGGGCAGGCGGGCGCGGACGACGCCGGCCGGCGCTACCGCTGGCTCGTCGCACCGCGCTCCACCGTGGTGCAGCCGGGGCCCGTGCACACCGGTCTGACCAGTGATCCGGCCGCCGAGGCGCAGCGGCTGCTCGCCCTTCTGGTGCGCTGAGTGATCAGGGGCACCCGGTGGGTACGTTGACACCGGGTGTCAGGACTTCTAGCGTCACACGCACAGGGTACTAAGCGGTTGCTCAGCGATTTCGCAGCCGAGCAGCCGACCTCTAGGGCGAGGAGACCGAAGAGCATGTCCACCACTGAGCAGCGCGTAGCGATCGTCACCGGAGCCGCGCGCGGCATCGGCGCCGCCACCGCGATCCGTCTGGCCGAAGAGGGCCGCGCCGTCGCCGTGATCGACCTCGACGAGGCCGCCTGCAAGGACACCGTCGAGAAGATCACCGCCGCCGGTGGCAAGGCCCTCGCCGTGGGCTGCGACGTGTCCGACGAGGCGCAGGTCGAGGCCGCCGTCGCGCGCATCGCCGAGGAGCTCGGCGCCCCGACCATCCTGGTCAACAACGCGGGCGTGCTCCGCGACAACCTGCTGTTCAAGATGAGCGCCCTGGACTGGGACACCGTCATGAACGTGCACCTGCGCGGCGCGTTCCTGATGTCGAAGGCCGTCCAGAAGCACATGGTGGACGCCAAGTTCGGCCGTATCGTCAACCTGTCGTCTTCCTCGGCGCTCGGCAACCGCGGCCAGGTCAACTACTCGGCCGCCAAGGCCGGTCTCCAGGGCTTCACCAAGACCCTCGCCAAGGAACTCGGCAAGTTCGGCGTCACCGCCAACTCCGTCGCCCCCGGCTTCATCGTCACCGAGATGACCAAGGCCACCGCCGACCGCGTCGGCATGGGCTTCGAGGAGTTCCAGGCGGCCGCCGCCACCCAGATCCCGGTGCAGCGCGTGGGCCGTCCCGAGGACATCGCCAACGCCATCGCCTTCTTCACCGGCGAGGCGGCCGGCTTCGTCTCCGGCCAGGTCATGTACGTGGCCGGCGGACCGCTCAACTAAGGCTGGGGACAACGGACATGACTGCTGAACTCTCGGGCAAGGTCGCCCTCGTCACCGGCGCCAGCCGGGGCATCGGCTACGGCATCGCCGAGGCGCTCGTCGCGCGCGGCGACCGCGTCTGCATCACCGGCCGCGGTGAGG
Source organism: Streptomyces sp. HUAS MG91 (assembly GCF_040529335.1). Lineage (GTDB taxonomy): Bacteria > Actinomycetota > Actinomycetes > Streptomycetales > Streptomycetaceae > Streptomyces > Streptomyces tabacisoli. The sequence goes on along the minus strand of NZ_CP159534.1, from coordinate 1,271,083 downwards.
ACGCGCTCAAGGAGGCCGTGGAGAAGCTCGGTTCCGACCGCGCGATCTACGTAGCGGGCAAGGCGCACGACGAGGCGCACCAGGCCGCCGCCGTCGAGCGCACCATGGAGGCGTTCGGCCGCGTCGACTTCCTCGTCAACAACGCCGGTACGAACCCCGTGTTCGGCCCGATCGCCGAACTCGACCTGAATGTCGCCAGGAAGGTCTTCGAGACCAACGTCGTCTCGGCGCTCGGCTTCGCCCAGCAGACCTGGAAGGCGTGGCAGAGCGAGAACGGCGGCGCGATCGTCAACATCGCCTCCGTGGCCGGCGTCTCGGCCTCGCCGTTCATCGGCGCCTACGGCATGAGCAAGGCCGCCATGGTCAACCTCACGCTCCAGCTGGCGCACGAGTTCGCGCCGAAGGTGCGGGTCAACTCGATCGCCCCGGCGGTCGTGAAGACCAAGTTCGCCCAGGCCCTGTACGAGGGCCGGGAGGCCGAGGCCGCGGCCGCCTACCCGCTGGGCAGGCTCGGCGTGCCGGAGGACATCGGCGGCGCCGCCGCGTTCCTCACCTCCGCCCAGTCCGACTGGATCACGGGGCAGACGCTCGTCGTCGACGGCGGCATCTTCCTCAACGCGGGCGTCGCCTGACGCGTCAGATTGCGGGCGTCACCAGACAAACTTCCCGCAGCCCAAGTGCCCCACCTGATCAAGTAGTTGATCCGGTGGGGCACTGCGATATGGTCGGCCGATCCCATGGCATGGCCGATCGAGGAGCGTGCGCGTGTTCAGACGGTTGCTTGCCCCCCGCGTGTTGGCGGCGACTACGTTCATACCCCTGCTGGCCGGATGCGGGGTGGTGAACGCCAGCGGCTCCGAGGACGAGGATCCGATCGTGGTGGGCACCACCAGTGCCCCGAGCACACTGGATCCCGCCGCGTCCTGGGACGGCTCGTGGGAGCTGTTCCGCAACGTGTACCAGACGCTCGTCGCCTTCCCGTCCGGCGCCGCCCAGCCGAAGGCGGACGCGGCCGCGTGCTCCTTCAAGGGCACCGGCAACCGCACCTACCACTGCCGGCTGCGCGAGGACATGACGTTCTCCGACGGGGACGCCCTCGACGCCGCCGCGGTGAAGTACTCCATCGACCGGATCCGGACGATCGGGGTCAAGGGCGGACCCGAGGGGCTGCTCGGCAGCCTCGACCGTGTCACGACCAGCGGCGATCGTGATGTGACGTTTCACCTGAAGAAGGCCGACGCCACGTTCCCGTACGTGCTCGCGACCCCGGCCATGTCGATCGTCGACCCCGACGACTATCCGGCCAAGTCCGTGCGCAAGGACCGGGAGGTGTCCGGCTCCGGCCCGTACACGCTCAAGTCCTACAGCCCCGGCGACAAGGCCGAGCTGGTCAAGAACGACTCGTACAAGGGCTTCGCGGACCGCAAGAACGGTGCCGTGACGATCCGCTACTTCACGTCCTCGTCCGACATGGTCGCCGCCCTGCGGGCGAAGAAGATCGACGCGACCTTCCGCGGACTCGCCGCCTCCGACGCGGTGAAGCTCCAGGACAAGAAGAACGAGAAGGAGCTCCAGCTCGTCGAGGGCGCCGGTATGGAGACCAGCTACCTGGTCTTCAATCCCAAGGACCCGTGGGCGGGGAAGAAGCCGGTGCGCCAGGCCGTCGCGCAGATCGTCGACCGCGGCGCCATCGCGCACTCCGTCTACCAGGACACCGTCACCCCGCTGTACTCCATGGTCCCGGCGGGCCTCGTCGGGCACACCACCGACTTCTTCAACGACTACGGCGAGCCGAGCGCGGCCAAGGCGGCGCAGATCCTCTCCAAGGCGGGCATCCACACGCCCGTGCCGCTCACGCTCTGGTACACCACGGACCGGTACGGGTCGGCGACCAAGCCCGAGTTCGAGGAGCTGAAGCGGCAGCTGGAGGCGTCGAAGCTGTTCGAGGTGAAGCTGGAGAGCCGACCCTGGAACACCTTCGAAGCCGGTTACCGCAAGGGCGAGTACCCGGTCTTCGGGCGCGGCTGGTTCCCCGACTTCCCCGACGCCGACAACTTCATCGCGCCCTTCGTGGGCCAGGAGAACGCGGTGAGTACGCCGTACATCTCGCCGGAGATCACCGACGAGCTGCTGCCGCAGTCCCGCCGGGAGAGCGACCGCGGTGCGGTGGTGCGCCAGTTCGCGCGGGCCCAGCAGATCATGGCCGAGGACGTCCGGCTGCTGCCGCTGTGGCAGGGCAAGCAGTACATCGCCGCGAGCGAGGAGATCGCCGGCGGTGAGCGGGCCCTCGACCCGTCGACGATCATGTTGATGTGGGAGCTGGAGCGCAAGACGAGCTGGTGAGCGGGGGCCGGCCCGGATTGTCAGTGGCCGCCGGTAGGTTCTTGGGTGTCGATGCGGCCGCGCGTGTCATGACGGTGCGCGCGGCTGTGCAAGTGCTCGTACCCCGGAGGTTGTTGACGTGACCGACACCGCGATGCTGCCCGAGTCCTGGCGCGGCGTCCTCGGCGAGGAACTCCAGAAGCCCTACTTCAAGGAGCTCACCGAGTTCGTCGAGGAGGAGCGCGCCAAGGGTCCCGTCTACCCGCCGCGCGAGCAGGTCTTCGCCGCGCTCGACGCCACGCCGTACGACCGGGTCAAGGTCCTCGTCCTCGGCCAGGACCCGTACCACGGCGAGGGCCAGGGGCACGGCCTGTGCTTCTCGGTGCGCCCCGGGGTGAAGACCCCGCCCTCGCTGCGCAACATCTACAAGGAGATGCAGGCCGAGCTGGGCACCCCGATCCCGGACAACGGCTATCTGATGCCCTGGGCCCAGCAGGGCGTACTGCTGCTGAACGCGGTGCTCACGGTGCGGGCGGGCGAGGCCAACTCGCACAAGGGCAAGGGCTGGGAGAAGTTCACGGACGCCGTGATCCGCTCCGTCGCCGACCGGCCCGACCCGGCGGTCTTCGTGCTGTGGGGGAACTACGCGCAGAAGAAGCTCCCGCTCATCGACACCGACCGGCACATCGTCGTGAAGGGCGCGCACCCCTCGCCGCTGTCCGCGAAGAAGTTCTTCGGCTCCCAGCCCTTCACGCAGATCAACGAGGCGGTGGCGGCCCAGGGCCACGAGCCGATCGACTGGCGCATCCCGGACCTCGGCTGAGGCCGCGCCTGCCCTGGATCGCCGTCGGCGGCGGCTAGCGTCGGAAGCCGTGACCGGTGGGCGAGCCGGTTTCCGAGCTTGGAGGCACCAGTGGCACAGCAGCGCGAGCAGGCGGCGGACGACGCGCTGCCCACCCGGATCGGGCAGCTGGTCATGCTGCACCACGCCGGAGACCGCGAGGAGGCGAGAGACCGGCTCCTCGATCTGTGGGCGGAGCTGGGCGAGGAGGGCGACCCGCTGCACCGCTGCACGCTCGCGCACTACCTGGCCCGCACCCAGAGCGACCCGACCGACGAACTGGCTTGGGATCTACGGGCGTTGACCGCCGCGGACTCCTGCGCCGAGCCGCGGTCACCGGCGCTGCGGGCCCTGTACCCGTCGCTGCACCTGAGCCTGGCGGGCGACTACGCGAAGCTCGGCCGCCCCGGCGCGGCCCGCGGCCAGCTGACCCGGGCGCGCGCCGCGGCCGGCACGCTCGGGGGTGCCGCGGACGACGGGCACGCGGCCGGGGTCCGGGCCGCGCTGGCACGGCTCGAAGGGGAGCTGGCGGGGCTGCCGGGGGAGGACGGGGACGCGGGCGAGGACGGGGGACACGGCCGGCCCGGCGGGGAGCCGCTCGGGCCGCCGCGCAGCGGGTCCTGACAGGCGGACCGGATCTCATGACGCGGGGGTGGACGGACGGTCCGTCCCGAGGGTCAACCGCCGTACGTGTCCTTGCAGATGACCGCCTGCGGGCTGTCCGGGGCCCAGCCGCCGTACTGCCGGCCGAGCGCGCAGACATCGGTCCGCGGCGGCGCGGGGACGGCCGGGCGCTCGGTGCGGGGCGCCGCGGTGTGCGCGGGAGCGGCGGCGTCCGGCGCCCGGCGCTGTGACGGCACGGCGTGCCGCACGGGCGCTCGGGGCGGCTCGGCGGGCCGCTGGGCGGCGGGGGAGCGGGGCTGACTGCGGGGGGACGGTTCGGTCCGCTGAAGGGCCTCGCGCGCGGGGCCCTGGACGAGCGGCCGGCCGGCGGAGTGGCCCTCCGGGCGCGGCGCGGGGGCCGTCGCGGACGGGCTGGGGGCGGCCGGAGCGGGCGGCGCGCCGACGCTCACACATCCCGAGGCGGTGGCGGCGGTGACGGCCGCGGCCGCCGCCGTCAGCAGAAGCGTGGCTGAGCTGGTGGTTCTGGGCACCCGCGCCACTTTGGCGGAGCGCGGGCGGCGAGGGGAACCGGAATCGGCGAGGTTGCCCCACACGGGTGATGGGGCGGGCCGGGGGGAACGGGTGGCGCGCCCCGCGCCCGCCGTATGCTGCCCAGACGCACACGACGGGGACGCACACAGAGGAGTACGGGACGTGAAGGTCGGCTGCATCGGACTCGGCGACATCGCCCAGAAGGCCTATCTGCCCGTGCTCGCCGCACAGCCCGGCATCGAACTGCATCTGCAGACCCGCACCGCCGCGACGCTCACCCGCGTCGCCGACCAGTACCGGATCCCCGACGACCGGCGCCACACCGACCTGGACGCGCTGCTCGCGCAGGGACTCGACGCCGCGTTCGTGCACGCGCCGACCGCCGTGCACCCCGAGATCGTGACGCGGCTGCTCGAAGCCGGCGTGGCGACCTACGTCGACAAGCCCCTCGCCTACGAACTCGCCGAGTCGGCACGTCTCGTGGAACTCGCCGAGGAGCGCGGGGTCAGTCTCGCCGTCGGCTTCAACCGGCGCTACGCGCCCGGGTACGCGCAGTGCGTGGAGCATCCGCGCGAGCTGATCCTGATGCAGAAGAACCGCGTCGGGCTCCCCGAGGAGCCGCGCACGATGATCCTCGACGACTTCATCCACGTCGTGGACACCCTGCGCTTCCTGGTGCCCGGCACGATCGACGACGTCACCGTCCGGAGCCGGGTCGAGGACGGTCTGCTGCACCATGTCGTGCTGCAGCTCGCCGGGGACGGGTTCACCGCGCTCGGGGTGATGAACCGGCTCAGCGGGTCCACGGAGGAGATCCTCGAGGTCTCCGGGCAGGACACCAAGCGGCAGGTGCTCAATCTCGCCGACGTCGTCGATCACAAGGGACAGCCGACGGTGCGGCGGCGGGGGGACTGGGTGCCGGTCGCCCGGCAGCGCGGGATCGAGCAGGTGGCCCTGGCGTTCCTGGACGCCGTGCGGGCCGGGAAGGTCGTGAGCGGGCGCGATGCGCTGGCTTCGCATGAGTTGTGCGAGCGGGTTGTGCGGGGCGTTTTGAGCTGAGGCGGCCTCGTCGTTGTCCGCGGGTGCGTGGGGGCTGGTCGCGCAGTTCCCCGCGCCCCTGACGGGCCTTTCAGGGGCGCGGGGAACTGCGCGACCAGCCCCCACCGGCGTGCACGTGGGACGTGGAGCGGCGGTGTCGCAGGGCCTCCGCGGCGCCGAGGACCAGCAGTACCGCCCCGGCGACATGAATCGGCCAGTCGCCGAAGCGGACGTACAGGGTCGTGCCGTGGGCGGTCGGGGCCGCGTACACCCGGACCGTGCTCGACGACGTACCGAGCCACGGACCGACCCGCGAACCGTCGGGCCCGTACACCGCGGAGACCCCGGTCAGCGTCGCGTGCACCATCGGCCGCCCGCTCTCGGCGGCCCGCAACGCCGCCAGCGACGCATGCTGCTCGGGCGCCCAGCTGTGCTGGAACGTCGAGGTCGACGACTGCGCGAGCAGCAGCTGCGCCCCGTCCCGGGTCAGGTTCCGCGTCATGTCGGGGAACGCCGACTCGAAGCAGACCAGCGGCCCGAACCGCAGCGCCCCCGCGTCCATCACGACCTGGTGCGTCCCGCGCCTGCGGTCCTCGCCGGCCGCCTTGCCCACCGACGTCGCCCAGCCGAGCAGCGACCGGGCGGGCACGTACTCGCCGAACGGCACCAGCCGCATCTTGTCGTAGCGCGGACCCGTCGGCCCCTCGGGACCGATCAGCACCGAACTCTTGTAGATGCCGCGCCCGGCGCCGTCACCGTCGGACGCCGGACGGCGCGCGTCCACATTGACCAGGATGTCCGCGCCGACCTGCCGGGAGAGCGCGGCGAGCCGGCGGGCCAGGTCGGGGCGTGCGGCCAGATCGAAGCCGACGCTGCTCTCGCCCCAGACGACCAGGTCGACATCGCGCCCCACGAGTCGGCGGGTCAGGGCCTCCTCCCGGTCGAAGCGGCGCTCGGCCCCGACGATCACCCCGGGCTGGACGACCGCCACACGTGCGGTGCCGTCGGTCTGCGGGCGCGGCGCCCAGGCCGAGGCGGCCGTGGTCACCGCGACGGTCGCGACGAGCCCGGCCACCGCCGGGGTGCGGGCGCCGCGCGCGATCACGAGCAGCGTCACCGCGGTGTTCACGGCGACGACCAGCAGACTCAGCAGCCACACGCCGCCCACCGACGCGAGCCGCAGTGCCGGACCCACCTGCCACTGACTGGAGCCCAGCATCCCCCACGGGCCGCCCAACCCCTGCCAGGACCTGACCAGTTCGACCATCAGCCACGCCGACGGCACCGCGACCAGCGCGGCCACCGCCTGCCGCGGCGACGGCCGGTCGTGCAGCAGCCGGTGCAGCAGCCACCCCCACGGCGCCCACAACGCGCCCAGCAGCGCGGCGAGAACGACCGTGAAGACATGCAGGCTGGGCAGCAGCCAGTGGTGCACCGCCAGCATGAATCCGAGGCCGCCCAGCCAGCCGTCCAGGGCGGCGCGGCGCGGCGTCGGCGCCGAGCGCGCCAGCAGCATCCAGGGGACGAGGGCCGCGTAGGCGAACCACCACAGCGCGGGCGCGGGGAACGCGAGCGCGGGCAGCGCGCCCGCCCCGGCCGCCGCCGCCCCGCGCCACCAGGGCGATGTGCCGAGCCGCTGCCACCGTCCCCGCATCCGCCGCGCCTCCCACCTCGTACGACTGCCGCCGTCACCGGTCACGTCCCCCCAGTGTGCGCGTCGGCGGCGATCAACGACAGTGGGCGCCGCGCCCGCCTCACACGCCGGTGGCCGATCGCCGCGGAGCGCGCCGCCACTTCTCGTGGACGGTCACCCGGTGCATCCGCCAGCCGACGGGCGTACGGACGAGCCCGAACGCGTACCGGCCGCCGCACACGAAGTCCGGCGCCCCGCCCTCGTCCGGGCCCGGGAACCGCATGGGGTTGATGTAGTCCGCCCGGACCAGGGCCGTGTCGCCCACGTCGCGGTCCAGACGGCCGAAGCGCACACGGCGGTTGACGATCAGGTGCTGGCGCATCGGGAACAGTTCCATGGTCCGGGTCAGCCACCGGGCGATCTCCTCGGCGCCGCCCTCCTCACCGCCCGCCGCCCGGTAGTCGGCGCGGCCGTCGGGCGCGAACAGGGCGCGGTACGCCGCCCAGTCCCCGTCGTCCACGGTCACGGCGTAGTCGGTCACCAATTCGTCGACGGCGAGCCGGTCGAGGACGGTCGCGAGTTCCACACGCTGCGTCATCGAGTCAGTGTCGAGCCCCCGGCCCGAACAGCCAAGAGGCGTGCGCCAGGTCGCTGTTACCGTCTCCCCATGTCAGCCGAGCCGAACACCCCCGTACCCGGACCCGTCACCGCCGACGACGTCGCGCACGCCGTCCGGATCACCGTCGACGCACTGACCCCCGCGACCGGCGCCGACTGGCACGTCCCGGCCGGGCCCCTCGAGTGGACGTGCTGGGAGACCGGCGAGCACCTCGCCGACGACCTCTTCGCGTACGCGGCCCAGATCGGCTCGACCCGGCCGCAGGCCGACGAGTACGTGAGCTTCGGCTTCTCCCGGCGCCGCCCGGAGGGCCCCGCCAACACCGTCACCGCCGACCCGGAGGCCGGCCCGGCCGGACTGCTCGGGGTCCTGGAGGCGTGCGGCGGGCTGCTCGTCGCCGTGGTGCGCGCGACCCCGGCCGACGCCCGCGGGCACCACACCTTCGGTGCCGCCGACCCCGAGGGCTTCGCCGCGATGGGCATCGTCGAGACGCTGCTGCACGCCCACGACATGGCGCTCGGCCTCGGCGTCCCCTTCGAGCCGCCCGCCGGTCTCTGCGCCCGCTCCCTGCACCGGCTCTTCCCCGACGCCCCCGCCGACACCGAGCCCTGGCCGACGCTGCTGTGGGTGACCGGACGCGGTGACCTGCCGGGCCGGGAGAGGGTCGGAAAGTGGCGCTGGTACGGTGCACCTCGCGCGACATGATCACTGCCAGGAGGCTCGATTGACCCGCCCCATCACGCTCGTCACCGGCGGCAGCCGGGGCATCGGCGCCGCCACGTCCCTGCGGCTCGCCCGGGACGGCCACGACGTCGCCCTGTCCTACGTCCGGGACAAGGACGCGGCACAGCGCACCGCCGAGGCGGTGATCGCGGCCGGTGCCCGCTGCGTCGTCCTGCGCGGTGACACGTCCCAAGAGGCCGACGTCGAGCGGATGTTCGACTCGGTCCAGGAGCAACTCGGCCCGCTCACCGGCCTGGTGAACAACGCCGGTGTCACCGGACCGTTCGGCCCGCTCGCCGAGGCCCGCACCGAGGACCTGCGCCGGATCGTCGACGTCAACGTCCTCGGCGTCCTGCTGTGCTGCCGCCGCGCCGCCCGCGACATGGCGCAGACCGGCGGCGCCGTCGTGAACGTGTCCTCCGCCGCGGCGACCCTGGGCAGCCCCGGCGACTACGTCCACTACGCCGCGTCCAAGGCCGCCGTCGACACGCTCACCGTCGGCCTGTCCAAGGAGCTCGGGCCGGCCGGCATCCGCGTCAACGCCGTGGCCCCCGGCATCATCGACACCGAGATCCACGCCACGGGCGGCGACCCGGACCGGGCCGAACGGATGGCGGGCGGTGTGCCGCTGCGCCGGGCGGGGCAGGCCGAGGAGATCGCCGCGGCGATCGCCTGGCTGCTCTCCGCCGACGCCTCGTACACGACGGGCACCGTGCTGCGCGTCGCGGGCGGACGCTGACCGGACCGGCCCTGATCAGGCCGCTTCGACGACCTCGGTGCGCGTGGCCAGGGCCCACTCCGTCACCAGCAGCTCGTACTGCGTGCGCTGCTCGGCCGTGAGCCGCCCGCCCGCGCGCAGCCAGAGGCCGCGGATCTGCTCGTTCACTTCCTCGGCGGTCCGCGCGGGCTTGGGTGCGGCAGGTGGCATGTGCCAAGGCTAAGCGCGCGACGACCGAATGTGAACCCTGAGCGAGCGGTCGACTGCGTCAAGTGATCACTTCTGATGGGGAGTTGACGATCAGCTGAGCAGTCCCTTGCGCAGCCGGGTGGTCAACTCCTCATCCCTGCCCAGGTGTTCGGTGACATACCCCTGCACGCTCCCGAACTGCGCGGACAGGTCCGCGAGGAACAGCCGCATGATCGTCTCGGGCGCGCGGCCGAAGCCGGGCCAGCTCGGCTCGCGGCCCTCGTGCGCCGCCTTCCAGTCGGCGAGGAGCCGGTCCCGGGCCAGTTCGGTAAGGGCGAAATCGGCCGCCACATCGTCCTCGTGCACACCGAGCAGGACGAGGACCAGCGCCGCGAGCAGACCGGTGCGGTCCTTGCCCGAGGCGCAGTGGAAGACCAGGGGTTCGTCGGCGGCCGCGATCAGGTCGAGAGCCTGCCCCAGCTCCTCGGCGCCGTCGTGGGCGACCTCCAGGTAGCGGTCGGCGAGGTGGCGCCACGGGTCGACGGCCGGGTCGATCACGGTCTGGTCGTACGGGCGGTGCTCCACGCTGAGATTGACCCAGCGCTGGCCGGGGACCTCGGGCACCCGGCCGTTCGCGGCGATCTCCCGCGGATAGCGCAGATCGATCACCGTGCGTATGCCGAGGGCCGTGTATCTCTCCCAGTCGGCCCGCTCCGCGTCGGTCCCGGCGGCCGGGCTCAGCTTCGACAGCGCGTCGGAGCGGTACAGCCGCCCCCGGCGGACGGTCCGGCCGTCGAGGGTGCGACAGCCGCCCAGGTCACGGAAGTTGTGCAGACGGGAGAAGGAAATGTGGCGTGTCATGCAGGTGAGGATACGAGCAGCGCCGGAACCACCCGGGTGGACAGCAGCGCCAGGACGTCTGCGTCCGGCGTGCCCGGCTCGGCCGTGTAGACCATGACGCGCAGATCGTCGCCCGCGACCGTCAGGATGTCGCAGTCCAGGGTCAGCGGGCCGACCTGCGGATGGTCGACCGTCTTGCGGGCCGCCTCGTGCCGGCCCACCGCGCCCGCGTCCCACAGCGCGGCGAACCGCGGGCTGCCGGCGCGCACGTCGGCGACCAGGGCGGCCAGCTCCGGGTCGGCCGGATAGCGGCTCGCGGTCGCCCGCAGGTCCGCGACGAGGGCCGCCTCCATCGCCCGGCGCTCCCCGGCACTGAGCCGCACCCGGTCCGGCGGGCCGAGGAACGTCCACCAGACGCCGTTGCTCCGGTGGTCGCGCCACCGCGGGCGCTCCCCGAGCAGCGCCGTGTACAGCGGGTTCGCGAGCAGCAGCGTCCACGCGGCGTCGAAGACCGCGACCGGCGTCCCGGCGAGCCGCTCCAGGAGGCGGTGCACGCTCGGCGTGAGCGTGCCGGGCACCCGGTCGGGGCCGGGCGGCACCAGACCCGCGAGCCGGAACAGGTGCTCGCGCTCGGTGCCGGACAGCCGCAGCGCGCGGGCCAGCGCCGCGACCACCTGGTCCGAGGGGTGACTGGCCCGGCCCTGCTCGAGGCGGGTGACGTAGTCCGCGGAGATCCCGGCCAGCAGCGCCAGCTCCTCGCGACGCAGTCCCGCGGCCCGCCGCTGTCCCACCGGGGTGAGCCCGGCCGACTCGGGCCGCACCCGGTCCCGCCAGCGCCGGACGGCGTCCCCGAAGTCGTTGCTCATGCCTCCACTCTGCCCGCTCCGGCACGGATCTTCCTGGTACCGGCAGTCCCAGGAAGACGGGACGGCTGGCAGGGCGGGAGGCTTCGTACCAGGCTTGACCCATGACCACGACACTCATCACCGGGGCGAACAAGGGCCTCGGCCGTGAAACCGCCCGCCGTCTGATCGCGGCGGGCCACACCGTCTACGTCGGCAGCCGCGACCCCGAGAAGGGCCGTCGCACCGCCGAGGAGCTGGGCGCCCGGCACGTCCTCGTCGACGTCACCGACGAGGACTCCGTCGCCGCCGCGGCGGCCACGATCGCGGCGGCCCACGACGGTGTCCTCGACGTGCTGGTCAACAACGCAGGCATCGAGGGCCGCACCGCCGACAACGGCATCGTCGCCCCCGCCGACGAGACCGTCGACACGCTCCGCCCGCTCTTCGAGACGAACGTCTTCGGCACGCTCCGGGTCACCCACGCCTTCCTGCCGCTGCTGAACCGCTCCGCAGCGCCCGTCATCGTGAACGTGGCCAGCGGTCTCGCCTCGATGGCCCTGATCACCGATCCGGAGGCACCCGCCGGCTTCTACCCGGGCATCGCCTATCCGGCGTCCAAGACGGCCGTCAACATGCTCACGGTCCAGTACGCGAAGGCGTTCCCGAACATCCGGGTCAACTCCGTCGAGCCGGGCTTCACCAAGACCGACCTCAACGGCAACTCGGGCGTGCAGACGGTCGAGGAAGGCGCCGAGATTATCGTCCGTATGGCACTGCTCGGCCCGGACGGGCCGACGGGCGGATTCTTCGACGCGCAGGGCCCCGTGCCCTGGTGACCGGCGGCGGCTCCTGGACGCCGGGCCCGCCTGCGAGGACGGCCGCGTGCCCCTCAGTTCTTCCCGGCGGGCAAGGACCCGAAGCCGATCCCGGCCGCGGTGCTCCACGACCGGCTGACGGACGGGTTCCCGCCCGGGCTCCGGGCCGCGGCCGCCGCCGGGATCATCGCCTGAGCGCGCCCCGGGTCCGAGGACCGCGGCGAACGGTCAGTTGTCGTCGTCGCTCAGGGAGTCGCGTACGCCCTTGAGCTTGTCCTTGGCCTTGTCGCCCATGTTCGCCGTGTCGGCCTTGGCCTGGTCGACCTTGCCCTCGGTCTTCATCCGCTCGTTGCCGGTGGCCTTGCCCAGCATCTCCTTGGCCTTGCCCTTGGCCTTGTCCATGGCGTTGTCGCCCATGACGACTCCTTGATGAGGTGGTTCGGGGTCGTCTGTGACGTTACGGGCGGGTCGCGCGGGCCGCATCCGGAGGACGCGGCCCGCGCTATCCGGCCGACTCGGCGGCGTGCGGGCTCAGCACACCCGCGGTCACCAGCACGATCAGCGCGATGCCCAGCGCGATCCGGTAGTACACGAACGGCATGAAGCTCTTTGTGGAGATGTACTTCATGAGCCAGGCGATGATCGCGTATCCGACACCGAACGCGATGAGCGTCGCGAAGACCGTCGGCCCCCACGACACGTGCCCGCCCTGTGTCGCGTCCTTCAACTCGAAGACACCGGAGGCCAGAACGGCCGGGATCGCGAGGAGGAACGAGTAACGGGCCGCCGACTCACGGGTGTACCCGAGGAAGAGACCGCCGCTGATCGTCGCGCCGGACCGGGAGACGCCGGGGATCAGGGCCAGCGCCTGGCACACGCCGTAGATCAGGCCGTCCTTCACCGACAGGTCCTTGAGCTCCTTGCGCGCGCGGACGGCACGGTGCCTGCCGCCGAGCTCGTCACGGGCGGCCCGGCGGTCCGCGACACCGAGCACGACACCCATCACGATCAGGGTCGCCGCCGTCAGCCGCAGATCGCGGAACGGGCCCTCGATCTGGTCCTTGAGCGTCACGCCGAGGACCCCGATCGGTATCGAGCCGACGATCACCAGCCAGCCCATCTGGGCATCGTGGTCGCCGCGCATCGACCGGTCCGTCAGCGACCTGAACCACGCCGAGACGATCCGGGCTATGTCCTTGCGGAAGTACAGCACCACGGCCGTCTCCGTACCGAGCTGGGTGATCGCCGTGAAGGCGGCGCCCGGGTCGGTCCAGCCGGCGAAGGCCGCCGTCAGCCGCAGATGCGCGCTGGACGAGACCGGCAGGAACTCCGTGAGCCCCTGGACGAGGCCGAGAATGAATGATTCGAACCAAGACATGGAGAAGTACGCGATCCAGGGGCCGGGGACGGGACCGGCCGCGGGCGCGCGCCGGACATGACGGGGGAGGTGCCCGTGCCCCCGTGGCCACAGGGGCACGGGCACACGCGTGAGGCACGCTAGGCGCCGAAAGTGACGGGCGGGCAACGCACGCTAGACATCCGGGTCACGCTGGGCCGACAGCAAGGTGTCCCCGGCCGGTGTGCGGAAGTACAGCACCGAGCGCCCGGCCCGCCGGCGGCCCACGAGCCGGGCGTCGGCCAGCACCTTCAGATGACGGCCCACCGAGCCGAGCCCCTGCCCGGTCAGCGCCGTCAACTGGGTCGTCGTCAAAGGCTGGTCGAGCAGCATCAGGACCCGGGCGCGGGCGGTGCCGAGCAGCGCGGCAAGACCGTCCGGCGGCGCCGTCCGGCCGGCATCCGCGAGCGCGCCCGCGCACGGGTAGACCACCGCGTACCGGTCCGGCGGCACCGTCGAACCGGGCGGCGGCTCCGGCCAGGACACCCAGCCCTGATGCGGTGTCACCGGCACGAACAGCAGCCGCGCCCCCGAGATGTCCCGCGGCGGATAGTCGTGGGCGTTGATCCGCAGCCGCCCCTCGCCCAGCCAGCGCATCGTCGGCCGCATCGCGCCGAACGCCGCCGCCCAGCCGCCGACCGACAGTTCCCTGGTCCGCGCGACGACATCGGCCTCGACAACCCGGCGCCGCCGCGGCCACTCCGGCAGCACCGTCGCCCGCCACACCCAGTCGAGGAGGCGCGCGGCACGCTCCGCCAGATCCTCGGCGCGCACGAGCGACGCGGGCAGCGGCCCCGGCCACGACACCGCGAGATCCGCGCGCACGGCGTCCGGCGGTGTGCCCGCGATCCGGGCCAGCCCCTCGTCGAGATCCAGATCGCACAGCCCGTACGGCGTCGGGGTGAGGAAGTCCGCCGTCCAGGTCGCCCCGAACGCGGCGCGGACCAGCGCCGCCGTCACCGGATCCGCGGCCAGCCGGGCGCGGTAGGCGGGCAGATGGGCGTCCAGCCAGCGCCGCTCACCGGGGTGCGCGGCCCTCGGGTCGGCGAGCTTCTTGAGGCTCGCCGTCGTCTCCGCGAGCGACGACACCACGAACCGGCTGCCCGCGAGCGTGTCGGCGTCGACCTGCCAGATCCCCATGCCCGCCCCGCCCCGCTCGTTTCGCCGTACCGCGAAACATTAACGCCCGGGGGCCGCGTCCCCGCAGCCTCCGTGCATGCGTACCTACCGTGACCTGTTCGCCGCCCCCGAGTTCACGCCGCTCTTCGCCGCCTGCTCGCTCCAGACCGCCGCCCAGACCGTCGGCGGGCTCGCCCTCGGCTCGCTCGTCTACGCCTCGACGGGCTCACCGCTGCTCTCCGCGCTCGCCATGTTCGGACCCGCGCTCGCCCAGGTCGTCGGCGCGCTCACCCTGCTGTCGGCGGCGGACCGGCTGCCGCCGCGCGCGGTCCTCACCGGGCTCTGTCTCCTCCTCGGCCTGGCCACCCTGCTCCAGACCGTGCCGGGCCTGCCCACCGCCGCCGCGCTCACGCTCGTCGTCCTCCAGGGTGTTCCGGCGGCGCTCGGTGGTGGCGTTCGCTACGGCCTGCTCACCGAGCTCGCCGACAGCACAGACAAGGGCGGTTATCTGCTGGGCCGTTCCGTCCTCAACATGAGTTCGGGGATCTGCCAGATCACCGGCTACGCGCTCGGCGGCGTCCTGGTGCCGGCGCTGTCCGCGCGCGGCACGCTGCTGATCGCCGCCGGTCTGTACGTCCTGTCGGCGGCGGTCGCCCGCACCGGACTGAGCGCACGCCCTGCGCGGTCCGCGGGCCGCCCCTCCCTCCGCGAGACGGTGCGCGGCAACGCCCTCCTCTGGTCCTCGGTCCCGCGCCGATATGTGTACCTGGCGCTCTGGGTGCCCAACGGCCTGATCGTCGGCTGCGAGGCCCTCTTCGTCCCGTACGACTCCGCGCACGCCGGCCTGCTCCTCGCGAGCGCCGCGCTCGGCATGCTCGCCGGCGACTTCCTCACGGGCCGCTTCCTGCCCGCGCGCCTGCGGGGCCGCCTCGGCGCGCCGCTCCGGCTGCTGCTCGCCGTCCCCTATCTGGTGTTCGGGGCGCGCCCGTCGCTGCCCGTGGCGCTGGCCGCGGTGGCCGTCGCCTCCGTCGGCTTCTCCGCGGGCCTGCTCCTCCAGGAACGCCTGGTGGCACTCACCCCGGACGAACTCGGCGGGCACGCCCTGGGGTTGCACACGGCCGGGATGTTGACGATGCAGGGGGTGGGGGCCCTGACGGCGGGCGGGCTCGCGCAGCTCACCTCCCCGGCCGCGGCGATGGTGGTGCTCGCGGTGCTGTCGGTGGCGGTGACGCTGGTGCTCGGCCCCGGGCTGCGCGCCCCGGTCAGTGCTCGCGCGGAGGACTCCACTTGTGCCGCTTGAACCAGGCCACCAGGGCTCCCGCGAGGCCGGTCACCGCGATGAACCCCATCGCGATCAGGAACGCCGGGGAGGTGGGAGCGGAGGCGCGGGCGCCCGCCACCACGTAGGCCGCCGTGTTCGGGATCGAGCCGAGCGCGGTGGCCAGGAGGAACGGGGCCCAGCGCATCCGGGACACCGACGCGCAGTAGTTCGCCGCCCAGAACGGCACCCCGGGGAAGAGCCGGGCCGCCAGCATCGAGCGGAAGCCGTGCCGGCTCAGCTGGCCGTCCGCGGCCTTCAGCCAGCGGCCCCGCAGCAGCGGGCGCAGCGCGTCCTGGCCGAGGACCCGGCCCAGGCCGAAGGAGACACCGGCGCCGACGACCGTCCCGCCGAGCGCCCCGACCAGGCCGAGCTGGGAGCCGAACAGCGCGCCCGCGGCCAGATTGAGCAGGGGTCTCGGCACGAACGCCACCGTGCACAGGCCGTACGCCACGGTGAAGGCCACGACCGCGAACGCTCCGGTCAACTGGCGCGGCCAGCCGTCCTGGAGGAGCCGCTGCGGTTCGAAGAGCAGGACGCACGCGGCGGCCGCGGCCAGCAGCACCATCAGGAGCGACAGCCGTGACCAGGGGGAGAACAGCACCCTGGTGAAGCGTGCTGCGAGCCCGGCGGGACGGGCGGGGACGGTGTCGAGCATCCGGGGAGACTAGCCGACGCATACATAAGATCGCCGTAGGTTGTGTCTCACTTCTCCTACAAGTAACTCCGCGGGGAAGTCTCCCGCAGGGAAGGGCGAGGAAGAACGTGTCCGTCACTCCGCCGCCGCCCAGCGCCTGGGCCGACACCGTCCTCGACCGGCTGACCACCGTCTACCCGGCCGCCGCCGACCCCGAGCGGGCCGCGCGGATGCGGGCCTACATGAAGGACGTCGCCCCTTTCCTCGGGCTGCCCTCACCCGAGCGGCGGGAGCTGTCCCGCACCGTCCTCCAGGGCACCCCGCGCCCCGACGAGACCGCCCTCACCGCTCTCGCGCTGCGCTGCTGGGCACTGCCCGAGCGCGAGTACGCGTACTTCGCCGTCGACTGCCTGCGCCGCCACGGCCGCCTGCTGTCGTCCGGCTTCCTCCCGGTCGCCCGGCAACTGATCACCACCGTCCCCTGGTGGGACACCGTCGACCATCTCGCCGCCCATGTGGTGGGCGGCCTCGTCGCCGCCGACCCGAAGCTGACGGCCGCGATGGACACGTGGATCGAGGACGACGACCTGTGGGTGGCCAGGACCGCCCTGCTCCACCAGCTCCGCTTCAAGGAAGCGACGGACACGGAGCGGCTGTTCACCTACTGCCTCCGCCAGGCCGGGCACCCGGACTTCTTCATCCGCAAGGCGATCGGCTGGGCGCTGCGCGAGTACGCCAAGACCGACCCGGACGCCGTACGGGCCTTCGTCGCCGCCCACCGGGACCGGCTCGCGCCGCTGTCGGTGCGGGAAGCGCTGAAGAACGTAGGACCGTGACCGGCTGAGTGACTTCCCCGCCCCGCGCGGAAAATCGTTCGACGTGCGGCGACACGTCGGACATCATCTGCTTCATGTTCCGGCACGCCTTCCTCGCAGCTCCGTCCGCAGTCGCGGACGCTGCTCAGGCTGCCCTCGTCCTCGCGGCAACGCTCGCAGCAGCAGCCGCTGACGGCGCGCGACGCTGACCCTCTCCGGACATTCCGGCGGACCCCGCAGGGGGAGGGTCGGTCCGGCTCAGGGGTCCCCGCCTCCCACAGGAGGCCACCACTTTTTCCGAAGTTCCGGAAGGGACCACTCAGCCATGCCCAAGACGGCATACGTGCGCACCAAGCCGCACCTGAACATCGGCACCATGGGCCACGTCGACCACGGCAAGACCACCCTGACCGCCGCCATCACCAAGGTCCTCGCCGAGCGTGGCGGGGGCACGTTCGTCCCGTTCGACCGCATCGACAAGGCGCCCGAGGAGGCGCTGCGCGGCATCACCATCAACATCGCGCACGTCGAGTACGAGACCGACACCCGCCACTACGCGCACGTGGACATGCCGGGCCACGCCGACTACGTGAAGAACATGGTCACCGGAGCCGCCCAGCTCGACGGGGCGATCCTCGTCGTCTCCGCGCTCGACGGGATCATGCCGCAGACCGCCGAGCACGTGCTGCTCGCCCGGCAGGTCGGCGTGGACCACATCGTCGTGGCGATCAACAAGGCGGACGCCGGTGACGAGGAGCTCACCGACCTCGTCGAGCTGGAGGTCCGCGAGCTGCTGTCCGCGCACGGCTACGGGGGAGACTCCGTACCGGTGGTGCGGGTGTCCGGACTGAAGGCCCTCGACGGTGACCCGCGGTGGACGGCGTCGATCGAGGCGCTGCTCGACGCTGTGGACACGTACGTGCCCATGCCGGAGCGGTACGTCGACGCGCCGTTCCTGCTGTCGGTCGAGAACGTCATGACCATCAGCGGGGCAGTGCGTTCAGGTGCATTTGCGTTTCAGATCCAGCCCGGGAGCGCACGGTGGGCCCCGATGACGCGCCGCTCGCGGATGTGCGGTGTCGTACATCGGGCGGCCCCCAGCATCCGTGTATCCGCCCGACCTTGACGCTCAAGGCCTGCCCCTCCGGGGTGGGCCTTTCGCGTTGTCCAAGGGCCGTCGGCTTGTGCTGTGGCACGTTGCGGAGGTGCTCGGTCCGCGTACGGGCGAAGCGTTACGCGGACCGAGCAGATGTACCTGTGCCTAACCGATGACCTCGGTCACCGTGCCGGCGCCGACGGTGCGCCCGCCTTCGCGGATCGCGAAGCCGAGGCCCGGCTGCAGGGGCACATCTCGGCCGAGCTCCACCGTCATGGTGACGGTGTCGCCGGGCCGGGCGACGGCGAGCTCACCGAGGTCGATGTCGCCGACCACGTCCGCGGTGCGGATGTAGAACTGCGGTCGGTAGCCGGATCCGATCGGAGTCGTCCGGCCACCCTCCTTGGCCGACAGGACATACACGTGCGCGCTGAACCGCCGCGCGGACGTAACGCTGCCAGGCGCGGCGACGACGTACCCGCGGCGGACTGCATCGCGCGGGACCCCGCGCAGTAGCAGCGCTACGTTGTCGCCGGCCTGGGCGCTGTCCATCGGCTTCCCGAAGGTCTCCAGACCGGTCACCACCGTCTCGATCTCCGCGCCCAGGACCTCGACGCGGTCGCCGACCTCGATGGTGCCGCGCTCCACGGCGCCGGTGACAACAGTGCCGCGACCCGTGATCGTGAGGGCGTTCTCCACCGACAGCAGGAACGGCGCGTCGACGTACCGCTCCGGCATGGGCACGTACGTGTCCACAGCGTCGAGCAGCGCCTCGATCGACGCCGTCCAGCGCGGGTCACCGTCGAGGGCCTTCAGTCCGGACACCCGCACCACCGGTACGGAGTCTCCCCCGTAGCCGTGCGCGGACAGCAGTTCGCGGACCTCCAGCTCGACGAGGTCGGTGAGCTCCTCGTCACCGGCGTCCGCCTTGTTGATCGCCACGACGATGTGGTCCACGCCGACCTGCCGGGCGAGCAGCACGTGCTCGGCGGTCTGCGGCATGATCCCGTCGAGCGCGGAGACGACGAGGATCGCCCCGTCGAGCTGGGCGGCGCCGGTGACCATGTTCTTCACGTAGTCGGCGTGGCCCGGCATGTCCACGTGCGCGTAGTGGCGGGTGTCGGTCTCGTACTCGACGTGCGCGATGTTGATGGTGATGCCGCGCAGCGCCTCCTCGGGCGCCTTGTCGATGCGGTCGAACGGGACGAACGTGCCCCCGCCACGCTCGGCGAGGACCTTGGTGATGGCGGCGGTCAGGGTGGTCTTGCCGTGGTCGACGTGGCCCATGGTGCCGATGTTCAGGTGCGGCTTGGTGCGCACGTATGCCGTCTTGGGCATGGCTGAGTGGTCCCTTCCGGAACTTCGGAAAAAGTGGTGGCCTCCTGTGGGAGGCGGGGACCCCTGAGCCGGACCGACCCTCCCCCTGCGGGGTCCGCCGGAATGTCCGGAGAGGGTCAGCGTCGCGCGCCGTCAGCGGCTGCTGCTGCGAGCGTTGCCGCGAGGACGAGGGCAGCCTGAGCAGCGTCCGCGACTGCGGACGGAGCTGCGAGGAAGGCGTGCCGGAACATGCAGCAGATCATCGCCGACGCCGCCGCGTGCGTCGAATGGTTTTCCGCACCCGATACGGCAGTTGAGGCCTGGACCCGCATGTGGGGTTAGGGAAGAGCTGAGTCTGCCCAGGACCTAGACGAGTTCACCAAGATGGTCCAGGTCAATCTGATCGGCACCCATGACGTGGTCCGCCAGGCGGCCTCCGGCATCTCGCGCAATGAACCGGACGGGGACGGACCGCGCGGCGCCATCGGGAGCCTCGCCAGCTCGTGGCCTTCGACGGCCAGACCGGCCAGGCGGCGTACGCGGCGTCCAAGGGCGGCGTCGCCGCCACGACGCTGCCTGGTGCCTGCGACCTGTCGGTCTTTGGCACCTGGCTCAACACGGTCGCGCCGACGCTCATCGACATCCCGATCTACGGAGACGGCGAGGGGGCCGAGGAGTTCAATGCGTACCTGGGGAGGAGCGTCCTGTTCCCCAAGCGGCTCGGTAGCTCCGACGAGATCGCCAGCATGGTCATGGAACGCGTGACCAACAGCTGTCTCGACGCGGAGGCCATCCGCGTCGGCGGAGGCATGCGGCTTCCGACGAAGTGACCTGATCGCATGTGTGGTTGTGGCGCTGATTCCGCGGTGCATGTACAGCGGCGACTGTCCGCCCGATGCCTCGCATCTCACTCCCCACAGCCGATGGTCAGGCCACAAGCTGAAGCAGTCGAAGGAGCTGCCGGGTGGCCTCGACTGCTTCGCGTTCGGCCTCCGGGGCGTCGACGTCCCAGTGGGCGACGCTGTCCCGGAACTTCTTCACGACGTCGAGACGCTCCAGAAAACTCTGTTGGTCGAAGGGCCAGTTGAGGTGGCTCCACAGGGCCGGTTCCTGTAGGACGTACCGGTACTCGCCCAGCGTGATCCGTCCCTTCTTCTGCAGAAGGTTCTGCGTGCGGGCGGGGAGGTCGTCCTGCTTGAAGCGGTTGAGTGTGCGGCGCAGGCGGAGTTCCACCTCCTCCAGGAGGGTGAATGGCTCGATGCGGAGCTTGAGCTGGTCGGCGATGTCAGAGGCGGTGAGTACGCCGGTGACGAGGTGATCTCCGTCGACGATGACCAGAAAGCCATGTCGGCGCAGGTCCTGGATGCGGGAGAAGAGTTCCTCCGTTTCACGGGCGGTCGGGGCGTTGCGGTCGGTGACCTCGGCAACAGTGTTGCCCCTGCCGGTCAGTTTGGCCCGGGCTATGGACTGCCAGGTGACAACGCCTTGGGTCCGGCCGTTGCGGTCCACGACGGGAAGCTGCGAGAAGTCGGACTCGACCATGTGGGAGTACGCGAGGCCGAGTTCACCGTCGATGGGGATCGTGGTGACGTCGCGGGCGAAGGGCAGTGTGCCGATCCGCCAGCCGAGGTCCTGGTCGGCGGGCGTCTTCTTGAACGGGTCACCGGAGGACGACTGACCACTGAGCGAGGCATCCAGTTCAGAGCTCTCGTCCGTTGTCCCGGTCTCGTCCGAGGCCGAGGAGACGGTGACGAGGTCGTCGAGGCGCACGGAGTTGAAGTGCGGTTCGACGGTCAGGTCGCGCGCGGCGAGTTCCTGATCGACCACCTCGGTGACACCCGAGGTGCGGCGGGACCAGCCCCACAAGGCGATCAGGTCGCGCGCGGTGAGCTGCCGGGTGCCGGCATTCGCCACGTCCGCTTCAAGAGCATCGGGGTCGGCCGGAGGTTCGATGCCGCCGGTGAATCCGGGATCGCGGCCTCCCTGGAGGAGTGCAGTGACGCGTTGGACGGCTTCGCGGCGGGTGAGCTCACTGATGGTGAGGAAGGAGCCCATGCTGTCGCGCAGATCGCCCTTGATCGCGGCGCGGTCGAGAGCGCGTACCCGCCAGTTCGCGGTTCGAACGTGACGGCTTCCCGCGGGCTGGTCGGCTCGGTATTCGTACGGCCCGGTGAGTTCGCCTATGGAGACGATCTGCTGGAACTTACGGGGCATGACGACGAGGTCCCCGATGTCCATCGTCAGGAAGCGCCACAGCTGGTGCTTCCAGTTCACCAGCGTCCTTGAAGCTGCGTCCGGATACGACTCCTCCAGTACGGTGCCTACATCGTCGATCGACTTGCAGGCAGACAGATCGCCAACTTCGTCCCAGCCGACGACGACGAGGCCCTGGTCGAGCGCCATGGCCTCTCGCTCCCCCTGGCTTCCACCGCGTATGGTCCATGCACGCACGATTGCGGCGTCCTCTCGGTGATCAATCAGTTGGCCGGAGCGCCGGGGCGCCGGGGCGTGGTGACAGCAGGCAGCGCGCACGCGCCGTCTGGCTATGCCGCCGACGAACTCGACGGCGATCCATCCCCCCGGAGCAGCGCGATCGCGCTGTGTGCGCTGTGCTCGACGTTGCGGGGAAGGAAGCGGCTGGGGCGTCCGTTCCAGGAGACGATGAGTTCGTCGCGAGCACGGGTCGCGGCGACGAAGAGGAGGGAGCGGGCGCGCTGTTCCTCCTGGCGGAAGCGGCCGGGATCGCTGAGGCGGTACGGCTCGATGCGCTGATGCGGGACCTGTCCTTCGGAGACGCCCACGATGAATACGCGCTGGAATTCCAAGCCTTTAAAGCGGTGCATGGTGCCGATCCGGACGCCCTTGGCGCCCTCAGGCACCCCGTCCTGCCCGATCTCCACCGGGGGAACCGGGTGTTCGGCTGTGCCCAGCGCGTAGGCGGCCTGCGAGGCCGCGGCGCCGTCGGGGACGGCCACGGCCATCGCCTCGTACGGGGTGCCGTACTTGTCGTGGCGCTCGAAGAGCAGGGCCGCGACGGCGCGCAGTTCGGTCTGCCAGTCGGGGGCGTGGTAGTAGGCGGGTGCGCGGCCGGTAAGGACGGAGCGGTAGCCGTCGAGGGTGTCGGTGCCGTTGTCGAGGTCGTCGAAGGGCTGGCCTTCAAGGAGCCCACCGGCGCTGCCGAGGATCTCGCGCGTGGTGCGGTAGCTGAGAGTGAGACGGCGGGACGCGCGTCCGGGGGTGCGGATGCCATAGTGGCTGAGGATGGAGCGGTGGGCGTAGATGCGCTGGTGGGCATCACCGACGAGGAAGATGTCGTCGGGGCCTTCAGGTACCAGGGCGCGGAGCATCCGCCAGTGCGAAGCAGAGAGGTCCTGCGCCTCGTCGATCACGATGTGCCGGAAGGGCAGGCGAGGCCCGAACCCGCCCATCAGGCTGGCCGCCTCGCGGTGGATCAGGTCGCGGCCGCCCTGTTCGTCCTTGTACTCCAGGTAGCGGTCGTAGGCGCGCTTGCGTTCGTCGGCGATGCGGGCCGCCTCACTCGCGACGAGGTCGAAGGTGATCCGGCGTGGGTGTGCGGCCAGGTGGGCGAGGTACGCCTCGACGAGCTTCCAGATGTCGCGCCGGTCCTTGACCGTGATCCGTTTGCGGCCCGGCCTGCTGATGGAGCGGTACTGCTCGTACCGGACGCATTGGCCCGCGACGATGACGTGACGGAACTCCTCGTCGAGGAAGTCCGCCTCGTAGTTGGTGAGTCCGGTCTCGGCGCGGACGGTGTGCCAGAGATGCATCGCGGCGTCGTCCGGCAAGGTGCGGCCGAGGTCGACGGAGGGTTCCTCGACGACGATGCGCCGGGCCAGGGCGTCGACGGACTCGATACGGACCCGATTCAAAAGGCCGTCCCCACCAAGCCTGCGAAGACGCTGACGGAGGTCTTCGGCCAGGCTGGTGTTGTACGTGGTGAGCAGGACGGGGCGGTCGTAGCCCGGCGGGAGCTGTTCGACGAGATGGCGTACCCGGTGTAGGGCGACCACAGTCTTCCCGGTGCCGGGGCCGCCGGTGACCTTGGCCGAGCCCTTGAAGCGAGTGGTGGCCAGACGCCGCTGCTCGGGGTGGAGGAAGAGCCGCCAAGCCTCGAAGGTGTTGCCCAGTGCATCGAGGACAGCGTCGTCCTCGGTGGAGACGAGGGCGGGGTGGTGTGCCACGCCGGCCCAGTCCTCGGGGTCGGCGTCGGGAAGGCGCCAGGCCTCGGTGATATCACGGCGGATCTCGTCGACCGGGGTGCATGAGGCAAGGGCGAGCAGAACGTCCCGCGTGAGCTCAGGGATGTTGCCGGTGAGGAGGGCATCCAGCTGCTGCCGCGACGTGATCTCACTGAGAGTGGGCAGCAGGGAGCGGCTGACGCCGAGGCCGGTGAGTTCGTCGTCGGTGTACTCGTCGAAGAGAGGCCTGGGCAGGGGGCTGACCGGGGCGGACGGATGTGCTTTTGGGTCCTCGATGGTGGGTTGCGGAGATGAGTTGCGGACAGGGAAGGCGAGGACGGTGTCCGAGGCGTGAGCCTGATCGATGACGTCCGGGAGCCCGGAGACCGGGTTGATCGTCACGGTCAGGCGGGACAGTTCCTCGTGCGCGCGCTCGCCTTCACGGACCGCGAGAACGGTGAACCGGGCTGTGTCCGTGAGGAGCAGGAGGACCGCGTGGTGTGGAGGTACCGAGGCCAGGAAAAGGTCGCCGTTGTGGCCCGCGGCGCGCAGTGGGGCCAGGCGCAGGGAGCGGTTTGCCGGGTCTTCGCGTAGGCGGCGTACGAAGTCGTTGACCTGGTTGGTGGCGTGGTGGCCGAGGTTCTGCAGGTCTCTCTGGACTTGCAGGTTGACGACCACTCGGGCGCCGTTTCGGTTTGTCATGCGTCCCCCTCCTGCCGGTGCGCCGCAGAGGCAAGGAGCAGCTCAGCCAACTCGTCCGTCGACCACTGGTCCACAGTGCGGACGTCCCATCCCTGCCGTGCGAACTGCGCCATGTCGTCCTCGTTCTCGGCGGCTGCCGGGAGGATGATGCCGATCTTGTGCTGGGGCCAGGCGACCTCGACCGCCATGGTCACGCCCGCTACGTCCCAGAGGACTTCGGCAACCGGCAGATTCGGGTGCCGTGTGACGTGATCGTGGATGAGCCGTTCCGTGAAGCGCAGTACGTCGGGGTCGCCATCGTCGAGCTCCTCTCGGATCGCCCTCCAGACGGCGAACTCTGCCGGAGTGAAATGGTCCGGCTCGTCGACTTTCTTCCGCTGGCCCTGGGGTTCCGGCGTGTGAGCCGGCGTCTTCTCCGGCAGCTGCTCCTCCGGCGCTTCCTCCACAACTGACAGCCCGTGACCGGCCTTCTCCTCGCAAAGTGCGGTGAGCAGCCCTGTCGCGGTGTCGGTGGTGAAGGCGAGGAGGGCGGCGTCGAAGTCGTCCATGGCGCTACGGGCCAGGGCAATGCCGTCGGCCCGGCCGCTGCCGGTGGGGTCGAGGAACTGGATGATGTTGCCCCAGTTCAACCAGGCCTTCCAGCGGCGCCGGTGGTCGGGACGGTCACCTCGTACCGCGTCTGGGCGGTCGTCGAGGACGGCGAGCGCGTGCCAGGTCTGCGGCCGGTCGGGACGTCGGTCGACGACGAGCAGCAGCGGCAGGCCGGAGCCGTCGTGGGCCTGGATCAGGTCCAGGCCCTGGCCGCTGGGACGCGGTGGGGCCTGGCCGCGCAGAACGGCTTCGATCCACGGCACGGCACCGGCTGCGTCGGCGGGGACGCGGAGCGGCTTGGGGTCCATCGCCAGGAGGCCGGTCAGCGCGCGTACGGACAGGTCGCGCCAGAGCGCCAGGTTGGGGTGACGCAGGTAGCCGAGGAGGGAGGGGATGGCTCCGGAGTAGAGGTAGGAGTCAAGGAGGTCGGCGGGGCCTCGCTTGGCAGCGGACCACTTGGCGCGGACCTTTCCGCCGGGTGACGTGTCCCCCTCGACGGGGTACGGCGGCCAGGCGGCATCTGCGGCCTTGCCGGCGATGACGGCGGCCAGGGCATCCGGCGCGGCGTCCGGCGCGGCACGACGGCCGGCCGGGGCTGCGGGAGCCTCGGCCAGTTGTTTCTCCCAGGCCATGACGTCGTCCCAGGTGATCTGCCAGACCAGAGTGCCGTCGGCGCGAAGGCGGGCGCGCTTGGCCGCGTCGGAGGCGATCCGGTTGGTGCGGGAGGAGGCATGCCAGCGGTACCCGTCGAGATAGACGGCCACCGGCAGCGGCGCCGCACCGGCTGTGGCTGTCGCGCCGACGACGGGCCTGAAAAGGAGGTCGGGCCGGGTCCGATAGCCAGTCAGGTCCTTCTGCGCGACAACTTCCCACTGCACGGCCTTGCCCTCGGCACCCAGGGCGAACTGCTTGCCCTGGCGTCCGGTGGGTGTGGTGGCGTGTGCGGCGCCGCCGTTGCCGGGGCGGGCGAGCCAGCGGTCGAGACACTCGATGAAGCGGCGTTCCAGGTCGCTCTCCGCCTGCTGCGCGAAGCGGTTGCGGTCGGCCGTACTGTCTCCCGCTTTACGGGTCGGCTGCCGGTCGATCTGCCAGCCACTGCGGCTGTCCGGCCCGAGGAGCCCCTCGAGCATCCAGAGGGCTTCCTGCCGGTCGAGGTTCTTGTACTCGCGCTGGGTCTGGGCGAAGGGCAGCAGACAGCGGTGGCAGGCACGGCGGCCGGGGGTGTTCTGGCAGGGGCAGGTCGCGAGGGCGCGCAGGGCGGCGGCGAGGACGGCACGGAAGTCCTCGCCGTCGTTGTCGACGAGCCGCTGGAGGTAGCCGGTGCCGCCGGGCAAGGCGTCGTAGAGGACGAGGTAGTGACGGGTGAGCTCGGTGTCACGGTCGGGCTCGGTGGCGGGAGTGGAGCGGATGTGCGCGGGGTCGCCGCCGTAGTGCTTGGCCAGGCCCAAGTGGAGCGCTGCAGAGAAGGAAGCGAGCCGCTCTGGGACGCGTAGGGTCGCGGCGGGCAGCAGAATGCGAAGGGCTTCCGTGCGGTGCTCGGCAGCGGTGAGGACGCGGGTGAGGTCGCGCGGAGCCGTGCGCCGGTCGCGGCGGCGGACCGCGCACCACGGGAAGTGGTGGGCGTGTTCGGGTGAGTTGAGGGCGGACTCGGAGAGTTCTTCCTGGACGGGGGCGTGCCCAGGCTCTCGTTCGGTGGCTCCTCCGCACAGCGGGCACAGCACGAAACCGGTGACGGTCGGAGTCTCGGTGCCCGCGAAGAAGGTCTCGGCGCGGCGGCCGGGGCGGGCGCGGCCGAGGTTGAAGCGGCGGATGACGGCCTCGCGGACGTGGTCGACGCCAAAGGTGGCGCGGGTGTGGCGCCAGCTCTCCTTGACCGATTCGGGAGCGATGTCGACGGCGGTGACGATGGTGTAGTTGATCTGGGTGCGGGTGTCGCGGTCGTCGATGATGCGGGCGTCGTCGCGCTTGTCCCGGGAGAGGACCTTGCGGGGCACGACCACGGTGTACAGGGCGCTGCGCCCGCCGATGGAGGTGCTGGCGCAGCGCGGGCAGGGCCGGGTGTTCTGCTCGGCGTCGTCTCCGGTGCGGACGTACCCGCACTCCCCGCACACCCTCCAGGTGTGGA
Organism: Streptomyces sp. HUAS MG91; assembly: GCF_040529335.1. Classification (GTDB taxonomy): domain Bacteria; phylum Actinomycetota; class Actinomycetes; order Streptomycetales; family Streptomycetaceae; genus Streptomyces; species Streptomyces tabacisoli. The sequence continues at coordinate 1,244,030 of NZ_CP159534.1, read as the reverse complement.
GCACGCTGGGCGAAGGGTCCTTGCCGTCGTCGCGGCTCTGGGCGAGCTCGAGGTCGAAGCCGTCGATACGGTGCCGGTAGCCGCGCACGTAGTACGAGTTACCGGGGGCGAGTTCGCCCAGGGCGGCAGTCGCGGGACGGTCGTAGACGCGTACTTCAGGGCGCTGCCACTGGGGCGCGGCCTGGCCCTTTTCGCCGCCTCGGGCGCGGGCGGGCGGGCGTTTGTGGTTGAGGGTGGCTTCGAGGCGGACACCGTCCTCGACAAGGCTGTAGTTGGGCAGCAGCCCCTGTTCGACGAGGAAGGTCTGGGCGCTGGTGTTGGACATGTCCTGGAGCCGGTCGCCGACGGCGGCAGCCTCCCGGCCCAGGGCCTTCTTCTCGCGCGCCTCGTCCTCGATGTTGTCGTGCAGCGCTTCGGCGGCCTCGTTGATCTGCCTGCGCCGGGTCTGGAGACTCTCGTGCTCCGCCCACCAGGCGGCCTCTGCCTCGGCCAGTGCCTTCGCCAGGCCGGTCCGCGCGTATTCGAGCAGCGCGGCCCGGGCGTCGTCGGACACCCCGGAGTCGCGTACGCCTTCGATCCGGGGAAAGAGGGCGAGGAACTGCTCGGCGAGGTCGGTGCGGCCGGAGGTGGCTTTGATCATCGCCTTGGTCCAGCTGCCGTGTCCGAAGAGCTGCCCGGCCCGGTCCCGCAGCGGCGGCACGTCGTGGAGTCGGCCGCGCGCGGCCAGGTCGATGAGGTACGCCGTGTACTGGCGGCGCAGCAGTTCACCGGCGGACAGGAAGCAGCCGGGCGGATTGACCGGGCCGTCGATGAGATAGCGCGGCTCGGACAGGTGGTACAGGGCGCGGGGGCTGCTGTCGGCGAGGGACACCATGAACGCGTTACCGGTGGCACGACCCGCCCGCCCGACGCGCTGCACGTACGAGGCGGTCGTGGACGGCAGGGAGGCGAGGATCACGGCCTCCAACTGGCCGATGTCGATGCCGAGTTCGAGGGTTGGGGTACAGGAGAGCACATTGGGGTCGGTATGCAGGGTGCCGCGCCGAAAGCCCTTCTCGACGGCTTCGCGTTCCTTGCGCTTCAGGACGCCGGTGTGTTCGGCGGCGACCACGTTGTACGGGCCCGACTCCCGGTACAGGCGCCGGTAGTAGTCGTAGCGGTAGTCGCGCTTGGCGCGCCCGGTGGCCGTCGCGGAGGGCACGGTCAGCAGCCCGTCGCACTGCTTGAGTGGGCAGCGCAGTCCTTCCCATACACGGGTGCGTTCGGGGGGGACGGTCTGGGTCCAGCCGCAGTCCGGGCAGGTGACGGCGGAGTGCAGGGTCTCGGTGTCGTCCAGCGGGCGGACGCGGATGTGCCCGGCGGTCAGGCCGTAGACGCCGGGGCCACGTTGCCTGCCACGTTTGGCTTCGCCGGTGGGTCGGTGGGCAAGGACTCCGACCTCGGGGTCGGCGAGGCGGGGCAGGAGGGCTGCGACGAACGCGGCGGCTGAGGCGCGGTCCAGGCCGCCGAGGCAGCGCTGGGTGTAGTCGGTGAACCAGCCCTCAGCGGAGTCCGCCCGCTCGAAGTCGGTACGTCCGGTGCGGGCGCCGACCAGGACGAACGCCGGGGCCTGGCTGCCCCAGGGGAAGGCGGGCATGCCTTCCGCTCGCCTGCCGGTGAGCAGGTAGCGGTTGCGGCCTTCGTCGTCGATGAAGGAGTCGAGCCAGGTGTGGTGAATGCCGCCGCCGGCCCGGATGTGTTCGAGGAGGACTCGTACGTATCCCTCGAAGCGGCGCAGTCGCTCCGGTCCGGCCTCGGGCAGCTGGCCCTGCGCCGCCCGGATGGGCCCGTCGCCGTCGGCTTGCTCGTCGTCCGGTGCCGCGTCAGCGGTGGGCAGCATCATGTTCAACTGCTGCTCGTACAGCGCCTCGGCGGTGCGGGCCGCCCACTCGGGATCGGGTACGTGCACCTCGGCGGCGACGGTGCGGGTGAGTTCGAGGGTGCGGCCCCAGCGGGAGCTCAGGCCGAACTCCATGAGGGTGTTGAAGGCCAGCCGCTCCCCGACCAGCGACCAGGCCGGCCCGCCGGCCCGCTTAGCCCCGGCGAGCAGCTTCTTCACCCGGTCCACGTCGTGCATGTCCGGCGGCACGACCGAGGAGAGCAGCTTCTTCTTCCCCTCCTTCTCCTCGTCGTCGGCGGCCCGTACCACCAGGTCGGCGATCAACTCGTTGAGCTGGACGCCGTCCCTGCGTTCCTGTTCGTTCCGCGCGGCCCGGTCACGGAGCTGCTCGAAAAGCAGAGAGCGCAGCGAGAATTTCCAGGCGCGGCTGGCGACGAATCCGGCCAGGTGGGCGGCGTCCTGCACCGAGTCGTTGAAGATCAGCGTACGGCGATGGTCGCGGCCCGTGGCGTCTTTGGCGGGTAGCTCGCCACCGGTGAACAGCTGCGTCACCGCCACCGAGGTCAGCGGCGCGATTCCGGCACCGAGGAATCGGATGCCCTGGTTCTGTCCGCAGGCCGGGCAGCGGTCCTGGCGGGCGTATTCGTCCTGCTCCTTGTTGTTGATCCAGGCGGTGACATAGACGCCGTTCTCCGGCGCCTCGGCGATCTTGCCGCCGTCGAGGAGCACCTCGTCCGGGTCGAGTGGGCGTAGCTTGCGCCCGTTGTCCTCCAATACCATCACGGTTGCCTGGCCGCCGGTGCCGCGGCGTCCGCGCCGGATGCGTTGTTCGGCCTGGAGCCGGGCCTGTTCGGCGGCCTCGGCGGGGGTGGCCGCGATCAGCGCCCGCACCCGGCCCTTGGCCGCGCCGCCGGAGGCGCTGCGCCGGTAGATCTCGTCGGGAGCGTGCTCCAGCTGCTCCGGGTTCCGCTCGGGGCAGACCGCCGCCCAGCCGGAGCGTCCGCAGTGTCGGCAGTATGCGGCCGGGAGTCGGCCCGTCCGCTGTACGTTGCGTCGCCGCTCGGTTTGCGCGGCCACAGCCGTGCTCGCCATGCCCGAGGCGGTAGTCCCGGAAATCGTGGAGAGTGCGGCCTGGTCGTCGTCGGTCCAGGAGAAGGCCGGGTTTGGTGCGGTGAACCGCAGGACGCGGGAGAGGGACCGTACCCATAGGTGCGTCTCGATGAGCAGGAGCGGCCGCTCCTCGCCCGGGGGCGTGCGCGGGTCACGGGCCGTCGAGAGCAGTGCCGCGAAACGGGCGAGTGCGTTCTCCGCCACGGCCGGATCGGCGAGGGCGAGCCGCCACGCGGACGTCGGCTCGAATGTGCCCAGCGCTTCCAGCGCCGACACCGGGCTGTGCACGTCCGCCCTCAACAGGGCGTGCGTGAGCGGATGCGCGAGCAGCCGTTGTCCCAGCTCGCGTGGATCGCAGTCCGCGCTCCCGACGACCGCCCGTGCGGTCTGGGCGAGTGCGCCCTTCTCCCGTGCGGGATCAGGGAGTTCGGCCAGCTTGGCGGGAGTGGGGACGGGCAGCGTGGGGTCGAGCGGGGCCAGGAAGGAATCCAGCGGGAGCCGGTCCTCGCTGACCACCGCGTCGTCCGGGAACCGCACCCCAAACACCTGCGAGGCCACGTCCAGCATCGGACGCGGACCGGCCCCGGCCTCGCCCTGAGCCGCCTCCCCACCGACCGCGCCGCCGGCCGACCCGAGGGTCGCGGACGTCGCCACCGGGCAGATCCGGCCGAGCGGACGCCCCGGCTCGTCAGCGCCGACCGCGACAGCCAGACGCCGCAGCAGCATGGCAACGTCGGTGCCCTGTGCGCCGTCGTACGTGTGGAACTCGTCGATGACCACGTACCGGAGATCCGCGTCCCGCCACAGCGAGGCGTCCTGCTGACGCTGGATCAGCAGGTCCAGCATCTTGTAGTTCGTGATCAGGATGTCCGGAGGATTACGGCGCATCTCCGCGCGGTCCACCATCACCCGCCCGTACGGCGCCTCGGCCCCCGACGCGGACGCCTCACCGATGTACAGCCCAGCCGTCACCCCGGCTCCGAAGAGCCGGTCGTCCTTCAGGAGTTCACCGAGGCGGGACGCCTGGTCGCCTGCCAGGGCGTTCATCGGGTACAGCAGTACGGCCTTCACGCCGTGCCGGCCAGCGGCCTTCTCACGGCGACAGTGATCCAGTACGGGGATGAGGAACGACTCCGTTTTACCGGATCCGGTACCGGTGGTGACCAGCGTCGGCAGCGGTGTCCGGCCCTCCTTGGAGGACAGCCGTGCGAACGCCTCGGCCTGGTGGGCATACGGCGTGCGGCCTTCCTCGTACCAGTCCAGGTACTGCTCCCAGCCGGAAGCAGCGGGCCGGAAGGGCCGCCGGATACGGAGGTAAGGGCCCCGGAAGATGCCGTCGGCCGGGTCGGTGAGGAAGTCGGTCAGCGCGTCCTGGGTGTCGGGCTCGGCCAGCGCGAACGTGGTCGTCAGGTACTCGACCGTGGTGTTGCGCAACTGCTGCGCGGCGAGGGTGGGTCTCATGACGCGCCGTGGCCCCTGTTCTCCCGTGGAAACACCTACTGCTTAGAGGTGCGTGTGCCGTGTTTGCTGCTGTCCCGTCAACTTTACGAGGGGGCGCTGACATCCGTACCCCGGACCGGATCGCTGGTCGAGTTATCCGACGGTTTCGTCTGGCCTGGCTTCCAGCCGACGGCCGCCATACGACGGACGAACTCGGCGTGGGCGGCACGGAGCTCCTTGCGGCGGTCGGCCCGATAGAGCGGGTTGGTGTAGCCGGTGGGAACACCCGCGCCGTCCTCGGGGAAGCCCTGGCGGGCGCTCAGCTCCTTCCAGGCATCCTTGGGCTGCCCGTAGCCGTGGACCTGGTGGGCCTTGGCGATACGGCGCCCATCGGCGTCGAACCACATGTTCTCCTCGTACTGCTGGAGCACAGGGAACCGGGCGTCGTACATGGCGACGAGCTCTTCTGCGGTGATCCCGAGCCAGACGGCGACGAGCGCGTCGATCTCGACGAGGGCGGCGCGGCGGGCGAACTCGGTGCGGAGGGGGGTGGTGCGGGTCCAGGTGCGGCCGATGCCGGTGGTGAGGGCGGGGGTGGACTCGGGCCATTCGGTGGCGGCGGCCCAGGAGTCGTTCGCCCAGGCCGGATCGTGGAGGGACTCCCAGAGGGGGGCGTAGGCGTTGGTCTGGGCGTTTAGGCGGAGGGTGCGGAGGAGGAGGGCGGGGGCCAAGGGGTGGTCCGCGTCGAATCCCGGCATCGCTCGCGCGTCGGACACGTCTAGGTGCCCCCGGCCAGAACTACGCAGGGTGTAGTCGAGAGGCAGCGACGCGAAGAAGCCAGCGACGAGCACGGTCGACCGCTCATCGGGCATGGCACAGCTACGTACCGCGTGGACGTGGGTCGTGCCCGGCGGTACGAGTGCCGCGAACAGGCTGCGCTCAGTATTGGTGGCGATCATTTCTCGCCATACCACCCGGAAGAACTCCGAGCACGGCCGCGATGCGGCAGTCAGGAACAGTGCCTCCACCGCTCGATCCAGCTCACCGCCTTCCAGGTCAGGATCGGCTACACGCACGTCGGCCTCCGCTGCCTCGACAGCCGCCGGGTCGTCGTAGAGCTGGCTGAGACGGCCGTGGTCAACCCAGCGGTCCTGCTTCGCGGAGAAGCGGTGCTCGTCAGCGGCCCGCGAGTAGTTGGTACGAGGCACCGCGTCATCCGGCATGTTCCTGTGATCCCACGCCTCGTAGTCACGCATGCTCTTCGAGCCACCATGGGGCGGCTGCTTGTGCAGCGGCGTGCCGACGCTGATGAGCGGGCCCTGCAGGATGACTTCGCCCCAGGTCTCCGCTTGGCCAGGAGTCCATGCAATGTAGCCCGCCGTGCGGTCGTTCTTCTCGTCGAAACCGCGGCTGATGCGCGGCCCCAGTGCCCCGAGCCGGTGCGGCCAGCGGGCCAGTGCCGAAATGGCCGACTCCTCTGCACTGGTTACTGGATACAGGAGCTTCGCGCTCTCGGACGGACCGGCGTCCACCTCACCGGCCAGCTTCTGCCACGCTTCCAGCTTCTTCTGGTTCACGGTGACAATGCGTTTCCGGTGCGCTCGCGTGTCCCACTTCCCGTTGTGCTTGACCCCCGGAAGCGGTCCCTTGCCGTTGTGTCGCACGGACCCCAGGAGGACGTCGGGATGAAGGAGCCAGCTCATGTGCTGGAACCCGATCGTGCGCTCTCGCCCGTAAACGTTCACGCTGAAGTGGCTGCTGTTTCCCACTGGGTTGGCGAAGAGCAGCAGTTCGTTGGTGAAGTCCGCATGGAATCGCAGGTGCCGGTACGCCGCCTTTCGAAGTTCGGCTTCCTTCCCGCCGGTCAGGTGCGTCGAGGGGTGAACCAGGCCCGCGGTACCGCGTTCGCCCGTAGCCCGCCAGGCGGTCAGCATGAACCCCCGATAGAGATCCGGCTGTGTCCCCACCAGCTCCGGATACGTATCCGCCGATGCCAGGAATTCCGCTGTCGCCGCGTGTGTCGCCAGTTCCCCGAGAAACGCCTTACGCGGCTTCGCCTGCGCCATCAGCAGGGCCTTGCGCTCCGCCCACTCCTCGTTCGTCGGATGCTCCGACAGCTCGAACCACGGCTCGAACTCCGCGAGGGCTCCGCTCTCCTTCCACTCCTGCTTCACCCACGGCGGATTCCCCACCATGACATCGAACCCACCCCTTGCGAAGACATGCGCGAAGCTCAACTCCCAGTGGAAGAAGCCCCGTTCGCGAGCGATCCGCTGCACGACCTGGAACCACGGGAAGTAGTCCGCCAGGTTCGGCGCGTATGTCCAGGCCGACTGTCCGGTCATGAACGCGTCCAGTTCGTGCTCCTTCGCGTCCAGCTCCTCCAGGCTCTCCACCCCGCCGAACTCGACCAGCGCGGCCTGCCCGTTGCCGTCGCCCTCCTCGACGTCGATCCGCCCGACCACGGCCTCGGCGAACTCGATCCAGTCCTCCAGATTCCGCAACGGGACCCGTCGGTCGCCTGAGCCCTTCGGTTCCCGCGTGAGGTCCCGGCCGCTCTCGTTGTAGTCCGGCGCCGAGCCGTCCAGGAGCCCGATCTGTTCCAGCGGCCAGAACCACAGGGCGCACCAGGCGTCCATGACCTGCTTCAGCCGCCAGTACGGCGTGCCCGGCATGGTCAGCGCCTCGCGTACTGCGTCCCGGTCCATGGCGGGCCGGCGGGCCAACTCACCCTCAGCAGGCTTCTCCAGCCCCCATACGTCGACAGGTCTGGAAATTTCCCGTTCCGACAGCTCAAGGCGCAGCGTCACCAGGTCCCACAGGTACTCGACCCGCTGGGCGAGCCGTCCCAGACGTGTCGTCTGGGCGAGCTGGTGTCGCTTCTCGTCGCGCTCCTCCTGCTTCGCGGCCTGCTTCGCCGCCTGCAGTCCTCGCTTCCCGCTCCCTGAAGCACCGATCGCCAACTGTTCTGGTTCGGCCGGAAATCCGTCCAGTTTTCCCTGCTCACCTCGCGGGTCGAAGAAGTCGAACAGCGTCGCCCCCGCTTCGTCCGCTCGCCGCTCCTTCTCCAGTTGCTTCTCGGCCTCGGCCCGGGCGTCACGTTCCTTGGCAGGCTTGCGCTCGTCGCCCTTCGGCGCCCGGCGGATCGCGCCGCGCCACTTCTGCAGCCGCTCGATCAGCTCGGGGTCGAGCCAGTCCGCGACCTTGCCATCGACGAGTGCCCGTACTGTCTGGTCCTCCGCGCCCTTCTTCGGCTTGCGCAGAGAGACCTTCTCGCCGATCGACCCCCAGCCCAGGGCCGGCACCAGGAACTGGTGCACCGACTTGCCGGGGATCGCCGTCCCCATCGGCACGTCGGTTGGCTTCTGCAGGATGCGCGAGCTGAGCCAGCCGCCGTCCTTCAGGGTGTGCCCGGGGTAGACCCGGCGCACCGCCCCCACCAGCGAGTTGCCCCGATGCAGGTGCAGCCCGTACCAGGGAGCCCGCATCCCCGGGTACATGGTGTTGAGCCACAGTGACACCTCCGCCAGTTCGACAGCGGTGTCGTTGAGGTCGATGCCGTACGCGTTGTGCAGCGCGATGTATGCCTTCGCCTTCTGCAGTTCGCGCTGATACTCCTCCACGGGGACCTCGGTGCCGCGTTCGCGTTCGGCGAGCTTGAGGTACAGCGCGGCGATCTGGTTGACCGCCTCGTTGAGGAACGCCCCGGAGCCGAGGGCCGGTTCGCACACCCGCCACTTCAGGACCTCGGCCGCGGTCACGCCGGACTCGGCCAAGAGGCCAGGGTCGGCTTTGTCCAGGTGCTTGGGGTCGATCCGCCCCTCCTCGTCCAGGCGGAAGCGCAGCGTCTGCTCGACGGTCGCCTGAGTCAGTGACTCCGGGGTGTAGTAGGAGGCACTGGTCTGCCGGTCGCGGCCGGCCAAGCGGTACACGTACGAACCCACCGGATACGGTTCGGCCTTGGGCTCGCCGGTCTCCGCGTCACGTCCGGTCTTCACGAAGACCGAGTCGCCCGGGCTGTCGGGGTAGCGGCCGGAGCGGACCTGGTCGGTGTCGATCAGCCACGAACCGTCCTTGGGATCGCCGCCCTTCGCCACCTCGTACAACGGCTTCTCGGCGATGAACCCGGTGTACGACATCAGCCGCTCGTACACCGAACCGAGGTGGTTGATGCTGAGGTTGGCGTAACTGATGAAGCCACCGCGGCCCTTGGGCCCCTGGCCCTCGGTGAGGGTGAGACGGCGCAGCACCTTGTGCAGGACGGCGTTGCGCAGGCGCAGGTCCAAGTGGGCCGGTGCGGGTGAGCCGTCGGCGAGAGTCGGGTAGGGATAGTCGACGCGGCGGCCGACGAGCCTTATTGACTCTGGGTCGAAGAGCTTGGAGCGCAAGGCCTCGATGCGGACACCTTCGCCACCGTCGTCCTTCACCAGGACCGCTGCCTCCGAGGCGAACGCGCGCGCCGCGGCGATCTCGTCGCGGCTGCGGACCGTATCGGCGACCGGGTGACCGGTGAAGACCTTCTCGAAGAGCAGCGCGAGGGACTCGTGGAAGTGGTAGCCGTTGCGCGAGCTGGTCGGCAGTTTCTCGCGGACGGCGAGTTCACGCAGGCGGGCGACGCTGTAGCCGGTGGCGTACTCCTCGCCCTTGACCGGGAGGATCTCCAGTTCGGGGCGGGCTTCGGCATACAGGAGGAAGAGGATGCGGTAGAGGTAGCGCAGGGCCTCGGTGGTGAGGACGCGAGGCAGGTCGCCTCGCTCCTTGAGGACGTCGGGCAGCCATTCCTGGAGGTCCTCGGGACGGACCTCCTGATCGTGGGCGCGCTGGAGGATCTCGTTGGCGATGAGCTGGACGGCTTCCTGCAGTCCGGCCCGCAGGTCCTTCGTGACACCTTCGGAGTGGTCCCGGGACTGGGTGAGCAGCCGGGTCATGTCGTCCCCGCCGTCCTCGCGCGGGCGCAGGGAGGGCGCGCCGAACAGCCAGGCGGTGACGTCGATCTCGCTGGCGGTCTGCGTCTTGGCACCCTTGCGCGGCAGGACGGTGTCCAGGTTGACGGCCAGGTGGCGGCCCCGCGCGAAGTCGTCCTGGGCGGCGAGGACCATGATGCCGCCGAAGAGCAGGACGGCGTACTTCGGGGCGTCGTCGCAGGAGAGCAGCCAGGCCGCGAGGTCGGTGACGGTCCGCAGGGTCTTGGCCGGGCCCACCTTCACCGGTACGGGCAGCCGGTTGGCGTGGCCTTCGCCGGTGGCCTGGTCGAGCTTGTCGGCGAAGCCGCCGGTGAGGACCACGATGCCCGGCTCACTGTGCGCCACCGGGACGGCGACAGGGCCTGCCGTGCCGTAGAGCGTGAGATGACCGGGAGCCGGGTCGAAACCGAGCGCGGTGAGGATCTTGCGGTGCCAGGTGTCGAGGGCTGAGCGCCACTCCTCCTCGAGAGTTCGGGGCGTGTCCGGCGCCCCGGAGCCTGCCTCCATCGCTGCGCCGGTCCGGGCCAGCGGGAGGAACACGGGGAGTTCACCGCCCGCAACGTCAGCCAGCATGTCGGTCGCAGCCTGCTGCGCGGCGACTCCTTGTGCGTCGCTCAACTCGGCGTACTTCTCCGCACCGACGGCGAGCCGGTCGCGGGCCTCGAAGTACGGGCCACTGAGATTGCGCAGTCCCTGCCGGGGAGTGTGCTCGCCCCGCCGCTCGGCGGCCGACCAGCGCTTGAGCGGGCCGTCCTTCAGCTCCTTCGGCAGGATCTCGTCCAGGTAGAAGGAGGGAAAGTACTGGCCCGCGTTGACCAGGGAGTCGAACGTCACGCCTGCTGCTCCTGCCGGGGTTCGTCACTGTGGGAGGCCCTGTGCCGCTGGCTCAGGGCGGGGGAGGGAAGGGATCGGGGGATCATGAGCTCGGCTCCAGTACGGCCAGAACGCGGATCATCGGATCGCCGGTGGTGCGCAGCCGCTCGGCAGTCTCCCGCAGCAGGTCGGCCTCGGTGGCGCGGTGCTCGCGGCTGCTGCCCATGCCCGGCAGTTCTTCCTGACGCCACTGCTCGACCTCTGTCTCGTACGTACGCAGCGGCGCGTCCACGCGCGCGTCGGCCACGACCCGCAGACTGCCCATGGCCTGCCGGGTGGCCTCGACAGCTGCCGGGACCAGCGACTGGAGGGCTGTGGGGTCACTGGGGCCGAAGTGGTCGTCCATCGGCTTGTCCGGGTCGATGCCGAGCTCGGCCAGGGAGACCAGGTCCGGGTCGGCGGCTTGTTCCTGGTCTTGTGTCTCGCGGATGAGGTGGCGGACGCGGGGTGTGTCACCGCTCAGACGGTCTACGGCGAGCCAGCCGACAGCCGTCGGCCGTCCCTCGGCGTTGGACCACACTCCCTGCATGAGGAACACCGGTTCCGGAACCCGTTCGCGGTCCACCTGGAGCACGAGCGCCTGGCGGCGGCCGAACTGCACCAGCACCTTGTCGGTGATCCACTCGATGACCGGGTGCAGCTCACCCACGTAGTGGACGTCCGGCCACAGTGACATCGAACCCTTGGACTCTCGCGCCCGCTTGAGCGCGTCGGCGCCGTTCTCACGGCTGAAGGTGAGCTTCATCCGTGCGGTGATGTTCTGTTCGCGCAGGTACCCCGGCGGTAGCACGTCAAGCCGGTCCGCGAGGTCCTCGGGCGTGCGGAAGGACAGGTCCTCACCGTCGACCGCGGTATCCAGGCGGAACGCCTCGACGTCCGCCAGTTCGTCCAGGCCCGCCATCACGTAGGAGGAGCGGTCGGGGAAGAGGCGCAGTTCGCGGTGGAGGGGGATGGGGCCGGTGTCGGCGTCGTCCGTGGTGGGGGGTGCGGCGTCGTCGCTTCCCTCACCTGTGTGCTCGCTTTGATGCCGCGCGGTCGATGTCGACGGAGTGTCGAGCTCGTCCAGCAAGTCGCCATAGTCGTCCTGCGGGGTGAAATCGTCGAAGTCCCCTTCGCCGAGGCCGTCGAACCCGCCGAAGTCGCCTTCGCTCTCCCCGAATCCGTATCCCGGGCCGTCCGTCCCGAACTCGCCGTACAGCCGCTGTTCGACCGGCCTATCCGCTGTCCAGCCGGACTCGGAGTCGAGTGCCTCCGGGGCGGTTTCCAGAGCGGCGACCGCCTGCTCCGGGGCCTCGCCCTGGAACAGCGCCTCCATCAGGCGTTTCTCCTCCAGCTCCCAGTCGTTCTCGACCGTCGCGGCCTCCACCGCACCGAGAATCGAGTGCACCTTGTGCTCGCGGGCCAACACCTTCTCGGCGACGGTGGTGTCGTCCAGCGCGCCGGGCGAGGCCGTGGTCAGCAGCATGGCCCGGAACTCGGGCTTGTGGACCTGCCCGTAGCGGTCGATGCGGCCGTTGCGCTGCTCGACGCGGATCAGGCTCCACGGCAGGTCCCAGTGGAGGAGGTGGTGGCACTGTCGGTGCAGGTTCACGCCCTCGGAGGCGCCGTCGCCGGTCAGCAGGACCCGTACGTCGGTGCCCGCTCGCGCGAACTCGTCCACCAATTCCTGCTGTTGGGCGTCGGACGCCGAGCCACTGAACATCGTCCGTACCGCAGCCGTCGCGTCCTTGTCGTTCTTCCAGCCGAGCAGCGGCGGGAGTACCCGGCCCAGCCATTTCAGCGTCTCGTGCCGCTCGGAAAACACCACGGCCCGGGTCGGGCTCCCGGCCCGCACGCCGATCCGGCGCAGTTCCGCGACCAGCCCCGCCAGCTTGGAGGCCGTCGACGGCCCTGCGGGCGAGTCCAGCTCGTCGAGCGTCGCCCGTTCGATCGCCCGGGCCAGGTCGGCAAGGCGCAGCAACGAGGCCACCTCGCCCACCGCACCCTGGGTGCCGGTGTCCGGGCCGTCGATCTTATCCTGTCCCTTGGGTAGCTTCGTACCGTGCTCGGTGAGCCGGCTTCGTACTGTGGCGAAGAGCGCACGATGCGAGGAGAGGAACGATTTCAGCAGAACGTACGGGAACAGGTGGTCCGAGCCCTTGCCGCGCTTCCGTACCGCGGTGCCGTCCGCCAGAGCCGCCGCGCCGTCCTTCGCCTGCTCGCCGCCGAGCCACTGTTCGGCGATCTCGGCGAAGACCTGCTCCTCCAGCCCGCTTGCCGCGCAGCGCACCGGGAAGGAGTCGCCGCGAGGCGCCCAATGGTCGGCGAGTTGTTCCTTGACCTCGCGGCTGGCCTTGGTGCGGCGCAGCATGACATGCCGCAGCTCCTCGGCCTTGGGCTTCTTCGGGTCCTTGACCGCCATCGGGTCCAGGAGCCGGATGAGTCCGGTGAACGCGGGCATGTCGCCGTTGTGCGGAGTGGCGCTCGCCAGGATCAGGGCGTCGGTCTGCCGGGAGAGTAGTTCGGCGACGCGACGCCGGTCCGTTCCCTTGTTGATCAGGTTGTGCGACTCGTCGATGACGACGGCGTCCCAACGGACGTCCTTGAGCCATTTCTCGTAGCGGCTTCGGTTACGCAGCATGTCGATGGAGACGATGACGCGCTGGTAGTACGTGAACGGGTTGCGGCCCGCGGGGACCTTCCGCTCGATGCGGGCGATGCCGGCGCTGTCCAAGCGCACCAGGGGGATGGAGAACCGGGTCCACATCTCGTGCTGGAACTGCTCCAGGACGGCGGCCGGTGTTACCACCATGATGCGTTCCCCGCGCCCGCGCCGGATCAGCTCGCCGAGCAGCGCACCGATCTCGAGCGTCTTGCCGAGACCGACGACGTCTCCGATGAGCAGACGCGGCCGCAGCGGGTTGGCCAGGGCTTTCGCCGCTGGGCGCAGCTGGTAGTCCATGCGGTCGAGGAGGTAGCCGTCGGTGACGGCGAGTCCGCGCTCGCCCTGGGCAAGCGGTGTCTTGCGCAGCACCGCCTCCAAGAGGAGCCGACCGCGCCGGAACCCTGGGGAGGGGTCGGCGACCAGCTCCGTGTCCTCGGGACGCAGCACTTTGGGGCGGTCCAGGGAGCTGAGGAAAACCGCCTCGTGCCCTCTGACCAGCTCGGACGCGCCGACCGCCTTGATCAGAAACTCCTCGGGCCGGACCTCGCGGCTCTTACGGACCAGCCACTCCTCGTCACGGACCTCGATCACCGTCCCGGCCGGCGGGGGGCCGTCGGCGAGGTCGACGGAGCGGTGCGGCGGCTCGCCGGTGGCGTCAGGCATGGGAGCGCTGTTCCTTTCGGACGGGGTGTGGCGAACAGGCGGTCCGGGCCCCGTACGGTGCGTGGTGTGTGGGTATCGAAGCCTATGACCGGTGAGGGGCGGAAGGCACGTACGGTGGCGCGATCCGAGACGTAGGGCCTACCGAGGGCGGGCCGTTGGTCCCGTGCGTGCAACGGGTCGATGGTCGGGGCGGCGTGACTGCTCCTGTGTCACAGACTCTCGCGGTGTGCGTATGCGCGACGCAGGCGTTCGGCGACCTTCTGCGCAGGACGCGGCCCGGGACGGGCGGAGACCGGACGCCGGTTCGCGTCTGCCTTCGCCGGTGGTGGCGTCGAGAGAGGGGGCACGGGAGGGACCGGGAGACCCTTCCCGCCCTCGGAGTCGGCAGTCTGTGTGGTGAGCAACTTCGTCGGCGCGGGCTGCGGCAGCGGAGCCGTCGTTGAGTCGCCCTGGTCGGGGACGGTCGGGGTGTAGGGCGCGGGCCGGTCGGGGGCCTCTCCGGCCCCGTGCGGCAGGAAGTCGGCATCCTCTGCGTCCGGGGACAGCTCGTCGAAGAGGTTGTCGTCAAGCCACGGGGCGTCCGGTGCCGCACCGCGGTCGACCGCGCGCTGGGCCTGCTCGTGGACTTCCGGATCGGGTCCTTCGGACAGCGCCTGGTCCGGAAGTTTCGGAGTGAGACCTGCCGCCGCTGCGACCTCCGCGAGCTGCTGGGCCGCCTCCTCGTACGACAGGCTGTGCATCGCCAACAGCGTATAGAGGTCCGCGCGCACTTCGGACAAATCGGGACGCTTGGCCTCGACCGGAGCGAACAACTTCGAGAGCAAGGGCAGGAACTCGGCAGGCACCCCCTTCCAGTCGGGCGGCATCGGCATGGGGGCCCCGGGATATGGGGTCCTGCCAGTCGCGGTGAAGAAGAGCGTGGAGCCGATCGCGTACACGTCGGCGGACGCCTTCACATGCTTGGCGTCCTTGTACTGCTCCCACGGCATGAAGGCCGGGGTTCCCAGGGCCCACCCCGTTTTGGTCAGCGCGTTGCTGAAATCCTGCCGCTCCGCGAGCACTGCGAGGCCGAAGTCCAGCACCACGGGCCCGAGTGGCCCAAGCACCACGTTGCCCGGCTTCAGGTCGCGGTGCAGGAGGTCCGCGCCGTGCACCGACTCCAGCGCCTCCACCAGGCCGAGTCCGAGCGCGACCCACGGCCCGACATCCGTGATGCAGCCGCTCTTCTTGACCTGGCTGTCAAGGGACGGGCCAGGGATGTACTCCATGGCGAGCCACGGTTCGGCGGCCTCTGGAGAGGCCCCGAGAAAAGCCGGAATCCGGGGGCCGACCACGGTGCGGATCGCGTCCACCTCGGCGACGAACCGGGCCCGGGTCCGCTCCACCTTCTCCGCGTCCTCGTCAGCCAGCAGCTGGGGCCGGATGGTCTTGAGCACCGCCAGGGCGTTCTCACCGGTGGTGGCATCGTCCGGATCAGCTATCCGGTACGCGGACTCCCAGGAGCGATCCCAGCCCTCCAGGACAAGGCGTCGTGCCAGGTAGGCACGGCCCATGCCGCCCTCGCCCAGCACGGCCAGTGTCTCGAACGGCCCTCGGACCCGGGGGTCGCACTCGTAGTCCAATGGCTCCATCGGCGCTCTCGTACCCCCGGTGAAACGAACGGATGCTTACGGCTGCGGCCAGAGAGCGACGGTTCCTCGCCTTCGGCCGGGAGTGACGTGGTCCATCGGAGACCCCACTCGGCCGTGCAGCTCGGGGATCAGTTTACGGGGCTTGCTCCCTGGGGGCGGCAGGGTCGGACGAGAATGTATCGGCCAATGGCCACGGCAATACTGGTCTCCCTGTCGTCCGACTTTGCGACAGCCGTCGACAGCGGAAGCGAACGAGGGGCTGTGAACGACAGGTGTTTGCGGCGTATGCATCCGCCAGGGCCACCCTAATGGGTTGCGGATGACGGTCTCTTGAGGTGCGCGACCAGGTGCTGGAGCGAGTTCCAGGCGCCGTGATCCGTACCGTTGCCGAGGAGGTAGTGCAGGGCGGGTCGTGCGGCGGCGCCGAGCTGTGCCGGTGTGACCGCGACTGGGGGCCGACGAGCGTACGCGAGCCCGATGGCCTGGACCTCTTGGGCGCCGAGGGTGAAGGCGACCGGGATCGGTGGGGCTTCCAGACTGGCGGGGAGCGTCAAGTCGGAGCGGCCTGCGCGTAGCGTAGTAAGCATGGTGGTCAGACTGTGTGCGGCTACCATCTCGGCGGCCAGCGGCTCGATCGCGTCCAGCAGTACGGGAACTTCGGCCCCGTAGCCGACCGTGAGGGTGGTGTCCTCGGTGACACCCACTGCGGTGCGGGTGGTGCGGTGGGTGGCGATGGCCGGTCGGTCGGGGGTGCCGATCGCGATGGTGTGGGTGGGGTCCGGGGCTCGGTCGCGGGCGAGGGCGGTCAATTGGCGTGGAGACCAGGGGAGGTTTGCGGGTTCGGCGGTGCCCCATCCGGTGGGTGGCGTACCGGTCAGGTGGCGCCAGGCCGTTTCGAGAGCCGCGCCGAGGGCCAGGTCCGCGTCGGGCGTGTGGAGTGTGCGGAAGGCCACCGTGAGCTGGCGTTCGGTTGTGGTTGCGGCTCCGGTCGTGAAGGCGTCGGCGACCGTGCCGTCGCCTGCGGGTGTGAACGTGCCGCCCTGCCAGGTGAGTTGGGCTCCGGAGAGGCCGTCGTAGTAGCCGCCTTGTGGGTTCTGGATCACCCAGCGGTTGGGTGCGCCGCCCAAGGCCTGGCGTAGAGGCAGGGTCAGGCGGACGTGTGGGGGTGTGACGATGTGCAGGGCGCGGTTGGCTGCCGTGGTGATGCGCAGGATGTCGGAGAGCCAGGTGGTCAGGCCCAGGACCGGACGGTCGGCGAGGACGACGGCGGTGGAGTCGGTCAGGACGTCGACGATGGGCAGTGCACCGGTCGAGGCGGGCGCCGCGGTGACCTCTTCGTGTGGTGCAGCCGTGTTCACGACGGCCGTGCTCTTCTCCCCGGGCGGCCAGGTGATGCCGCCGAGGAGCAATGTCAGGCGTGCGCTGATCGAGGCGGCGAGGTGTTCGGCTTCGGGTATGGCGGAGGAGGCGCGGATCTCGATCCACCAGAACGGGGGCTCGGGGGAGCCGGGTTGAGGGCCGAGGAGGCGTTCGGCTTCCCCGGGGGTGTGGATGAGGAGGGGTGCTTCGACGGAGACCAGGGGGCGTCCTGCGGCGGTGCACAGGTGGATGACCGCGCCGTCGTCGGTGGTGCTCAGGGTGAGGTCGGGACCGCCGGCGTGCAGGGCCGCGAGGAGGGCCGACGTGTCGGGCATCTTCGGGGTGAGGGCGATGATGTCCTTGGTCACGCCGGACTCTCCTGGGATGCGGGGTCGGCAGCGAGCGCGGTCTGGATGAGCTGGTGGCGTCGTCCTCGGCGGGCCAAGGTGCCACGGCCAGGCGGTTGTGCGGTGGCGTACAGGCCGGGCAGGAGTTGGCCTTCGCCGCGGTCACCTGTCATGACGAGGGAGGTTGCTCCGGTCTCGCGCAGGGTGGTCAGGAACGGCTCGTACAGGGCCCGGGAGGAGCCGGCGACGCGGCGGGTGACCACGAAGTGCAGGCCGATGTCTTGGGCCGAGGAGATGTAGGGCAGGAACGGGTCCAGGGGCTGCTGGCCTGCGGCGGTGAGGATGTCGTAGTCGTCGACGAGGATCACGATCCGCGGGCCGGTGAAGGCGGGTTCGTCGCCGACCGCGTCCGGGTCGGCGGTTTCGGGCAGGCGCTTTTCCAGCTCGGTCGCGATGCCGGTCGCCAGGGCGTTGGCCAGCTTGCCGTTATGGGCGTAGCCGCCGCGGTAAGGCTCTGGGATGACACCGCGCAGCCCGCGGCGCGGATCGAAGATGCCGAAGACCAGCTCGTCCTCGCCGTAACGGTCCACGAGGGAGCGGGAGATCAGTTTGAGGAGGTTCGTCTTGCCGCACTCGCTGTCGCCCAGGATCAGCAGGTGCTGGTCCGCTCCGAACAGATCCAGGACGGTGGGGGAGAGGGTGTCCTGGTCGATGCCGATCGGGACCGCGTGCGGTGCGGCGGTGGAGGAAGGCAGGCGCTGGGCGGGCAGGTGGGTGGGCAACACGCGCACCGGGGCGGCGAGTTCACCGTGCCAGGTGGCGCGGATAGTGCGGGCGGCGTCGTCCAAGGCCGGGCCGAGATCCGTGGTTGCGGACTGCGCGTCGATGCGGGGCAGCGCCACGTGCGCGAAGAGCTTGTCATGTAGGAGGGCGCGCCCCGGAGTGTCGGCGGTGAGGGTCTCGGAGAGTTTGCGGTCAATGGAGGAGTCGGCGGGGTCGTTGAGGCGCAGTTCGATGCGGCTGCCGAACATCGACTGGGTGGCGATGCGGACGTCGTTCCAGCGCAGCATGCCCGTCACGATGTGGATGCCGTAGCCGCTGCCGCGCTTGAGGAGGTCGGCCACGTCGTCGTCGAGGTGGGCGAACTCGTCGCGCAGCGCACCGATTCCGTCGATGAGCAGCACCACGTCGGTGGCGCCCAGCTGGGGCAGTTCGCCCTTGGCGCGCAGGGTGCGGAGTTGGTCGATGGAATCGATGCCGTGTTCGCGGAAGACCTGCTCGCGTTCGGTGAGCATGGTGCGGACTTCGGCGATGGTGCGGGCGGCGCGTTCACTCTCGGCGCGGCCGGCGATGCCGCCGACATGCGGCAGTCCAGCGAGCGCGGACAGGCCGCCGCCGGCCAGGTCCAGGCCGTAGAGGGCGACGTCGCGTGGGGTGTGGGTCAGTGCGAGGGACAGTGCCAGGGTGCGCAGCAGGGTCGTCTTGCCTGAGGCCGGGCCGCCGATGACGGCGGTGTGCCCGCCCGCCACGTTCAGGTCGTGCACCCAGGGCCCCTGCCGCTGGGTGGCCGGGTCGTCGAGGATGCCGAGCGGCACTTGCAACGGGCCCTGAGGGTGGGGGAGTCGGAGCCCATCGGACGAGGCCTGGACGGGGCCTGCCGCCATGTCGAGGGCCATGGCCTCGGGGAGCGGCGGCAGCCAGATGCGGCGCACCGGCTCGGCGGCGTCGGTGAGTCGGCTGATCGCCGTCGACAGGACGGTGGGACCCGTCTCGCGAGGTACTGGTACCGCGTCGTCCGCCACGGGCTCTTGCACTGCGGCGGAGGTGTTGTAGGCCGGGTAGGGCCAGGCGAGCGGCTCGTCATCGGCCGCGCTCTCGCGCAGCGCGGGCCCGTTGTACAGGCCGGAGACGTAGCCCGCCTTGAACCGGGTGTAGGTGGAGGTGTCGACCTTCAAATAGCCGAAGCCGGGCAGCGGCGGCAGCTGGAAGGCGTCCGTGGTCTCCAGGACCGTACGCGACTCATCCGCGGAGAAGGTGCGCAGCCCCAGCCGGTAGGACAGATATGTCTCCAGGCCCTTGAGCTTGCCGCCCTCGATGCGCTGGCTGGACAGCAGCAGATGCACACCGATGGATCGGCCGATGCGGCCGATGGACAGGAACAGGTCGATGAAGTCCGGTTTCGCCGTGATGAGTTCACCGAATTCGTCGATGACGACGAAGAGGTGGGGGAGGGGTTCGAGGTCGGGGCGTTCGCCGGCGCGCAGGGCGCGGTAGTGGCCGATGTCGGCGATGTTGCCCGCGTCCTTCAGTACCTGCTGGCGGCGTTTGATCTCGCCAGCCAGTGAGGTGTGGACGCGTTCGACGAGGCCGGCCTGGTTCTCCAGGTTGGTGATGACGCCGGCGACGTGCGGCAGGCCGGTGAACGGGGCGAAGGTGGCGCCGCCCTTGTAGTCGACCAGCACCATCGCCAGGTCGTCCGGAGCATGCGTGGTGACCAGGGCGAGGACGAGGGTGCGCAGCAGTTCGCTCTTGCCGGAGCCGGTCGCGCCGACGCACAACCCGTGCGGGCCCATGCCGAGTTCAGAGGATTCCTTCAGGTCGAGCAGGACCGGCTGGTGGCGGTCGTCGACACCGATGGGGACGCGCAGGAAGTCGCGGTCGCCGCGGGGCGCCCAGTGACGGGGCAGGTCGAGGGCGGTCAGGTCGTCGATGCCCAAGAGTTGAGTGAAGTCGACGGGCCCGGATACCGGGGTGCCCTCGGCGGCCGATTCGGCGGACAGCCGCAGCGGGGCCAGGGCGCGGGCGAGGCCTTCGGCGGCGAAGAGCGGCGCGTCGTCGGACACCCCGGTGGCGCGGATGATGGTCTGCTGCCGCAGATCTTCCACGGTGATCCGGTCCGCGTCGACGGTGATCCGGACGGTGACGTGGTCGGGTTCGTGGATCTGTTCGGCCAGCAGGTGCACCATTGTTACGCCCATCGCGTCCAGGGCGACGGCGGCGTCAGGCCGGGGCAGGTCGACGGCGTTCTCGCCGTAGGTGTCGCTGACCACGAGGAGCCGGTCGGCCAGATCGAGTGCCTTCTGGTCGGACAGGCCTCGGCGCACCTCCGCCGCGTACGAGGCACGGCGCTTGAGGTCTGTGCCGATCACCTGGGCGAGTTGCGTCAGGTCGGGGGCGATCCGGCGGGCGGCCACCGGCTGGCCGGTGGACTGCGGATCGAGGACGTGCGGGAGCCATTTGACCCACTCCCACTCCTCCATCCGCTCCCCGGGTGTGGCCAGCGCGAGGGCCATGTCGTCCGGGGCGTGCGTCGTGCAGGCCTGCATCAGCAGGGCACGGGCCACCCGCAGGACGCCGTCTCGGTCGCCGACGACGCTGACGTTGCCCATCCGGTCCAGCGGCACGAGCAGCGGGTGATCAGGGGTGTGGGCGAAGCGCGCCTGCACCGCGCGGGCCTCGTTCAGCATGAAGGGATCCGGCGGCGTCATCACGCCCCCCGCCCGTGTTCTGTCCGATCGCCAGCTCCTGCACGGGGACATCACCGACGCCTGCCCGCACCTGAAGGAAGTCGCTGTCCGTACGCCGCCGCTCCCACACCCGCGCCGGATCGCGCAGCACGTCATACAGGGCGGCCGGAGCCGGATGCAGGACGCGGGCGGCCTGGCGTCGGGCGCGCTCCGTCTCGCCCAACTCGGTGCGCAGTTCCTCCAGATACTCCAGATATCGCTCGCGCTGCACGCGCCGCTGGCGTTGCGCCTTCCCGCGCTGCGACAGGAACAGCGCGACCGCGCCGAGCAGCGCGATGATCAAGACGACGGCGCCCAGGCCGGCGAACTGGCTGGATCGGATCACGGTCATCATGACGACCGAGCTGGCTACACCGGCCATCGGCAGCAGGGCGGTGGCCGGGCTGCCCGTCTTGCCCTCGGGCAGGTTCGGCGGCGGCTCGATGGTGCGGGCCTCGACGGGAGGCAGCGGACGGGTGGACCGGGCCGGGCGGTGGATCAAGTGCTGGGTCACCGGACGCGCACCGCCCGCTGCAGGGCTTCGGCGGTCAGTTCGGTG
The DNA here is from genome assembly GCF_040529335.1 of Streptomyces sp. HUAS MG91. Lineage (GTDB taxonomy): Bacteria > Actinomycetota > Actinomycetes > Streptomycetales > Streptomycetaceae > Streptomyces > Streptomyces tabacisoli. Next base: position 1,223,055 of record NZ_CP159534.1, on the reverse strand, counting down.
GCTGCGCGCCTGGTGGTCTCGCCGAGCTTGTCGGTGCGGATGGGGCCGCCGCCGGACAGATGCCGGTCGTAGGGCAGGGAGACGACGGTGACGCCGGTCTCGCGGAGGTGGGCCATGGCCGCCTTCAGCTCCAGGGACGGATCGTTGCTGGTCGTGGTGAGCGCCACGACGGTGGAGGCGAGCGCGGCGTGCGGCAGCTGGGCGAGCCAGTCCAGCACGATGCGGGTGGCGTTGACGCCCTCGGCTGTACGCGGGGCGACCACCACCCGCGCGTGGGCGGTGTCCATCGCGGTACGGGCCACCTCACCGGGCAGCGACTCGCAGTCCACAACCGTGACGGCGAAGTAGCGGCGCAGCGCGAGCGTGACCGTGCGGTAGGTGGGGATGTCCAATGGTGGGCTGAGCCGGCCATTGCCTGCGGGCAGCAGCCAACCCCCATCCGATACGGGCACCAAGTAGCCGGTGATGTCCGTCAGTTGCATCGACGGGGTGAGGATGTGCGCGAGGTCGGTGCACGACCAGCGCACTGACTCCGCGCCCAGGCGCACCGGTAGAGTGCCCAACGCGGAGTCCGCCTCCAGGGCCAGTACCGGGTCGTGCCGGTAGTGATTCAGGGTGCGCGCGAGCAGCGCCGCCGTGGTGGTCTTGCCCACGCCGCCGCGGATCGAGGTCACCGCGATCACCCGGCCCGTGGTCACCGGCTGCTGCAGTGCCTGGGCGAGGCGGGACTCCTCGGTGACGTCGCGAGCGGCGGACGAGGCCAGCTTGCGCAGACTGCGTCCGGTGCGTCGGGCCACCGAGTCGCCGTGCTGCGGAGAGCCGAGTGCCATCGCGAGGCGCGGGTCCAGCGTGGGTACCGACTCGGGCGTCTGGGTCGGCAACCGGGCCTGGCCGGACGGACGTACCGCAGGAGTCGGTGAGACGGGCTGGGACGGCGGATGCGGGTGCGGTGGGACGGGGTGAGCTGAGGCAGGAGACGACGACGGCTGCATCATCGAGGGGATGTCGGCCGAAGGCGGCGACGCCCGGGCCGGAGCGGGAGGGACAGGCAAGGTGTTGTTCCCAGGTTCGTGATGGGAGACGGTGCGTGGTTGCCCCGGATGCGGGCGTTCCTCGTCCGGCCGACGCACCGGCAACGGCAGCCGAGGATCAGCCGAAGCCGCCTGCTGATCGGCGGACGCCTGAAGGTCTCGCAGTACATCGTCCTGCCAGCGGCCGGAACTCGTCATCACCCTCACCTCACGCGAAGGTGTCGAGCAGTCGCCCGTACACCCCGAACACGCCGAGCACCAGCGGGAACAGGGCGATCACTCCGATCGACTCCAACACGTCACCGACCTTGCGGAGCCGCACTCGCACATGCTCGGCAGGCTCCACGGCCAGCACCCCCAACGGCACCACGGCCAGCACCGCCAAGAGCGCCATCGGACCCGCCGCGCCCTTCTGCTCCAGCCACAACCAGGCCAGCCGCACCATCACTGCTCCCGACGCGGCCACCAGCGTTACGACCTCTATGGTGAGCGGATAGGCGCGCGCCCGCAGTGCCAGCACGAGGGCGACGGCCATGGCCAACAGCACGGTCCACGTGGTCACCGTACGCACCACTTGCACACCAGCGACCGCCGCGGACACGGCCATGACGACCGTCGCGAGCGCCATCCCGCGGTGCGTGGCGGCCAGTGCGGTCGTCACCTGGAACCTGCTCACCGACGTACCTGCCGAGCGCCGGTCGTCCAGACCGGAGAGCCCGGATGCCATCAGCGCGAGTCGGGGCAGCACACCCAGCACCACCACGGACATCACTGCGAGCAGCGCCCCCGCACGAGCCGAACCAACCGGGTCGGTCCCGCCCGACTGCGTGGCGAGCGCGACCTCCCAGCACACCGCCGCTCCGGCCAGAGCACCTGCACCGACCAAGGCGCCACGCCCCATCGGCGTGAACCAACCGAGCAGCAGCAACGCTACGACTACGACACCGGCCACGGCCTCGGACCGTACGGCGCCGGACCAGCCGTGGGCACCCGCAAGCGCCCACGCTCCCTGCATCCCGACCACCGACCCCGCAACGATCAGCGCCGCGGCAAGCCCCTTACGCCCGGCCCGCCCCAGCAACGCACCGGCCGCCGCGGCCACCGTCGCGATCACCAGCAGGACAACGCCTACTGCCCGTGCCTCGAACCCGGCCCGCGCCAAGAGGGAGGCGACCAGCGCCCACCCCACGCACGCGCCCACTGCCGCGATCTGCCGAGCCCGCGCATCCCAGCGCCACGCCTGCATGTCCAGATCGCCGGCTGCCTCATCGCTCACGTCATGGATGACCGGAGCAGACGGAGAGTCCTCGAGGCGCACCAATCGCAGTACTGCACCATCAGGTACTCCCGAGGATTCGAGCGTCGCGTCCGGCGCCAGCGCACTGCCATCGACCGTCACCAGATGGCGGCTCTGCGGTCGCTCACCCTCTCGGTCCCCGAGCAGCCGCATCACTTCGGGAAGAAGTAGACCCACCGGCTCCTGGGACGGCAGCACCAAGTCCACCCGTCGCCGCTCACCGACCAAGGTCACCCGACTCAACACCGTCGCGTTACGGCTCACAGCCCCCTGAGAAATCACGCGTTCGAACCTATCATCGAGCGGAATCCGTACTTCTCGGCGATTGAACTGGTGTCGTTGCGGGGGTGGATACGGGGACGGTGGTGTTGATGCCGCTCTTGCCGATCACTCTGTGAGAGATGAAGGACCACCCGACGCATCCGGCGCACAGTACGGCAGCGATCACGACTCCCGTGAAGGCCTTCCCGAGGCGTTCGTCGACAGTGCGTCGTTGCCGCTGCGCACCGAACAACACCGCATCGCGCAGCCGCCGCCGACGTACCGACACCGACTCAAGAAGCTGGCTGTCGTATTCCTGGGCTGACATGGATCGATTCCAGACTGCTAACGGGGCCTATCAGGTGGCCAGTTGGCCGACCCATGTTCGCTGCAAGAGGTGGCGGGGAAGATACTCAGATTCGATTTCGACCGGGATATCCGCGTCGAAGGCCATGCAGGCGATGGCTAGCGGGCCAAGGGCTACCAGGCCCTCGCCGCTTCGTGTGCGAGCCTCGTCATCGGTCCAGTACTCACGGTGCCAGGTGAGAGCCTGTTCAAGAGCAGCGTTGAAGGGCTCCGGGTCCTGCCGCTGGTAACGCTGGAAGACTTCGAGTGGCGGATAGAGGATCTTCAACATGAGTTCGGCACTTGCGATGTGAGGTGCGGCTGGGTCCGTTCCATCGATCGCGGTGACGAGCGTCTCCCAGGTCTCAGGGCGCCCGAACCAGGCGTTTTGGAGGGTTTCCACCCATGCGTAGATGTACTCGTCGAACTCCATTCCAGAGGCGCGCAAGAACGAGACTGGAATGCGGACCAACTGGTCAATTCGTTCGTTTTCTCGGCAAATAACTGCAAGATAGTAGGATGTGAGCCAATTGCCCGCGTGTAGATACTCTTGCGGGCCGGTTGCGGGCAGGTGCTTGATCTCGCCCTTGCTGCCGATGCGGCAAGCGACGGGCCCCTCGTTGGAGGCCCCCGAGATGAACAGGCCCGAGCCCACCTGCATAGCAGTGATCCAGGCTTCCCATGTCGGAGATTCCTCCGCTGCGGGGTCGGTCAGGCAGGCCCACTTGGCAACCGTCAGCGAGTAGTCCAAGGCATCGAAGCGATCGAAGTCCGATGTTTCGATGCCTGAGAGCGCCTCTTCTGCGCTTTGGACGATCGGCCTCACGGTCTCGTCCACGTCGGCCACGGGGAAGTCGTGACGGGGAATGTGGATGGCCACGTTGCCCCCTCTCTCAGTAGATCTTCATTTCTTCGAACACGGCGCCAGCATAGGCCGAACCATTGGGCTCTTGGGCCTTGACCAGGACATACCTCAACTTACCGGCCTTCAGTGCCTCCCGGAACTCGCGCGCAAGTTCGGCGTCGCGCCCACCACGTCTGGTCATCTCGGCCAAGATGGTCCGCAGATACAGACGCGTGCCTTGCTTCACCCTCATGCCGGCCGCCCCGCCGTCATCACCGTCGTGCGGATTTGCCGGATCCTCGGGATCAGCGCGGCCCTGCCGCCAGTCGAGATCGTTCTTCGGGGCCTTGTCCTCGGCGATGAGGATTCCGTCGTCGTCGATCCTGTAGGCGCCGTCGAACACGTGGGCCCCATTGGGCGTCTTCGGGAGGACAATTTCCTTGGCGCCCGGGAACTCGTGCGGAATCACGTGGAGCCGAGATGCTTCCTCGCCGAGCTTCTCGGAAATCTTGCTGTTCGGCGGCACGTCGCCAAGCTGCTTGGCGTACGCGTCTTGAGCTGTGGTCAGGGATGTGTGGTTCGCCGCCGACGGTACTTCGTCAAACGCCTTCTGCGCGTTGATGAGGTGCTTGTAGGCCTGGCGGTTGGCGGTTGTCTTGTCGAGGGTAGGAAGAACGTCATGGGGCGCCGTGCTACGGGGAAGCGGCTTCGTCCCCAACTTGATTTCCGACGGGCCGCTAGGCATGTCGTGCTTGGCAACCCAACCCCCGCCGGGTTTCTTGGCCAAGATGGGCAGCTCGGCTCCGTCGACGAGTCTGTCCTTGGGGGGTAGGCGATGCCCTTCCTTGTTGTAGTTCTCTTTGAACCAGTCCGGCTCTTCGTTGGCCTTACGGACATGCTCGTCCTGAATGGCTTGGCGCTCCGCAGGGGTCAAATCCCCACCGTTACTGCCTTGGGCGCCATTGGCATGGTGATCCGCGTTCTGCCCGTCGGGAGCAGCCGCGTGTGGAGCGCCGCCATCCGGCGCCCCGGGGCCTGGCCTCGTTCCAGCCGGAACGCTGTGGTCCGGCGTCGGCCCGTGTGCTGAACCATGCGAGCTTCCCGAGCCAGCCGCCGAGTGCGCAGCTGTTGAGCCTTGATCAAGATTCCTTGCGGTACTTCCAGCGACATGCCCACTCGTCTGGCCCGCATCGCCAGCCGAGTTCGTTGCTGCATGGGCGCCCACAAGTTGAGGCTCTCGTGTACCTGTTCCGACAGATGGCTGCTGGCTGGAGTCGAGGCGTGTCCGGTCGGCGGCGGACACCTCGCCGGGCGCCTGCTCGGCGTGCTGGTGCAGGCTGCCGTCGGAGTTGAGGAGGTGACCTTCGTCGGTGAGGTAGACGACCTTGCCAGTGGCGTTGTCCACGTAGGGGATCGCCGTCTCCGGGATGCGGGGCGACTTGATGGCGTCGGCCTGCTTGAGCAGGTCGAGGCTGACACCCGACTTGAGGTTCTTGAGGGCGGTGAAGGTATCGCCGACCTTGACCAGGGCGAACTTGCCGGCCTTGCCGACGTACGTCATCGGGTCGACAATCCGTGCCACCTTGCCCGTGACGGACAGGGCGCGGGCGACGGCTCCGGCCTTGCCCGCGCCGGAGGCGGCGCTGCCCGAGCCGCCGGTGAAGATGGCGGTGAGTCCGTTGAAGGTGACCTGGCCAGCGGCGCGGGACGGGTTGGTCTTCCAGGTGTCCCAGGCGACCAGGGCCTTGCCGGTCTCCTTCATGGTGGTGCGCGATTCGCGCAGCCAGGAGGGGAGCTTGTCCTCGGGGGCCGTCCAGTAGGCGACACCGACGCCGGGCATCATGGTGATGGAGGAGGCGATGGCGAGCTGGCCGAGGTGTTTCCAGGCCTCACCTGCCATGTCCCAGCCGTCGAAGCCGACCAGGGTGCCCAGGCCCTTGATGGTGCCCCATACGCCGTCGACGATGAAGCCGTCCCACACGAAGCTCTTGGCCCGGTGGTACAGCCACTCGATGCCCTCGTACTCGCGCTCGGCCGACGAGCCCCACGGGGTTTCTTCGGCGTGGTCGAGGTCGTCGGCCTTGAAGCCGTACATGCCCTCGCCGTGCGAGCCGTCGTCGGTGGTCAACCGTGTGCCGTCGATCAGCGCCATGATCTTGTTGTAGGAGGCACGTTCGGCGGACTGGAAGGCGGCGACGGTGTGGTTGACGTCGTGCCACAGATCGTTGTTGTGGTCGACCTTGTCCTGGTCCTTGCGCCAGTCGTCGTCGCCGGAAACGGAGTTGACGAAAGCGGTCGCGTCAGCTTTGAGGGTTTCCAGTTTCTGGACCAGGGGCTGCACCTCGGTGCTGTAGGCGGACAGCGCGCTAGCGACCTTCTCCAGGTCGTCGGCGAACGCGTCCGTCTTCGTCTTCACCGGCAGCGTGGAGGCGAACAGCTCGTCCGCTTCCGGCGCTTGGTAGAACGCGGAAAGGCCCTGGAACTCCGTGTGCACGTCCGAGCCTGCCGTGCGGAATTCACCGGCGTGCACGGTCAGGCTTGTGACGTCGGTGTCCAGGGTGGCGAGGTCACCGATGAAGTGCGGGATGCCGGCAGGGTCGATCAGCTGCTCGCTCACCGCTACCGACCCTCCGTACGATGCCCGATCTCGCCTGCTCCCGGCATGTCGATCGCCGGCTCCTTGGCCGCCTCCTGCTGAGCGTTGGCCGCCTGCTCCTGCGAACCGTGCACATAGGCGGTGGTGGCCTCGGCCGCCCCGTTCAATGACTTCTCGGTGCGCCGGGCGATGTAGACCAGGTCCCGGTTCCAGTGCTGTGCGAACTGCGCCAGCGCTGACCCGACCACACCTGCGGTGCTGGTGTACGGGCCGTACTGGCTGGTGAGCGTTCCTGCGGCGGAGGACGCGGACTCCAGGTCCTTCTGCATCGCGCCGCCCGCCTTCGACATGTCCTTCGCTGCGGTGCCCGACTTGGACAACACGCCGGACACCCCGGCCGGGTCGATGTCCCACCCCGTCACGACAAACCCCTCATCCCCGTAGACGGCCCGGGCATCACACCGGGCCGGAAACGCACGTAACTCCCGCTGTCTCAACCGATGTTGTTCACCGCGGCCCGCGCCTTGGCGAGGGTGGACTGGGCGGTCGCGTCGTTCTTCTCCAGCGTTGTACGCACCAACTGGATGATGTCGCGCACCTCGTTCGCCGCGCGGTTCCAGCGGACTTCCTTGCCGTGGTATTCGTCCGAGACGCCGTCGGCCTGGTAGTCGGCCATCGCGGTCTTCACCGCACGGTCCCGGTCGCCGAGGACCGTCTCCAGGCGGCCGATGATGCCCTGCAGGCTGCCCTGCACCTCTGCCGAGGCGCCGGTGTCGTACGAGCGCCGGTCCGAAGTCGCCATGATGAATCCCTCTCCCCGTGTGATGCCGCGTGTGGTTCAGCCGCTGAAGCGGGCCGCGTCGAAGTTCGCGGCGCTCATGTTCTGCTGCGCGTTGTCCGACTGCTCCTGGTCACCGGTGCCGAACGCGGTGTCCATCCCGGACTGGCCGCCCAGGATCGAGGACAACGAGCCGTTCAGCGCGGCCGTGATCTCGTCCGAGTGCGCCTTGAACGCGTCGAACATCGCCTTGCCCTCGCCGTTGAACTTCCCCTCCAACGGCTGCGCGGCGGCGATCAACTGCTGGATCAGCGCGCCCAGATCGTCACTCGACCCGCTCGTGGACTTGGTCAGCGTCGCAAGCGTCGTCGATCCCATGTCGAACTTCATCGGTTCCCCCTTGGTCCCCGGTCACCACGGTTGAACCCGCCGCCGCCATGCCTCATGCGGCGCGCGCGCACCGTAAGCCCCATAGTTCGTCGAACATCCTCTCCCATTCGGCATTGCAGAGGCAACGTGCTTCAGACGGAGTGGCCTGAATCATGCTGTGCGTCCTCACGGCGGCGGGGACGGGATCTGAGGCAACTGCGTGCCTGGCTCGGCACTCGGCAGATCAGTCGATTATTTGAACACGCAACAGGTCGTGCATGTCGGCGACGCGAACGGCCACGGTGATGTTCTTGGCGGCGTTCTTCGAGTCCGCTGCTCTGCCGCAGAGGCAGAAGCGGCGCCGGGGTAGTTCCAGGCCCGGCTCGGCGCGGTGTCAGTGCGGGCTGACAGGCTGTTGGCCATGACGGACTTGAGGGTGACGGGGCACAGGGTTGCGGGGCGGCAGGTCGAGGCCGTGCTCAAGGGCATGAGCGCGTCCGTCGATCATTATTGGGGCGGGATATGCGACGGTGACCTTCCCTTGCGCCCGACCCTGTCAAAGATGAGCGCTGGCTTCGTGGACTACTTCGCCGCGCGAGCCGCGCGGGATGACCGGTTCCGTATCAGGGACGCCCGCGTCGATTTGTGCGACGCGGCGCGGTGCGCCTTGGGGGTGCTGGACCTGGGAGTGTTCCCCGGCGGTGACTGGGAGGTGCGGCTCGACTATGTGGGGGAGGAGATCAGCAGTGCGGAGATGACGTATGACGAGATGCTGCAGCCACCGCACCCGACGACCGCTGCAGGGGTGTCCGGATTGCAGGCGGAGGTGATGAGTTCGGCGCTCTGCGGGCCGTCCAGCGCCGTGACGGTGATCTCGGCCGCGGCGAGCGCACGGTCCGCCTCGTTGATGCGCTGCAGGGCGCGGTCGGCGTCCGCCCGCCGCGCAGCGCCGCGCGCGGGCGCGGGTTCGCGGGCGACCAGGACGACTTGGCGGGCCAACAGGTCCCGGCCAGTGGCGAGTTGAGCGAGGAAGTCGGCGTGGGCGCGGGCCGCATGCTCCAGGGCCGGGTGGGGCAGAGCAGCGGCGTCCTCGTGGAGCCGGCCTGCCAGCGGGGTCAGGTCGACGCGATGACAACGCACCAGCAACTGAGTCGGAACGGTCAGCGAGTTGAGCCAGCGGGCGAACGCCGCCGTGAGGGCCTGTTGTTCGGCCCCGGAGCGCAACTCGAAGTTGACTGTCGAGCAGGTCGCCAGGGCCGCTTTGCCCTCGCTGCGCAGGTCCAACACCCCGGCCGGGGCGACGCCGCGGTGCGGCATGCGCATCGCGGCCGGGGCTCGGCCCGCCGCCCGGGCCATGCGGGTGGGCACGAGATCGGGCAGCGGCCCGACGCTCTCGGGAGCGTGGACGCGCCGCTTGGGCGTACGGGCATGGGCTACGGCGGCGAGTAGGAAGCGGTCCAGATCGACGCCTTCGCGCCGCCCGAGAGCGATCGCGGTGATCGTCCCCGCAATCGGGATGACGAGGGCCGCGTAGGCGAGCGGGTCCAGATAGGGGCGCGACAACCACCAGCCGCCGTACAGCACCAGTGCGCCGACGGCGAGGAAGGCGGCCTGACGGGCCGTGAACGGCCCGACGATCTTGTCGCTGCGGCTGATGTCGGAGGGAATCCGGGCCGACGTGACGTGGTCGTCGATGGGGTCGGACATGGTCGGCTACCTCCTGGGTGAGGCGGGCGGAGCGGTGGGCGGCTCCAGTGGGAGCCGCAACTGCACCGGGCGCGGCGGACGCACGCGGACGCGGGCAGCGGGAATGGGCAGGGCGAGCTGCCGGGCGCGAGGCACAGCAGTGCGGGCGGACTGGCCTGCTGGTGCCGGGGCCCGAACGGGGGTGGGTGGCGTTGTGGCGGGTGGGGTGCGGGGGACGCGGGGCGCGTTCACGGGCAGCCGCGTCTGGACGGGGCGCGGTGGCCGGGCAGGAACTCGCGTGACCGGGATCGGAAGGCTCAACTGCCGTCGGCGGCGAGCCTGCGCGGGATGCGGCACGCTGCGCGTTCCACCTTGTGCGGGGCGAGCTGGGGGCGGTGCGGGGCTGGTCGGCGCCGGTGACGTTGGCGTGCCGGTCGTCGCGGCCGGGCCTGGGCCTGGACCCGCAAGGCCCGGGCGCGCGCCGGGAGCGGAGGGCGGACCGCCGGGCCCGGGACGCGGCGGACGCCTGCCACCGGGGCCGGCGGGGCTGCCACGGCGCGGACCACCACTGGGGCCGCGGGGCCGTGGACCTCCGCCGGGAGGGCCGGGACGACGCGCGCCCCCACCTCCGAGACGGCCCAGGCCGCCGCCCCCGCCCCGACGCGCCAGCAGACTTCCTGCTCCGGGAGCGGCGGTGTTGAGCAGCTGCCACAGCGCAATCTGCCGCAGCTTCCGCACCATCCCGCCGCCGCGTGGCGGGGTGATCGGGGTGCCGCGCAGGATGACCTGCGTGCACCAGCCGGGGATCTTGAACAGCACCCAGAACAGGGCCAGTCCGGCCAGCAGTGGCCCCAGCCGGCCCGGGTTCGGGAAGTCGAGGACGGTGTTGCCGGGCGCGAAGAACAGCTTCAGGGACAGTACGAACGCCATGGACTGGGCGATCTGGATCGCCAGGCACCCCCACAGCGCGCGCCACCACAAACGGGCGACGCCGTCGGAGAGCGGGTGCGCGTGACAGGCGAGCGCGAGCGGTGCGGCGACGGCGAGCAGCGCGAGGACGGCGACGCGCACCACGTAGCCGAACAGCACCGCGCACACCATGATCAGCAACAGCAGGGCGAACAAGGCGAGATACAGCTGCGCGCGGGCGAGGAACAGCGGGAAGATGTGCTCGGCCAAGCCCTGGCCGACCTCTTTCGTGCTGGTGCCCATCACCGCCCCGGAGAGCGCGTTGGCGAGCTGAATCGCCTTGTCCATCACGGTGAGCGAGGAAGCGGAAGCAACCATCCCGAGCAGCAGGCGCGGCGCGATCTGCTTCAGGGCGTATCGGGACTGCATGGTTTCGTAGCCCATGACGGTGATTCCGCCCGCCATGATGAACAGCACGTACAGGGCGATCGCGGCGGCCAGACTGGACTGCCACATCCGCTTCACCGGCTCCTGTTCGGTGACGTTCGGCGTGGCCAGCAGGGTGGCGGCGAGGAGTTCGCGGACCGGCTTGAGGATGCCTTCGATGATCGAGCCGATGAACCCGGTGACCGCATCGATGATCATGCCGGGGATGTCGAGAAGCCCGGAGAATCCGAACCCGGTGCCCTTGTCGCACTCGGTTCCGGTTGCCTCGCAGGCCGGAGGCGTCGGTCCCGGCGACGGCTCGGACGGGGGTGGCTGATCGGGCTCGGGGGTGGGGCGGCCGGGCGCCGGGGTCGGTCCGGGGACGGGATCCGGGCGCGTCGGTGCGGGAGTGGTACCGGGCGGAGTGGGGCCAGGTTGCGGATGCGGCTCGGGATCCGGCGGTGCGGCCGGGGCCAGGACGGGCGAGGCGATGGCAGCCTGCGCCTCGCCGACACCTGCTCCTGTCTCCAGCACGAGTACGAGCGCGAGGAGACAGGCGGAGCGCAGAAGAACGCGCTGTACGGGCCGGTTGGCGCTCATTCTCCGGCCCCGACGATGCCCTGCAATGTGGTGACCAGGATCGGGGCCAGGATGGCCAGGCCGTAGCCGATAGCAGCGGCTTTCAACGCCCGCTTGGCCGCCTCGACTTCACCGGGGTCCCCGCCGGCCATCAGATAGCGCAGCCCGCCGAAGGTAAGGAAGAGCGTGGCGAGCCCGGCGAGGATGCCGACAATCCAGTTCCGCAGATTCGTGATCACGGTGGGGATGTCCGCGACCGCCCACGAGGACGGCGGATCGGAGATCAGTACGGCAAAGGTGAGCAGGGCGACGAACACCACCCGGACGGCAGGGATGCCCCAGCGGCGCACTAGGTGACGGCGCGTGCGAGCCCGCATGCGGGAGAGACGAGCGAGCACGAGGAACCTCCACAACATGGGGCGGGCAGTGGACGCCGCCGCCACGGCTCGACGAGCGGACGGCTGCGGAGAAGAAGGGGAAAGGAAGAAGCGGGGTGGGGTGAGCGGCGGTCCCTGACCCGGAGCCGTCCTCCTTCACGAAGGGGGCATCGGGGAAGGGGCTCGGGTGTCAGCGCGAGACGGAGGCGCTCACCCCGGCCACCGGCCATGCGGCGAAGCCGGGAGGGTAGTACGCGTGCCCGGCACCGGGCCGCGCGGCTGTGTGAGGTGGCAGTGGCGCCCGGTGCCTGGCGGACCTCGGACGCTCCTGCTCATCCGTATATAGGGATGCCACCCGCAGAAATTGACACCCGGCCGGGAACGAAATCGCGGACGCTCAGGAGCACGGGCCGGGTTACTCGGTGCGCAACTGCTGCCGGAGGTAGGCGGCCAGATACTTCCCGGCGGCGGCCCGGTGCCGGTATACGCAGCGCACGCTTACTCCCTGCTCGTCGGCGAGGCGCTGCATCGGCTCCCTGCGCAGCCGCGACCGGGCGATCAGCCGCGCCTCGGCCACGCTCACTACCCCCGCTGTGACCGCGCGGGCCAGGACGCTCCACTCGTCTCCGCCGGGCTCGTCAGCTGGCCTGCGGCGGGGTGGGCGCGACGGCCCAGGTGCAGGGCCGTCGCGGAGGTCTCGTGCCGGTCACGACGGCGGGCCGCATAGGCGAGGCGGTTCACCGCCCGATCAGCCGCCGAGAACAACTCCCGCCCCACATCGGCCCGTTCGACGTCCACGGTGCGCAGGGCACCAGCCACCGCGGCCAGCGCCTCCTGCTCCAGCTCGGCCCGCTCCAGCTGCGCGGGACGGGCCAGGCGGGCGAGCATCCGGTGCAGCACCGGCACGGTCAGCGCGACGGCCACCAGATCCCACGGGGCGCCCCGCTCCTGAGCGCGACCAGCCACCTCCTGCCAGGCCTGCGCGCGGCAGAACGGGGCGGTCGAAGGATGCGCCAGCCGGCTGCGGAACTGATCCACCGGCAACACGGGCGCTGCCTCCGTCTCGCCCAGCAGGTGCGCGGGCAGCGTGAGCGGGACAGGCTCCGCGGCGAGCGCGAGAAAGGCGGCCTCCAGCGCCTGCACCGGCGACCGGGTGGCGGCCGGGCAAGCGGCGCGGGTGGGGACGGCGGTGATGGTACGGGCCGGACGGTGAGTGGGGGCCATTGCATGAACTCCTGCCGATCGGGGCGGACAACTGCTGCCCCACTCCTGCCAGTAGGCCGTGCCAGTTCCGGTCCATGGGCGTGCCACCGGTGGGCCTCTGCGATGTCGGTGGCGCGGTGTGTGCGATGGCCCGGCGTCGGCCCGCCGTCATTGATCGGTGCCACCGCCCTGCATTGAGCGACCGAATCGAACGTAAAGAGTCTTCGCCACTCCGGAGAGGGCGGGGCTGAGGCCGAAACGGGTGGCTCGGCACTGGCTCGCGACTGGCTCGGCACCGGCTTGCACCCGCATCCACCTGCGAGGAGTGATGACGACGTCCGGACCGAGTAGCCTGTCGTCCCCTCTTCTGACGCCGAGAGAACCGAGGCGTGGACCCGTCGAGGAGGAAGAAAAACAAAATCCCATGCTGCGAGACGGTGCGTGCCCTTCACGGCTACGTTCATGGCGGCGGAACGGTCCGCTGAACACCTCTGGCAGTGAGGGGAGTTGGAAGGTGCAGCACAGAAAGCTGCTCTTGGCCGTGATTGTCCTGGTATCCGTCGTGGTCGGACTTGTGGCAGGCATCCTTGAGTACGCGGACGCAGGACAGCTCATCGGGGCGATCAAATACGGCGGAGGCGCCTGCGGGGCGACGATGCTGATCGGCCTGGCCACGGTCACTTGGTTGCGGACGTCATGACCATGAGGAAACTGGGGCAGGACACCCTGGCGTTCCGCCGCGTCTGGCGAGCTCTCGACCAGTTGCTGCTCGCCGTCGATGCCAACACGGCGTACCGCCTCGTCTATCAGGTGATCTACCTGCGCTCCTGTTCGAGCGCTGGGTGGAGCGAGGTCGTACGAGGTGCCGGACACATCGGCCAGACTCTGGACACGGTCTGGCTGCGTACGCGAGTCGGCCAGGCCCTTGCCGGACGTCGTGCGACGGAGGCCGGCCGACTTTCGGCCCAGGTCCATGCGGCTCTGGAATGGCTGATTGCTGAGGTCGACCAACTGGAGACGGTCGATGGCCTGTTCGGCGCTTGCCTCGACCGGTACTCCACCCGTCACTCCAAGGGGGGCGGCGACTACTACACGCCGGACGACGTGGCCCAACTCTTCGCCGGACTCGCCGCACCACAGGCGGGCGAGCGCGTGCGGGATCCGGCGTGCGGGAGCGGGCGGCTGTTGCGCGCCGCGGCCCACTGGGCGCGGGCACACAGCGGTGGTGACGTGCAACTGTCCGGGGCTGACATACGGCACCAGGCGCGCTATGTCGCGGCGGTGCACTTGGCCCTGCATGGACTGCGCGTTGAGCTGGGCGAGGACACCGTCGACACGTTGCGCACGGGGCTCTCCGACACTCCGGCGGACGTCGTCATCACCAACCCCCCGGTGAACATGAGTGACTGGGGGCATGGAGAGCTGGACGACGATCCGCGCTGGTTCCTTGGCCGACCCCCGCGGGCCAACGCGAACTTCGCCTGGGCGCAGCACATCCTGGCCGACCTCGGGCCGGTCGGCCGCGCGGTAGTCCTCCTGTCGTCCGGCGCCGCGCGCAACACCAATGTCGCCGACACCCGCATCCGCCGGGCCCTCGTGGAGGAGGGCCTGATCGTGGGCATCGTGGCCCTGCCTGCCGGGCTGTTCCCCCATACCCGGTCCGGCACGGCACTGTGGCTGTTGCGTAAAGGGGACCGGCCCCACGCGGACGAGATCCTCTTCGCGGACGCGCGGCAGCTGGGTACTCGACACCAGACCGCGGGGCGCCGCTTCGAGGGCGCGGACGTCGACCGGCTCATCCGCATCTTCGCTGCCTGGCAGGGGCTGCGGCCGATGGACACCAGTGACGCGCCGGGGACGGTGTCCTGGTGTCGTGCGGTGAGCCGGGAGGACGTTATCGCGGCCGACTACGACCTCACGCCTGCTCGCCATGTTCAACAGCAGTCATCCGTGCCGTCGGTTCAAGACGGACATCCGTTGAGCCCGCGAGACGAACTGCACCTTCGTCTGGAGCAGTCGGTGGTTGCCCGGAGTCGGGTCATCCGAGCTTTGGGAGGGCGCGCATGAACAGAACATCGAGTGACCGCACGCACCCGTGGAGCGAAGAGGATCTGGCGTCCCTCATCGGAATCAAGTCCGTCACCTACAGCGTCGTAGAGCAGAAGCAGGATCCCGAGGGCGTTCCCATGATCGGGGCCACCGAGATCGTCGAGGGGCGTGTGATCGATGCGGAGCCGACTCGTATCGCCTGGGAACAGGTTGAGCGGCGCCCCCAGGCCATGCTGAGAGCGGGTGATCTACTGGTAGTGCTTGTGGGCCGCGTGGGCGAAACGGCGGTCGCGACATCGCGACATCAAGGGTGGACGTTCGCGAGATCGGTAGCCGTCATCCGGTTCACAGAGGAAGGCCTGGCTCAGGGAACGGATGTCTGGCTTCGGTGGTGGCTCAAAACCCCGCAGAGTCGCAGGTACCTGAATGTGTCCTCGACGAACTCCGAGCACAGGACCTTGCCACTGGGCGCCCTCAGACAGTTGCCGGTGCCGGTCCCTCCTGCTGAGGTCCGAGAGCGCTGGTTGCACGGCGTTGCCATGGCCGAACGCAGATTGACTCTGAACAAGCAAATCGCCGCCCACGCGATAGAACTCGCCGACGCTCTCTTCCGAAGGGCTGAACACACTGACGGACGGGATGCTTGTGCTGAACGTCAGGTGGGGGAGATCGGTCGGATTGTCACAGGCTCTGCCTCTTCCGTTCCGCAAGCCGGGACGGAAGGGACGTCGTTTGTGGCCGCGAAGGAGGTGCTGAACAGCCGTACGGTCCACCTGGAGCGCACGGCTGTGCGTACTGCGGTGCCCATCCAAGCCGCGTGCCCGCCGGGTACCCTCCTGGTCGCGCCGCGCCCCAGCGGGGTGCGGACCGTGCTGGCCACCATCCCAGTGGTGCCTGGCCGTGGAGCACTGGCGATCCGGACGGACTCCGAGACCGACCAGATGTGGTTGCTGCATGCACTGCGCTCCAGG